>NZ_LZJZ01000001.1 GCF_001667585.1 Mycobacterium sp. E2733
CGCAGCGCCACCGCGGGCTACTCGCACAAATACGGCTTCCGCTACAGCGTCCTCACCCGCCCACCATCGGCCGGATAGCGGCGGATATGGACACCAGCCATTCGGATTATCCGCGGCGGGATTTTATCGAGCGCCGGTCGTGGCCGAGCCCGGCTGCGACGCCGGCGGGGTGCTCCGCCTGCGGCCGGGCGATCCGCGAGGGCGACCGTCGCGAGGCTCTTTTCCCAGTTCATGAAGGCAAGCGGCCGGCCGCCCGACGCTTGGCCGCCCCGGGACATCCGGGCCGCGACTACCGCGGGCCATGCGCCCGCGTACGGGCAACGCTGAGGTCGGCCGCTCGCAGGGCCGGTGGCCGGTCAAATGCGAATTATCGTCATTCACTACTCGAGGTCATTCATGCAGCTGCGACGGGTCAAGGGGTAATTCGTGTTTGATTTTGGGGCTTTTCCGCCGGAGTTCAATTCGGCGCGGATATACGCCGGTCCGGGGTCGGGCTCGTTGATGGCGGCGGCGTCGGCGTGGAATGCGATCGCCGCGGAGTTGCAGTCGGCTGCGTTGAGTTATCAGAACGTGGTCACGCAGCTGGCCAGTGAGGAGTGGGCTGGGACGGCCTCGGCGGCGATGGCGCAGGCGGCGACGCCGTATGCGGAGTGGCTGGCCACCACGGCGGCTCAGGCCGAGCAGGCCGCCGCCCAGGCCAGCGCGGCGGCGGCGGCTTACGAGGCGGTGTTCGCCGCGGTGGTGCCACCACCGGTGATCGCGGCCAACCGTGCCCTGGTGCAGCAGCTGCAGGCGACCAACGTGATCGGGCAGAACACCGGGGCGATCGCCCAGCTGGAGGCCCAGTACGGCGAGTTCTGGGCACAGGACGCCGGCGCGATGGAGACCTATGCGACGCAATCGACGACGGCGACCAAGGGCCTCACCCAGTTCCAGGCCGCGCCGAAAATCACCAATGACGGGGGCTCTGCCACCCAGGCCAGCGCGGTCGCCAAAGCGACGGCCAACACCACGGCGGGCAACACGGCCAACACCGTGCAAAAAGCGGCGAGCATCGCGACGGCCACCGCCGCCCCGCAGGCCGCGGCGACCACGTCCACCGACCCGCTGAGCGAGATCTGGTTCTTGTTGACCGGGCAGACCGTGTTCCCGACCAACCTCGGAACGCTGGTCAACGGCTATAGCCCCTTCGCCGGCTTCTTCTATAACACCGAGGGTTTGCCGTACTTCAGTATTGGTATGGGCAACAACTTCGTGCAGATCGCCAAGTCGGTGGG
>NZ_LZJZ01000002.1 GCF_001667585.1 Mycobacterium sp. E2733
ATTACACGATCCAACGCGTCCGGGTGCCCATGCGCGACGGGGTCGACCTGGTGGCCGATCACTACGCGCCGAACACCGACTCCGCCGCCGGCACCCTGCTGGCACGCGGGCCCTACGGGCGCGGGTTCCCGTTCTCCCTGGTGTTCGGCGCGCTGTACGCGGCCCGCGGCTACCACGTGGTGCTGCAGAGCGTGCGCGGCACGTTCGGGTCGGGAGGGGATTTCGAACCGATGGCCCATGAGGCCGCCGACGGCGCCGACACGGTGGCCTGGCTGCGCGCGCAGCCTTGGTTCACCGGCAGCTTCGCCACCATCGGGTTGTCCTACCTCGGGTTCACCCAGTGGGCGCTGATGACCGATCCCCCGCCGGAGCTGGCCGCGGCCGTCGTCACCGTGGGGCCGCACGATTTCAATGCCTCGGTGTGGGGCACCGGCTCGTTCGCGATCAACGACTTCCTGGGCTGGAGCGACATGGTCGCCCACCAGGAGGACCCGGTGCGCGCCCGGTCGGCGCTGCGCCAGCTGCGGAACCGCAGCCGGGTGACGCAGGCGGCCCTCGGGCTGCCGGTGGGCGACACGGCCCGGGCGCTGCTGGGTGGGGGCGCGCCGTGGTTCGAGATGTGGGTCGAGCACGCCGACCCGACCGATCCGTTCTGGGACGCGCTCCGCTGCGGCGACGCGCTGGACCGCGTCGACGTGCCCGTGCTGCTGCTCGGCGGCTGGCAGGACATCTTCGTCAGGCAGACGCTGCAGCAGTATGCGCATCTGCGCGGCCGGGGCGTCGACGTCGCGCTCACCATGGGCCCCTGGACGCACACCCAGCTGCTCACCACCGGGCTGAGCACCTGCACCCGGGAGTCGCTGGACTGGCTGGGCGCCCACCTCGGCGGCGCACCCGCCCGGCGCCGGCCCAGCCGGGTCCGCGCGTATGTCACCGGCCAGGGTTGGCGCAACGTGGCCGACTGGCCGCCCGCCACCACCGAGCGCGCGCTCTACCTGCGGCCCGGCGGCCACCTCGGGGAGACCGCACCGACGGACCTGGCGCGGCTGACGCCGGCGTCTTTCCGCTACGACCCCGCCGACCCGACACCCACCACCGGCGGTCCGTTGCTGTCGCCGAACAGCGGATACCGCGACGACAGCCGGCTCGCGTCGCGCGGCGACGTGCTGGCGTTCACCAGCCTGACCCTCACCCACGACCTGTGCGTCTACGGGAGCCCCGTCGTCGAGCTGGCGCACGGCGCGGACACTCCCCACGTCGACCTGTTCGTCCGGGTGAGCGAGGTCGACGCCAGAGGCCGGTCGAAGAACGTCAGCGACGGCTACCGGCGGTTACGGACCGCCAAGAAGTCGTCGAAGGGGACCGTGCGCGTGGAACTCGACGGCATCGCCCACCGCTTCCGCGCCGGCTCACGCATCCGCGTGCTGATCGCCGGCAGCTGGTTTCCCCGCTACGCACGCAACCTGGGCACCGGCGAGCCGATCTTGACGGCCCGACAGTCCAAGCCGGCCACTCACACCGTGCGCTACGGGCGTTCCCGGCTGCTGCTGCCCGTCGGCCCACTCGACCTGTCAGCCAACGGCGCGGCGGACGCGGGCGGCGACCTCGGCTAGCGCGGCATCCTCATATACCGGCGGCGCCAGCTGCGCCCGCATCGGCAGGTCCACCCAGCTCTTGCAGCCGGCATACTCGGGCGTTCGGGTGATTTCGACCGGCTCGGCCAACGGGTGCACCGACACCACCAGCACGGCCAGCTTGTGCTTGGGGCGGAAATCGAGCCGGTCGGCGCGCACCGACTCGGCGGTCCAGATGTGCAGGTCCTCGATTGCCGCAAGGCCATCGGGCCGGTTAACCGCTACGGCGGCAACGACTTTCGCGGCCGCCCGGATCACCAGACGATCGTCGGCGCTGTCGGCGGCCGCCGCGTCCAGCAGATCGCGGTGCTCGGGCCGCACCCGCTGGGCGTGGCTGTGCGCGACCGTCGGAAACAGCAGGAACTCGGAGGCGGCCAGTTCGAACCGCTTCTCCCCGATGCCACCCTTGCGCAGCAGCACCCGCTGGCGACCGTCCAGCAGGGCATGCACCGCGGCGCTCCACTCCTTGAGCGCGGGCATGGTCGCGGTAAGCGTCATTGCGCCCCGGCCAGCCGGGCGACCACCTCAGGCCGGCGCAACGGCGGGACCGTCTTGGGCGGCTGACGCCGCGGGGGCAGCGCCGCCAACAACCGCGTCGTCGTCTCGGTTACCTCGGCAACCGCCGCCTCGAAGGCCTCGACGTTCGCCGCCGACGGTCGGGTGATCCCGCTGACCTTGCGCACATACTGGCGCGCCGCCGCGGCGATCTCCTCCGCGGTGGCCGACGGTTGCAACCCGCGCAACTCGGTGATGTTCCGGCACATGCCTCAACGATAGGCGCGGCCGGTGACCCTTTACGGTGATCCCATGACCGACGACATCCTGCTGATCGAAACCGACGAGCGGGTGCGCACCCTCACCCTCAACCGGCCGCAGTCCCGCAACGCGCTGTCTTCGGCGCTGCGCGACCGGTTCTTCGGCGCGCTGGCCGACGCGGAAACCGACGACGCGGTCGACGTCGTCATCGTCACCGGCGCCGACCCGGTGTTCTGCGCGGGCCTGGATCTCAAAGAGTTGGGCGGTTCCTCGGCGCTTCCGGACATCTCCCCGCGGTGGCCACCGCTGAGCAAACCGGTCATCGGTGCGATCAACGGCGCCGCGGTGACCGGCGGGCTGGAGCTGGCCCTCTACTGCGACATCCTGATCGCGTCTGAGAACGCCCGCTTCGCCGACACCCATGCCCGCGTCGGCCTGTTGCCCACCTGGGGGCTGAGCGTGCGGCTGCCGCAGAAGGTCGGCGTCGGCCTGGCCCGGCGGATGAGCATGACCGGGGACTACCTGTCCGCCACCGACGCGCTGCGCGCCGGGCTGGTGACCGAGGTGGTGCCGCACGACCAGCTGTTGCCCGCCGCCCGCGGAGTGGCGGCGTCGATCGTCGGCAACAACCAGAACGCGGTGCGCGCGCTGCTGGCGTCCTATCACCGCATCGACGATTCGCAGACCGGCGGGGGGCTGTGGCTGGAAGCGATGGCGGCCCGCCAGTTCCGGACCAGCGGCGACGACATCGCCGCGAACCGCGAGGCGGTGCTGCAGCGGGGACGGGCCCAGGTCCGCTAGACGTGGCCGGCAGCAGGCCTGGTCACGGCCATTGGGTCGATCTTGATCGCCGCTTGTTTATGGGTGAACTGAGGGCAACCCCTACCATCAGGTGATGCGATCGGTCGTCGACGTCACCGTGAGGGTCCTTGCGGGCGCTCTGGCCGTCGCGTTCGCGATCGTGGGGCCAGCGCCCCGTGCGGGCGCGCAGCCGCCGGCGGGCTTTCCCAACCTGGACGGTTTCGCACCGGCCCCGGCGGACGGCTACGTCAGCAACAGCGGCCCGGGCACCTCGCCGCGGATCAGCTTCTCCACCCCCTACAACCTGGCCTGTGACTTCTATGGGGGGCCGGCGCCGGCGCCGCAGCCGTCACAGGACATCAAGTGCAAGGGCGACATGCCCGGCATCGACGACGTTCCCGTTCTGGGCGGCCGCCCGCACCCGGGCGATTGCCTGGTGGGTTCCGCGGAGTTCAAGGGACCGGGCTACCAGTTGAGCCGCATGTCCTACGGCGGGTGCGACGGCAATCCGGCCGCCCTGCCGCCGGGGGGCAAGTTGCTGGGAGCGGGACAGAAGCTGACTTACCTGAACGTCACGTGCGCGGTCGGCGCCGACAACCTGGTCGCCTGCCTGGACACCACCAGCGGAGACCACGGGTTCGTGCTGCAACGCGCGGGCAGCTGGGCGTTCTAACCGAGGGCCGTTCAGCCCAGGGCCGCGCGCAGCGACGCGACCGCGTCGTCGATCGGGCCACTCGTCGAATAGCCGGCCGCCAGCCGGTGGCCGCCCCCGCCGAAGGCGCATGCGACCGCCGCCAGGTCCACGTCGGCCTTGGCGCGCATCGACACCGACCACCGCTGCGGGTCGACCTCCTTGAACACCGCGGCCACCTCGGCCTGCTGCGTGGTGCGCACGATGTCGACGATGCTTTCTACTTCCTCGGGGCGCGAGCTGACCCAATCCTGGTGTCCGACAACGGCATACACCAGCCCGCGGCCACCGACCGCTTCGGGCAGCAGCTGCGCCGACCCCAGCACGCGTGACAGCAGCGGCAGCCAGGTGAAGGGATGGCTGTCCATCAGCGTTCGGCTGATGGCGGCGTTGTCGACGCCGGTCTCCACCAGACGGGCCGCCAGTCGAAGCGCGCGGGGGGTGGCCCAGCGGAACGAGCCGGTGTCGGTCGTCAGGCCGGCGTAGATGCAGTGCGCGACGTCCGGTTCGATCGGCTTGTCCCACGCGTCGAGGATGTCGGCGATCATCATCGTGGTCGAATCCGCCGACACGTCAACGAAGTTCGCCGTCCCGAACAGCTCGTTGGAGGCGTGATGGTCGATCACCAGCAGCTCCCGGCCGGGGCCTGCCAGCTCACTCAACGCGCCCAGCCGCTTGACACTCGGAACATCAACGGTGACAACCAGATCGACATCGCGCCGCATCGCGTCGGCACCGACCAGCAGCTGACAACCGGGCAACGACGACAGCGAATCCGGCAGCGTGGCCGGCTCGGCGAAGCCCACCTCGACGCTCTTGCCGCACTTGTCCAACACCAGAGCCAGCGCCAGGCCCGCGCCGATGGTGTCGGCGTCGGGGTGGACGTGGGCGACCACCGCGATAGTCGCGGCGCCGGAGAGCAATTCGACCGCCCCGTGGACGTCGACGCGTGCTCCCGCGGCGCGGGCGAGCTCAGTCTTCGCGTCGGTCGTCGTCACCGGTGTCCTCGTCACTTGGCCCCCGGTAGGGATCGGCCTCCCCGGCCGGCTTGGCCCCCGAGCGAACCCGCGCCAGATCGGCGTCCGCCGCGCGTGCGCGCGCGAGCAACTCGTCCATCCGCTGCACGGTGTCCAACGTGGTGTCGCGGGTGAAGGTCAGCGTGGGCGTGAAGCGCACGCCGGTGCCCGCGCCCACCATCGTGCGCAGCGCGCCCTTGGCCCGTTCCAGGGCGGCCGCCGCGGCGGCGTAGTCCGGCTCCTCGTCCAGGGTGCGGCCCATCACCGTGTAGAACACCGTCGCATCGTGCAGGTCGGCGGTGACCTTCGTATCGACGACGGTCACCCCGTCCAGGCCGGGATCCTTGATCTCGAACTCGATCGCCGAGGCGACGATCGTGTTGATGCGTTTGGCCAATCGGCGCGCCCGGGCCGGGTCAGGCATATCGATTCACCGCCTCCTCCTCATCACTTCGTTCTGCATCGTCGGCGATGTTCAGGCGCGCTCTTTCTCGACGAGCTCGTAGGACTCGATGATGTCGCCTTCCTTGATGTCGGAGTAACCCAGCGTCATACCGCACTCGAACCCCTCGCGGACCTCGGTCACGTCGTCCTTCTCCCGTCGCAGCGAGTTGATCGTGAGGTTCTCGGTGACCACGACGTTGTCCCGCAACAGGCGGGCCTTCGCGTTGCGTCGCACCACGCCGGAGCTGATCATGCACCCGGCGATGATGCCCACCTTCGAGGATCGGAAGATCGCGCGGATCTCGGCGCGGCCCAGCTCCTTCTCCTCGTAGATCGGCTTGAGCATGCCGCGCAGGGCCTTTTCGATGTCGTCGATCGCCTGGTAGATGACCGAGTAGTACCGGATCTCGACGCCCTCGCGGTTGGCCAGCTCCGTCGCCTTCCCTTCGGCGCGCACGTTGAAGCCGATGATCACCGCGTCCGACGCCGACGCCAGGTTGACGTTGGTCTCGGTGATGCCACCGACGCCGCGGTCGATGACGCGCAGTTCCACCTCGTCGTCGACCTGGATGCCCATCAGGGCCTCCTCGAGCGCCTCGACCGTACCGGCGTTGTCGCCCTTGAGGATCAGGTTCAGCTGGCTGGTTTCCTTCAGCGCCGAGTCCAGGTCCTCCAGGCTGATCCGCTTGCGCGACCGCGCCGCCAGCGCGTTGCGCTTGCGGGCGCTGCGCCGGTCGGCGATCTGGCGGGCGATGCGGTCCTCGTCGACGACCAGGAAGTTGTCCCCGGCGCCGGGCACCGACGTGAACCCGATGACCTGGACCGGCCGCGACGGCAGCGCCTCCTCGACGTCGTCGCCGTGCTCGTCGACCATGCGGCGGACACGACCGTAGGCGTCGCCGGCCACGACCGAGTCGCCGACCCGCAGCGTCCCGCGCTGCACCAGCACCGTGGCGACCGGGCCGCGGCCGCGGTCAAGGTGCGCCTCGATCGCCACACCCTGGGCCTCCATGTCGGGGTTGGCCCGCAGGTCCAGGGCGGCGTCGGCGGTCAGCAGCACCGCCTCTTCGAGCGCCTTGATATTGGTGCCTTCCTTGGCGGAGATGTCGACGAACATCGTGTCGCCACCGAAATCCTCTGCCACCAGGCCGTATTCGGTGAGCTGGCCGCGAATCTTGGCCGGGTCGGCGCCCTCCTTGTCGATCTTGTTGACCGCCACCACGATCGGCACGTCGGCCGCCTGCGCGTGGTTGATGGCCTCCACCGTCTGCGGCATCACGCCGTCGTCGGCGGCGACCACCAGGATCGCGATGTCGGTGGCCTTCGCGCCGCGGGCACGCATGGCGGTGAACGCCTCGTGACCCGGGGTGTCGATGAACGTGATCGGCCGCTCGGTGCCGTCGAGGTCGACGGACACCTGGTACGCACCGATGTGCTGGGTGATGCCACCGGCCTCGGCCTCGCGCACGCTGGCGTTCCGGATGGTGTCCAGCAGCCGGGTTTTGCCGTGGTCGACGTGACCCATCACGGTCACCACCGGCGGCCGGGTCTGCAGGTCTTCCTCGGTGCCCTCGTCCTCGCCATAGGTCAGGTCGAAGGATTCCAGCAGCTCGCGGTCCTCGTCCTCCGGGCTGACGACCTGGACGACGTAGTTCATCTCGCTGCCCAGCAGCTCGAGCGTCTCGTCGCCGACCGACTGGGTGGCGGTCACCATCTCGCCGAGGTTGAACAGCGCCTGCACCAGCGAGGCCGGGTTGGCGTTGATCTTGTCGGCGAAGTCGCTCAGCGACGCGCCGCGGGCCAGCCGGATCGTCTCGCCGTTGCCGTGCGGCAACCGCACGCCGCCGACGACCGGCGCCTGCATGTTCTCGTACTCGGCGCGTTTTGCCCGCTTGGACTTGCGGCCACGCCGGGGCGCACCACCGGGACGGCCGAACGCGCCGGCCGCGCCGCCGCGCTGACCGGGACGACCGCCGCCGCCGCCACCGGGACGGCCGCGGAAACCTCCCGCACCCGGACAGCC
>NZ_LZJZ01000003.1 GCF_001667585.1 Mycobacterium sp. E2733
GCCGCCCACGAAATCGGGCTGATCCACCGCGACGTCAAACCCTCCAACATCCTGGTCGCCAAGGACGACTTCGCCTATCTGATCGACTTCGGCATCGCCCGCGCGGCCGGGGAAACCGGGCTCACCAGCGCCGGCGCGGTGATCGGCACCTGGGCCTACATGGCCCCCGAGCGCATCAGCACCGGCCAGGCCGATCCCCGCGGCGATACCTATGCATTGGCCTGCGTGCTCTATGAGTGCCTGACGGGCAGCCAGCCCTACCCCGGCAACAGCATGGAACAACAGATCACCGCGCATTTGACCAAGCCGGTGCCGCGGCCCTCGGCGCTGCGGCATGATCTGCCATCCGAACTGGACACGGTCATCGCCACCGGGATGGCCAAAAATCCCGACGCGCGCTATCCGACCGTCACCGAGCTCGCCGAGGCGGCGCGCGCGGCGATCACCGTCCCGACGACTGGGCCCACATCGATGCCGCCGGCCGACGTTTCCACCACGGCCACCATGCCGCCGAGCCCTCAACGGTCGACCACCGGTGGCGTGTCCTTGTCCACGCCCACCCAGTACCGCCCAGCCACCGAGCCACCTCTGCGGGTACCTGCGACGCAAGGCGCACCCCAACCGCCTCCCACCAAATCCCGGAAACGGTTGATGGTGGTCATCGCGGCCGCCGCGGTCGTGCTCATCGCCGCCACCATCGCCACCATCACCCTCATCACCAGGAGCGGGCCTACACCCACAAGTCGGGGTCCCCACGGTCCCACACCCAGCAGTACGGGGCCTCGCACGTACGGCGCGCAGATCACGCTGCCGTTCACCAGCCTCGCGGGTCCGACCAGGGTGGCGGTCGACACCGCGGGCACCGTCTACGTCACCAACAAGTACAGAGTTCGGGGGACGTTCATGCTGCCGGCGGGCGCCTCCACCCAAACCGAGCTGCCCGGGCTCTACTCTTCCCGCGCGGTGGCGGTCGACGCCACGGGCAACCTCTACGCGACGGACCGTGAGCTTCGGAACCAGCAGGTGATCTCACTGCTGCGCAAGCTGGCGGCGGGCGCCTCCACCCCGACCGTGCTGCCGTTCACCGGGCTCGACGATTCGCACGGAGTGGCGGTCGACGCCACGGGCACCGTCTATGTCGCCGACTGGGGCAACAATCGGGTACTTAAGCTGGCGGCCGACTCCACCACCCAGAGCACGCTCCCGTTTACCGGGCTCAAATATCCGACGGGGGTGGCGGTCGACGCCGCGGGCACCGTCTACGTCACCGAGGACAATCGGGTGGTCATGCTGGCGGCCGGCTCCACTACGCAGAGCACGCTGCCGTTTACCGGACTCCGCAGTCCGGAGGGGGTGGCGGTCGACACGGCGGGCAACGTCTACGTCGCCGACAGTTCCAACAATCGGGTACTCAAGCTGCCGGCGGGCTCCACCACCCAGAGCGAGCTGCCGTTTAGCGGGCTCAACGAGCCGGAGGGGGTGGCGGTCGACAACGCGGGCAACGTGTACGTCGCCGACACGGGCAACAATCGGGTAGTCAAGCTGCCAACCGGATAACGCCTCGGTGAGGTGACCGACCGCGTGTTTAATTTCCCCGACGAATCAGTGGGCCGGGGCGACCGATGCTCCTGGCAGCCGGGGACGAGCGGCCGTACGCTCAGCCGCGACGCGGCACGAGAATGAGAAGTCCAGCAACCAGATGAGGGGATGGTGGGTTGATCGCTGTGCAGATCAGCGCAGTGGTTGCAACGAATTTCGTCGATGAGGGGCGAGCGGATGAAATCTGGGCAGACACCGGCGGGATCCGAGATAGAGGGCACGCCGTTTGGGCGTTACCGGCTGATCGAGTTGCTGGGTCGCGGCGGGATGGGTGAGGTGTGGCGGGCCTATGACACCGTCATGGATCGGGTGGTGGCCCTGAAGGTGTTGTTGGCTAATGTCGCCGAGGATCCGGCCTATGTGGAGCGGTTTCGCCG
>NZ_LZJZ01000004.1 GCF_001667585.1 Mycobacterium sp. E2733
GCACGGCCACCGTCAGTTTGGTGTTGATCAGGTTGACCAGCACGGTCCCGTCCATCGCCGCGCAGCCGGCCACGCCGTTCCCTAAAGCGTGCCCGGCCCCCGGCGTGATGCAGGGCTGCCTGGAGAGCACCAGCGGACTGATCATGGGGCCCGACAGCAAAACCGCGCTGGTGGCCGAGCGCACCACCGGCGCCGTCAAGGAGATCTCGGTCAGCGCCGAGCCGAAGGTGAAGATGGTCATCCCGGTCGACCCGTCCGGGGACGGCGGCTTGATGGACATCGTGCTGTCACCGACCTATGCCCAAGACCGGCTCATGTACGCCTACGTCAGCACGCCGACGGACAATCGGGTGATTCGCGTGGCCGACGGCGACATCCCCAAGGACATCCTCACCGGCATCCCCAAGGGGGCCACCGGCAATACCGGAGCGTTGATCTTCACCAGCCCCACCACGTTGGTGGTCATGACGGGCGACGCGGGTAACCCCGCGGCCGCGGCCGACCCCAAATCGCTTGCGGGCAAGGTCCTTCGCATCGAGCAGCCGACCACCATCGGTCAGGCGCCGCCGACGACGGCGCTGTCGGGCGTGGGCTCGGGCGGCGGCCTGTGCACCGACCCCGTGGACGGCTCGTTGTACGTCGCCGACCGCACGCCTACGGCGGATCGGTTGCAGCGCATCACGAAGACCTCCGAGGTCTCCACGGTGTGGACCTGGCCGGACAAGCCCGGCGTGGCCGGCTGCGCGGCGATGGACGGGACCGTGCTGGTCAACCTGATCAACACCAAACTGACGGTGGCCGTGC
>NZ_LZJZ01000005.1 GCF_001667585.1 Mycobacterium sp. E2733
GTGACAGGCCCGCCCCACATTGTGACGCGTCTCACGGGAGCCACCGCCGGCGGGGGGGGGGGGGGGTGTGACGGGGCGACGACGTTTTGGTTGATGTCGGGGTGCTGGTTGGCATGCGGTCGGATGTCGACGGCCAGCGCCACGGCCAGGGCAACGACACCGCCGATGAATATCAGCGTCGCGGCGGCGACGGCCAGCACCGACTTGCGGCTGCGTCGCGCGCCCGAGTGCGCGGCCGCCTCGCCGTCGGCGCCAGTCTCTCCCCAGCCGGGGCCCGGTCCGTCCCACGGCGATCAGTGGGACGATTGGCTACATCGACACCTGGGGCACGGCCTCCCGATCCCGTAGCCGCGTCCCGGCCCCGACCGGAAGTCCCGAGCACGCGTAAAATGGGAACTTCAGGGGAACATACGGTGGGGACTTAGTGACCTCTCGCGTTTTCGCGGGGTGCGGCGGGCCACGTCCTCATCAGCAGGGCTAGCAATCGAACCATGGAGGAGCTTTGGACACCGTACTTGGCGTGTCGATGGCGCCGACGGCCGTCCGAATGGTGCTGGTCGAAGGCCAGAATGGCGAAGGCGCCACCGTCGACGAAGACAACTTTGACGTTCCGCCCGAAGACGACGCCGCAACGCTCGGCGCGGCCAACCAGGTAGTGTCCGCGATCCTGGGTACGCGGCAGGGCGCGGCCGAGGGCGGTTACCAATTGGCCTCGACCGGGGTCACCTTCACCGATCCGATCGAGGCCGCCGCGCTGCGGGATGCGCTGGCCGCCCACAAGGTCGAGAACGTGATGTTGGTCTCGTCCTTCCTGGCCGCGGCGGCCCTAGCCCAGGCGGTCGGCAGTCAGACGAACTATGCGCAAACGGCGCTGCTCTACATCGAGCCCGACACCGCGACCCTCGCGGTCGTCAACAGCGCCGACGGGTCGGTCGCCGACGTCCGTCGGCAGTCCCTGCCGGCCGACGACGACGCCGCGGTGGCCCAGCTGGCCACGATGGTTTCGCAGGCCGAGACGATGGAGACGCGCCCGGACGGCGTCTTCGTCGTCGGCTCCGGCGTTGACATCCCGCTGATCAAGCCCGCGCTCGAGGCGGCGACCACGCTGCCGCTGTCGGCTCCCGAGGAGCCGGAGACGGCGCTGGCCCGAGGCGCGGCGCTGGCGTCGGCGCACGCCCCGCTGTTCTCGTCGTCCACCGCGGCGCTGGCGTACGCCCAGGACCCGGGCACCGGCGCCATCAACCCGTTCGCGATCGCGCCCGGCTATTTCGACACCCCGGCCAACGCCGGCGAGGAAGGCCTCGCGTACAGCGCCGTCCCCGACGACATCGACGAGCCCTACCCCGGCGCGGCCACCGGCGCCACCGCGCTCGTCGACGCGGGCTATCCCGAGCGCCGCTCCCTCCGGCTGGTGGGTAGCATCGTGGCGAGCGTCTTCGTCATCGGCGTGGTGGCGCTGGTCGTCTCGTTGGCGATCGCCATCCGGCCCACCGCCAATGTCCGGCCCAGCCCGAACCAGAACGTGGTCGTTGCGCCCACCCGGCCTGCCCCGGCGCCCGCGGCCCCCGCACCGGCCGAGGCCCGGAATGCCCGGGAACCCGCCGCCACCGCCGCCGTGCCCTTCGTCACCGCCGCCATGACCGCCGCCGG
>NZ_LZJZ01000006.1 GCF_001667585.1 Mycobacterium sp. E2733
GTGCCCAATAAGCATTAAGCACGTTCTGGGCGAAGTAGCATGTTGTCTCCTTCGTGCCGCGCCCCAGCCCCCCGCCGCCAACGCCCACCCTGCCTGAAGAGCCCGACGAGCGCTATGGCAACGCCGACGCGTTGGGACGGGCCTCGCAGCGCGCACTGCAAGCCAATCGACTTGCCTCACAGGCGAATACAGAATATCAGGCCGATACGATCGCGGCGCCGTACGTTTCGTTGCCCCCTATGAGCGTGGCGCGGGGCCAGGCGCATTCGGGGCCGCCCACGGGTCCGACGGTGATGCCGGATCGCGGTGCCGAAGACCGCTCCCGGCAATGGCTTGTGCCGATGGTGGTAATCGGCGTCGCAGGGGCATTGCTGTTGGGTGCCATCGGGGTGGTCATCGGTCTGCTTGTCGACCGGAACCCCGGGCCGCAGGCCGGTCCCTCGCTCTCGGCCCCCAACACAGCGCCACCCACGCCTTACCCGAGCCCGTCCGCGCAACTTCCCCCGGGGCCGGTATCGCGGTCGGTGCCCGCTCCGGCCACGCCACCGCCGCTGGTGACAGGCCCGGATGCGAGACAAGAGGAATGCAACCAAGGTTTTTCAAGGCCAGGCTCGGCGGCATGGGGAAGCCATTCCGGACGCGGCACGAAGGAGACAACATGCTACTTCGCCCAGAACGTGCTTAATGCTTATTGGGCACAACACGGCGCCCCGGTCCCCGACCTGCGAATCGTATCGGTGCGGGGCGCAGTCCACTGCGACGCTGTGACGGACGACTGCGACCCCGCTACAAACGGCGTGAACTTCTTCATGCATTGCCAGAAGGAAGGCTCAGATAGTTGGATCACCTGCCGAGGGGGGAATGGCGCAGTGGTCTACCTGTGGTAGCGGCTGACGTGGGGCGTCGGCCGCACTACCTGCGTGGCGATTCTTAGCTCCCGCAATGACCGGCGGGCAGCGTCGCGATATGAGACGTCAGCCAGTGGGCCACTTCTGTGAGGTCGTGGGTACCGTCGGCGAAGGAGCCTGAGTAAGGCTCGGCCGCCACTGCAACGGCGACCATGCCGGTTGGGCCGGAAAGTATTCCGATCTGCCGTACCAGATACTTACCGGCCGGCGACGGTCCCCACCCGCCCTTGAAACGCGTGCCGGAAATGTCGCCGATGCCCCAGTCCTGGCCCGGTTCGATTTGGCCCATCAGGGCGAATATCGGCTCATTCCGCTTCTCGCACACCGCGAGAGCCATGAACCGGGCCTGGTTGAATAGCGACCAGTCGCTTTGACCGAACGCGGTGAACTGCGGCCGCACCTTCCGCGATTGGACGGTCGTCTCATCGCCGGTTTCCCGCAGCACGTCTTCCACCTTGTGGGCTGCGGTGATGGGATCTCCCAGGCTCTGCCAGATCGACTCGGCTGCCGCGTTGTCTGATTCGGTGATGGCGGCGGTCATCTCGGAGGTGAGCTGGGGCGGATCTTCTTCGCGCAGCGCAGCGATCGTCAGAGGTACTTTCATCGTCGACCAGGCCGGACCGCTTCGCCAGTCACCCAGAGTCAATGGGTCTCGCCCGTTGCCGACTGCACCGACCGCGATCCCCATGGTCGCCTGCAACTTGTTCTCCAGCTGTGAGAAGTCGGTGGCCAGCACCGTCGAGTTGGTGGGAGCCGAGTTGGCTGGCGGGCTCGCCGTGGGTACGGCGGGGGAGACGAGCCGGTTCTGGGTCGGCGACGGGCCGGGGGCGGTTTGCGATGGTCGTGCGGTTGAGCGGCGGTCGATAACGAATCTTGTGCCCCACGCGACGGCGAACACCATGAGCAGGCTCACCACAACGGCGATTACCCATGCGATCCGGGCGCGAGAGAACCAGCGCCGCCGGTGTGCCGCGTGCATGGACGGTCGAGTGCGCTGCATCGTCCCCCTAACCGACACGCCACGTGCTGTCGCGGCCCGCGTGCGGGCCGCGTCGGGGCAACCTGTGTCATCACACTATGTTGCAGGGGCGTGCCCACCATGTGACGCCGATTGACCGAGACAAGTTGGCAAGCCATCACGACTAAGCCCGCTTTCCGCCACCACCAATAGTTAGGACTCAAGCTTCTGGGTATTGCCCGTAGCCCGTACCGGTCAGAATTGCGCGACATTCTCGACGCTGATGAACATGCCCTGGCCGGTGCTGTCATTGGTGAACCCGGTCCCGTCGCGCTCGGTTTCACCGATGGTGGCGCCGGTGATCGGTGGAGGGTCCGCCCGCCGCCGTCGGCGCCGGCACGCCATTGTGGTGGGGTTGGTGGCGCGCAACCGGTCCGGGTGGTGGGACCAATGGTCCTGGCAGCCGGGGACAAGCGGCTCTACGCCCGGCCTCGAAGCGGCACGAGAATCACAATTCCAGCAACCAAGGGAGCCCAGTGACGGCGTTGATCGCTGCGCTGGTCAGCGCACTGGGTGGGGCGAATTTCGTCGATTAGGGGCGAGCGGATGGCATATGTGCAGACACCGGCGGGGTCGGTGGTCGAGGGCAGGCCGTTTGGGCGTTACCAGTTGGTGGAGTTGTTGGGTCGCGGTGGGATGGGTGAGGTGTGGCGGGCCTATGACACCGTCATGGATCGGGTGGTCGCGCTCAAGCTGCTGTTGCCCACTGTGGCCGAGGATCCGGCCTATGTTGAGCGGTTTCGCCGCGAGGCCCACGCCGCGGCGAGTCTGGACGAGCCGCACGTCATCCCCATCTACGACTTCGGGGAGATCGACGGACGGCTGTATGTGACCATGCGGCTGATCGAGGGCCGCGACCTGCACGATCTGCTGGCCGAGGGCCCCCTGGAACCCGCGCGGGCGATCGCGATCATCGAGCAGATCGCCGAGGCTTTGCACGCCGCGCATGAAATCGGGTTGATCCACCGCGACGTCAAACCGTCCAACATCTTGATCACCAAGAACGACTTCGCCTACCTGATCGATTTCGGGATCGCGCGCGCGGCCGGGGAGACCGGGCTGACCAGCACCGGGGCGGCCATTGGCACCTGGGCCTACATGTCCCCCGAGCGGCTCAACACCGGACAGGCCGACGCCCGCGCCGACATCTACGCCCTGGCCTGTGTGCTGTTTGAGGCGCTGACCGGCCAGCGCCCCTACCCCGGCGACAGCCTCGAGCAGCAGATCGTCGGGCACCTGACCACCCCGCCGCCGCGGCCCTCGGCACGCCACCCCGGGGTGCCCGAAGGGATGGATGCCGTCATCGCCAAGGGCATGGCCAAAGACCCCGACCAGCGCTATGCCACCACCGTGGAGTTGGCGCGCGCCGCCCGCGACGCGACCACCGTGCCGCTACCCCGACCGGAGCAGACCGTGCAGGTGCATCCAGCGGACCATACCGACCAGCCCACCGCGGGCCCCATCCAGAGCCGCGACACCCTACTGGCCCCCACCGGGGCCGCACCCGCCCTGCCACCACCGGCACCACCGCCGGGGGTGACGCCCACCCCGCACCGGCCGGGTTGGCGGCGACCCCGCGTCGTGGTTCCGGCGCTGCTGGTGATCGCGGTGCTGATCGGCGGCGGTGTCTTCGCCGCCGTGAACGCCTCCCAACACCACAACAACAAGCCAACCCCGGCCGCGCCGGCCGCACCGCCGCCGAATACGGGTCCCTTCACCGGTATCTACACCGCCGCCTTCGGCCCACAAACCGATCTCGACGGGAAACCGGTCGAGGCTGCGCCGCCGAGGACCGAAATCTGGGGTCTGCGCTCGGTGTGCCGTCCGGGCGGGTGCGTGGCCACCGCGGCACGGCGAAGCGCCGACACCCCGCTCGTGTCGACGTTGGTGTTCGACGAGGTTGGCGGGCGCTGGCTGGCCGTCGGCACCGGCCCCGGAACCTGCCGCGACGCTCCCGCCGAACGCTGGCAGGTGTTGACGCTGCAACCCCGTCCCGACGGCACCCTCGCCGGCGACTACAGCTCGACGACCAGCAATGGCTGCGGCTTCAAGCGGGCCGTGAGCTTCACCCGCACCGGCGACGTCGACGTCACCAGCCTGCCCGACCCGACCGGCCAGCCGCCGCGAGTGGTGTCGCCGGCCGAAGCGCTGCACGGCCGCTACCACGCCACGGTCACGTTTCCCGACGGGGAAAAAAAGGAGGCCGACCTCGCGGTTCGCACCGACTGTCTTCGCGCCGGTGATCGGTGCATGAGCTATTTCCACAACCCCGATGGCAGTATGCCGTTGGTGTTCGCCGGCGCGACGTGGACCCGGGACGACGGCTTCGACCAACCATGTCCGCGCGGCGGCACGACGCACACGAAAATCACCGCGGCGTATCTGCTTCCGCGACCATCGCAGGATCCGATCCCGGTGCTGACCGGGCACGGTCGCGCGGAAGAGACCGGCGCCTGCACCAGCTTTGAGTTCGACGACAAGTTAGTGCGCACCGGCGACTGAAGCTGGCAGCTGACGGTTACCAGCCTGACCGTGGTCGCCGTCGGCGTCGCGATCACGATCTCGCCGCTCGACCACGCCCCGCCAGCGTGCGCCCGTCGGCTATTCCGCCGGCAGCCAACACCGGAACATTGGGGAACCGGGCCACCACCGCACAAAGAAAGGGCAGCAGGCTCAACGTCCCGGTGTGGCCGCCAGCCGCACTGCCTTGGGCGATCAGAAGGTCAGCGCCCCCCGACGGCGAGGTCGGCGTCTTGAAGCGTCTGCACTTGGCAGATCACCGTGGCACCAGCCCTCTTCGCCTGCCCAAGCCACGGGTTAGGGTCGCCGAAGGAGAACATGACGGCGGGCACGCGCGCAGCCAGTGTCGCCTCGAACAGCGGAAGAACCATGGGTATGGCCGGCGTGATAAAGCCGACTCGTTGGCGAAGCGCTCGGGCATACCCCTAGCATCGAGCGAGCTACCAAGGCCACCTGTAACGGGTACGCCGGCCCATCATGCCGGTACGGGTGCGCGGACCCATCACGCCTGTACCGATACGCCGACCCATCATGGGTGTACCGGTACGCCGACCCATCATCATGCCGGCACGCCGGCCCGTCACGGATTCGTAGATCGCGATGAGGACAACGGCAGCGGCGACTCCGATGAAAAACGGAATCCAGGCGATGCCGCCATTGGCATTGTGGTAGCCGAACTGGCTCGCCACCACGGAGCCGATCAAGCCACCCAGGGCGCCGAGGAGAACCGTCATGACCATACCGATGTCTTGCCTACCCGGCATGACCAGACGCGCCACTACACCGATGATCGCCCCAGCGAACAGGGCGAGAAGTATTGATCCGACCATGGCAGCTCCTGTGCTAGCGGCGCCCGGAATGAACACCATCTTCGACGACGGGTTCCCCGAACCGACGGACTTAACACGAACTGCGACCGAGCTGTTGGCCCCCGGCCTCCCTCAGGCGGCCGGACACGTCCGAGCCGGGCACCGCGGTGGGCTAGCACGATCTAGCCTTCGGCGATGGGGCGATGGTCTGCAACCGGGGCAGCCGCACCGCGGTCGGCGATCTGCGCATCCTGCGGCTCAGCCAGGCCACCGCCCGAGCCGTTAAGCGGTGATGCAGGCCGGGGTGAGGCTGCCCAGGCGCCCGCCGCGGCGCAACGTCTATCTGACCGCTGAACAACTGCAGCGTCTGGCCGCCGAATCTGGCCGCTACCGATCGCTGGTGTTGCTGCTGGGCGTCGGGGGTCTGCGCTGGGGAGAGGCTGCGGCGCTGCGCGTCTGTGATATCGACTTTCTGCGCCGCCGGGTCGAGCTTCACCGCAATGTCGTGGACGTCAACGGCACGATGTTCGTCGGCACGCTCAAGACCAACAAGAACCGCGCGGTGGCGCTCCCTCCGTTCGTCAACGACGCGCTGGCACAGACCGCCGAGGGCAAGGAGCGCGACGAGCTGCTGTGGCCGTCGCGCACTGGCGGGTATCGGGGGCCGCCGTCGTCTCCGGATTCATGGCTCGCCGGTGCGGTGCGCCGTTGCCAGAGCCAGGACAAGTCCTTCCCTCGGGTGACGGCCCACGATCTGCGCCACACGGCTGCGTCGCTGGCCATCTCGGCGGGCGCGAATCCGAAGGTGGTGCAGCGCATGCTCGGGCACGCCAGTGCGGCGATGACGCTGGACGTATACGCCGATCTTTTCGAGTCGGATCTCGACAAAGTAGCCGTTACTGTGGCCAAAATGTGGCCACGAGAGCAGGAGACGAACACACGTTCGGCACCGGAAACCCTCTGATCAGGCCTTATCCTGCGCTGCACAAGGACCCGGCCGCTACACCGTTGACATGCCCCGGTCGAGGGCGTCGACGATGTAGGGCCGCAGTCCCTCGGCGGTGATGATGTGATTGACCGAGCCGACCGCCAGCGCCCGCTCGACCGTGTGCACGCGATCGAACTCGTCGGCCACTTCGCTGAGCTTTTCTGCGTGCACCGCCGCCCTGAGCTCGGCGAGCTGGGCCCGTGCGCTCGCTGCATCGGAACCGGTTGCTTCGCGGGCCCTTTCGGCGGCCCCGCGGACACGGGGATCGGAATCGGTGCGCGCCTCCACGTCGCGGACGAAGACGGTGGCGGCGGCGGGCGCACCGCCGATAACGGAGGCGAACGAGCCCTCGACGGCGGCGATCTCCAGCCGATCGTTGAGTTTCGTCGAGAACACCACGAAGGCGCCGCCGTGGTAGCGGGAGACCACCACAAAGACGATCGGGCCGCGGAAATTCGTTACCGCACGGCCGATTTCGGCCCCGTACTCCAGTTGCCAGCGGCGCATCGACTCGGGCGAGCCGTCGAAGCCCGACAGGTTGGCCAGCACGACGACCGGGCGGTTGCCGCTGGCCGCGTTGATCGCGCGGGCGAGCTTGCGGGACGACTGCGGAAACAGCGTCCCCGACGACCACGAGGTGGGGCCGCCCGCCGGGACGAATCCGCGACGAGGCACGGTGTGCGACTCGATTCCGAGCAGGCACACCGGGATTCCGCCGATGTGGGCGTCCCACACGATCGCCGTCTCCGCGCCGCGCCATTGGCCCCAGCGTTCCAGCGGCGCGGAGTCGGCGTCGGCGACGGCCCGCATCACCGAGCGCATGTCGAACGGCTTCTTACGCTCCGGATTGTGGTCGTCGGAGAAGATCTCGCCAACGGTCGCCATGTCGCACCCGGAGTGCGGCGCGGATCGCACGTCACGGTCAACCGGGTCCGTGGTGGTGCGCCGCCGCGGCCACCTCTCGCCTGGCGGCACGTAGGTGTATTCGTAATGGCGCAGCAGGATTTCGCAGGCTTCGGCCAGCGTCGGAGCCCAATACTGCCCCTGGCCGTTGGGCCCCATGATCCGGTCGAAACCGCCGATACCGAAGTTGTCTTCGGCGGACACCCCGCCGGAGAAGTCCAGCGCCTGTTTGCCGGTCAGCACCATCGCGCTGGCCGGCGTCATCACCAGGATGCCCCGGGTGTGCATCAGCATCGTCGATTCGCCGTTCCAGTACGGCTGGGCGCCCACGTTCACGCCGGTGACGACGATGTTCACCTCCCCGCCGGCCTGGGTGAACTCGATGAGGCGGCGCAGCACCGCGGCAATCCAGTCCATGTTCTCCGTGCCGCTGTCCATCGCGATCTTCGCCCCGGACGACAGCGCGAACCACTCGACCGGCACCCGCATCCGCTCGGCCAGATCCAGCGCCGCGATGATGCGCCGGCACTCCGGCTCGGCCAGGTTGCCCAGTCCGCGGGTCGGGTCGCCGAACAGCGCCACCCGGGTCATGCCCTCCGGCACCTTCTCGGTGTCGTTGCGGAGCACACCGACCACGATGTTGGCGCTGTTGTTGCCGTACGGTCGCGACACCGGCGCCAGGCCGCCCTGCTCGTCCAGGTCGTGCTCGACGAACCGCCCGGCGGGAAACCGGGAAACGGCCCCGGGCGGAGGGGTGAGCATCCGCACGATCTCATACGGATAGGGGGCACCAAAGCGGTTGGCGCGCAATAGCTTCTGCTGATACGCCGTCAACGGGCGGACCGGCTGCTTGTCCGGCGGACGTTCGCGTATCGTCACGCCCCCGTCCAAGCCCTCCAGGTCGAGCACGGCGTGGCGCCCGTCGGGATAGCGCACGCGCAGCACCACCTTCTCCAGCCCGGCGCCGACGGCCAACGGTGCCAGCGATCCGGCCAGTTCGTCCCACGCGGCGCGCGGAACATCCCACGGGGGCCGCACGTAGAGCATCATCCGGTTGGCGGCCGGCCGGTTGCGCGCCTCGAACGCGGTCAACGCTTCCTGCATCGCCGACAGTGCGAGCAGACCCATCAGCTCCAGGCGCGGGTATCGCACCGCGCCGCCCACGGAGCGCACCGGCGTCAGGTCGCGCACTTCGGCGAGCGCGAACAGCCGGTGATCGGCGGGGTTGTCGCGGGCCACCGCGTGGAACACGTACACGTCCTCGGCCGAGCGCAGGCGGCGGAGTTCGAAGTTCGCCAGCCGCCACACGTCCAGCCGCTTGGCCAACATCGGATGCAGATTGCGATAGAGCGGGTCCTCGACGAATTGACCCTCCCGCTGCCGGTAGGTCACGTGGTGGGTGCGGAAGCGCTCCGGCGCGGTCCCGTCCAGGGTTGTCACGGTCAAATCCAGGCGCCACAGCAGTCGCCCGAAATCGCAACCGGCAAGCAGCTTTTCGGCCTCGGCGATGACGGTGTCGATATCCGTCGTCTCGCCGTGCCGCCAGAGCTCCAAATCCACCACGACCTGCCGATCGGGGTCGGCCGTCCGCAACTGCGCGGCGATCGCCCCGGACAGCTCGGGCAGCTCCGCCCACGGCGCGTACGCGGTGACCAGGTGGATGTGCTTGTCCTCGAAGTCGTAGTCGGCGCTGCCCAACAGCCAGCCGTCATGCTCATCCACGGCCACGTTGCGGAGTTGGCGGATCCGGTAGAACCGGCGGATGTACACCTCCGCCAACACCCGGTGCAGCGCCGGGTCGCGGCTGGCACGCCATCGCCGCAGCAGCTCGGCGCGCAGCGGCTGCGGGCAGGCGACGAGGCGGTCGATTCGGCGGGACCGGCCGGCGCCGTCGGGATCGTCCCGCAGCGCATCGAGATCCCGCTGCACGCGGGAGTACTCGAGGGTGACGGTCGCCGCGAGCAGGGGTTCGTCGAAGTAGTGGAACCGCACATCGCGGGCCAGGTCCGCGACGTTGCGCTGGCGCCCCTGGATGGCCGCCAGCCGGTCAAGCCGGGACCGCATCTCGGGGTCGGCCACCTTAGCCAGCTCGGCGCGGTCGCGGAGCCGGCGCTCGAGGATCGCGGTCACCGCTCCGGCCAGCTCGCCGACCCGGCGGAATGAGCGGAACATCCAGACAACCGCTTCCTCGAGCTGGGGCGTGCGCTCCAGGCCACGCACCCCGTACCGCGACAGCGCGCGCTCCAGCCGGCGCCGATACGAGTCGGGCAGGCCGGCCCGGTCCGCGTCCAGCCACTGCAGGAACGACAGCAGGTACTCCCGGGTGCTGCCGTCGACGAGCGCCTCCTCGGGCTCGACCTCGCCGCGTGGTCGGTACAGCGAGCCGACGTCGGTGAACAGGTCCAGCAGGCCGTCCTCGCAGCGCAGCAGGTCGGGGTCGGTGGGCGCCGCGATCTCGCCCAGCCGGCGCTGCCGGGTCAGCATCGCCTGAACCGAGGCGGGATCCAGGTCATACCCGAGCAGGTAGGAGCGCAGCGCGCCGTACACGCGCTCGCACGCCGGCGTCCCGGGTGGCTCCGCGGTGCGCAGGCCGGTGAAGTCGACCGCGGCCGCGCCGACGCGCTCATGAGTGTCGGCCGTCGTGATGCGGACCACCGGCGCTCCAGCTTCTACCTGCACGTTCGCGCCGGCTTCGACCGAGGCGACGGTCCCGGCGAACGGCGCCGTGAGGGTGGTTTCCATCTTCATGCTCTCCAGCACGGCGAGCCGGTCGCCCTCGACGACCTGGTCACCCGGCTCGACGAGAACCGAGACCACGAATGCCGGCCCCGGGCTGCGCACCAGGCCCCCGTCGTCGCGCGACACGGTGTGCGCGACGCCGTCGATGTCGACGCGCAGGGTGGCGCCTTCCACCACGGACACCACCCGGTGCGCCACGCCGCCGACGACCACCCGCCGCTCGTATCCGTCGCGGTCGGAGACCGTCAGGTCCGCGGTGCCGGCACCGGTCACGCGGTAGGTACTTACACCGGTGCGGTAGACGTCCAGGATGTACCGCTGGCCCCGGTAGCGGAGGCGGCACCGGTGTCCCACTTCTGCTGAGGTGTCGGCACCACCGCGAGCGGCGCGGGCATGGAACGCGGCGCGCTCGGCGGCCTCGTCGAGGTCGTACGACTCCACGGCGGCGACCAGTACGGCAACCGGATCCGGCGCGGGCAGGTGGGCCGCCTCCGCGGTCAGCCGGTCCAGCCAGTGGTTGTCGAAGCGCCCGTCGCGCACCTCCGGTCGGTTGAGCAGGCTCAGCAGAAACGAGCGGTTGGTGGTGCCACCTTCCACCACGATGGTGGTGTCGAGCAGAGCGCGACGGAGCCGGGCGAGGGCCTCGGTGCGGTCGCTTCCCCAGGCGACGATCTTGGCGATCATGGAATCGAAGTCGGGCGGGATCCGGTCCCCTTCGCGCACGCCCGCGTCGACGCGGATTCCGTTGCCGGCCGGCAGGCGCAGGCTGGTCAACCGGCCCGGCGCGGGGGTGAACGCCTCCTCGGGATCCTCGGCGCACACCCGGGCCTCGATCGCATGCCCCGACACCTGCGGCGGCGCGCCGACCAGCCGCCTGCCGCGAGCCACGTGGAGCTGCAGCTTCACCAGGTCCAGCCCGGTGGTGACCTCGGTCACTGGGTGCTCGACCTGCAGCCGGGTGTTGACCTCCATGAACAGGAAGTTCCCGGTGTCCGGGTCGACCAGGAACTCGACCGTGCCCGCGTTGCGGTAGCCCGCCGCGGTGGCCAGGCGTACCGCCGCTTCCCGGATCGCCCGTTCCCCGTCGGCGTCGAGCACCGTTGAAGCCGATTCCTCCAGCACCTTCTGGCGGCGGCGCTGCAAGGTGCAGTCGCGGACGCCCACCGCCCAGACGGTGCCGTAGTGGTCGGCGATCACCTGCACTTCGACGTGACGGGCGGCCGGCACGAGCTTCTCCAGGAACACCGTCGGGTCGCCGAAGGCCAGCTGCGCCTCGGCCCGCGCCGAGGGCAGTGCCGCGGCGAGTTCGGCGGCGCTGTAAACCGTTCGGATCCCACGGCCGCCTCCCCCGGCGGCCGCCTTCACCAGCAGCGGATAGCCGAGCCTGGTCGCAAGCGCGCTCGCGTCGGCCACGTCGTCGACCGGCCCGCCGCTCCAGCACACCACCGGGACGTCCACCTGCTCGGCGAGCCGTTTGGCGGCCACCTTGTCGCCGAGTCGCCGGATGGTGGCGCTGCCCGGGCCGACGAAGACGATGCCGGCCTCCTCGCATGCCTCCGCGAAAGAGGCATGCTCGGCCAGGAAGCCCCAGCCGACCCATACGGCGTCGGCCGCGCTCTCGCGCAGCGCCGCCATCACCGCCGGCTGGTCCAGGTAGCGGGACCGCCGGGTGCCGTCGGCCGGGTCGGCGAACGTCGCGGACCCCAGCAGCACGGCCTCGTCGGCCTGGCGCACGTACCACGCGTCGGCGTCCGCGTCGGTATAGCAGACGATTGTCCGGATGGCCGGTTGGTCGCCGGCCTGGTTGAGTTCGGCGACCGCGGTCAGCGCGCGAACCGCGGGTTCGCCGCGGTTGACGATCGCCAGCCGGCGAATCTCCCTGTCCATAGCCCCGTCCCCTCAGCCGCGCATGACGGAGCGGATCGGGGCGACGACGTCCGCCGGCGGTGGCTGCGGCAGCGGCACGGTGCGGTAGCCGTCGACCCGCAGCACGGGCCCGCCCTCGCCGTCGCGGACGGTGCAGACGAAACCGCCGCGCCCGTCCGGTCGCGCGGTGGCCACGAGCCCGGTCCCTTCCGTCGGCGTCCCGTTCAGGGGAACCGCATCGACATGCAGCGGCAGGGCCAGGACGCCCTCGGTGCCGGCCTCGAACAGCCCGACGGCCTGGAAGCACAGCTCGACGAGCCGCGGCCCGATCAGCACCGGCTCGTCGGTTTGCGGCGGCAGGTCGGGGGCGAATCGGGCGGCGGCGCCGTCGTCGCACTTCCACGCCGAACCGACCACCCGATAGGCCGGGCCGTGGAAGTAGAGCCGGTAGACCTGCTCCGGGGTCAGCGCGGGCGCTTCGCCGCCGCGATCAAGGCTGCCGTCGGCGAGGGTGGGTGGCTCGGCCGTCAACCGCACCGAGCCGGTGAAGTGCACGGTGCGCTGCGGCTGGTCGCTTCCGGGTAGCGTGCGCTCGGCTGAGAGGCGGCATTCGGCGACGAGGTCGTCCCCGTCGGGTCGCACCAGGGCCGTCACCGTGACGGTGCGCGGCTCGTCCCGATAGAACTTGAGCGGGGCCCGGAAGTCGACGTTCTCGATGGCGGCGACGTGCAGGTCGGGCGCCAGCAGCCGGGCGGCTTCGGCGAATGTCTCCATGCCCATCACGCCGGGCAGCACCGGTGTGCCCTCGATGCGGTGGTGATCCAGGAATGGCCGGGTGGCCGGGTCGAGGACGGTGTGCATGACCAACCCGTCGTGCACGCCGGCACGGACAACCTCGCCGATCATCGGCCCGTCGGCCGTCAGCGAAGCGGGGTCGACGCCGCCGGTGTCGTGAAGTTCGGCGGTGAGCGTGCCCAGCGCCCCGGCTACGACGACTTCGCCGTCGGTCAGGCCGGCGCCCAGTTCACGCCTGATCCACGCCACGCCCGCCTCGGCGGGGAGCATCTCGACCCCGGCCGCCGCCATGATCTTCGGGATCGATCCGCGGGTGGCCATGCCGATGCTGCCCCAGGCGGTCCAGTCGATCGTCAGCGCCCTTACCCCCGGCCGGGTGCGACGCAGGTTGCTCAGGATCTTGCATTGCAGGTCGTTGGCGGCGCTGTAGTCGGTCTGGCCCATGTTGCCGAACCGGCCGGCGACCGAGCTGAACGCCACTACGGCGCCCAGCGGGTGGTCACCGGCGGCATGCAGCACGTTGAACAGCCCGTCGCCCTTGACCCCGAGCACCAGGTCGAACTCAGCGGGCTCCTTGTCGGGGAGCCCGTGGCTGACCTCGACGCCGGCGGCGTGCAGCAGGACGTCGATGTGCCCGCTGGTCTCCCGCACCTGCGCCATCACTTTGTCCACGGCGTCGGCGTCGGTGAGGTCGACGCTGTGGTAGCGCGCCGAACCCCCGGCCGCCTCGACGGCACGGATCGCGGCCAGCGCGGCCTGCAGGCGCTCCAGGCGTGCCAGTTCCCGCTCGATCAGGACCGGTGTCGGGCGCTCGCCCCGCGCGCGGATCCGATCCGCCAGTTCGACTTTGAACCCGTCGCGGTCTTCGGCGTACCGGCGCAGGTCGGGGTCGGCCGGGTCGGGCTCCGGCGTGAGGTCCAGCAGGTGGAAGGTGCCCCGCCAGGCTGCGGCCAGGTCCGCGGTAATCGCCGACACGATGCTGCCGGCGGCGCCGGTGACGAGGAAGACCGGGTCGGGGCCGAGGACCTCGCTCGCCTCGCCGGAAAACGGTCGCTCCGCCAGGCCGACGCCCCAGCGGCGGCCGTCGGCGTGACCGACCTCGACACAACCGGGATCGCGGAGGGTCTCGTCGATCAGCGCGTCGGCCAGCGCCGCGGTCTTGCGGTTGACCGGGAAGTCGACCGCCTTCACCAGCGCCTCGGGGCGCTCGCGCCGGTATGCCTTGGCGAACCCGGTGACCGCCCCACCCAGGGGGCAGGTCGCGCCCGCCGCGTCGTAGCCGTGGTACCCGCCCAGCCGGGTGGCGACCACCAGGAATGGGCTGTGGTCGTACAGGTGCCGCATGGTGGTGTAGAGGTTGCGCACACGGCGCCGCAGCGCTTCGTGCCAGCCGGCGAGGTCCAAGCGCTCCAGCGGGCCCTCGTCGTCCAGGGCCGCCAGCCAGTAGACGCCGTCGACCGCGTCGCTCAGGACGGCGCCGACGTCGTCGTCGGGCCTCAGCGCCACCACGTCGACGCCGAGCCGGGTCAGCCGGGCGATCAGCGCATCCGCGACGCCGCCTGCGTCGCCCATGACGGCGACGCGCGTGCCGCTGCCGAGCGTGACCCCGGTTTGCACGCAGGCCGCGAGCTCTGGCCGCAGGGCGGGTACCGGCACCTGTCGGGTGATCCGGTCGGTGGCGGCGATGTCGCCCGCGATGGTGGGCTGCACCGCGACGGCGTTTGGCGCCGCCTGCGGTGTGTCAGCCGGCGCTTTTGGGTGGGCCTCCCCCGCCTTGTCACGGATCCAGCCGATGACGTGATTCAGGGTCGGAAAGTCACGCAACTTCAGGTTCTCGTCACGAGCCACCCCGTAGTGCTCCCGAATCGCGGCGAAAATCTCGGCCTGCTTAACCGTGTCCACCCCCAGATCGGCCTCCAAATCCAAGTCCAGATCCAGCAACTCACGCGGATAACCCGTCAACTCCGCCACCGTGCCCACCACCACATCGACGACCTCGTCGCCGGCCGGCGCCACCGGGACCGGCGCCACGGGCGCCTCGGCGGGCGGCGCCGCCACGCCGGCCTTGGCACGGATCCAGCCGATGACGTGATTCAGGGTCGGAAAGTCACGCAACTTCAGGTTCTCGTCACGAGCCACCCCGTAGTGCTCCCGAATCGCGGCGAAAATCTCGGCCTGCTTAACCGTGTCCACCCCCAGATCGGCCTCCAAATCCAAGTCCAGATCCAGCAACTCACGCGGATAACCCGTCAACTCGGCCACCGTGCCCACCACCACATCGACGACCTCGTCACCGGCCGCCGCCACCGGCGCGGACACCACCGGGGCCGGCGCCGGCTCCTGCACCGGGGCGGGCACCGGTTTCTGCGAAGGGGCGGCCACGGGAGCCGGCGGGGCCGGCACCGGCGCACCGGTGTCCACGACCCGCAGCCGGTGCTGCACGATCTCCAGGTCGGCATCCGGCCTGCCCGACACCTGTGCGAGCCAGCGCCCCCAGGCGGCGCGGTCGATGATCCGGTACTCGTAACCGAGTTCGTCGGGTGGCCGGTGGCGGCCGTCGGGAACCGGGGTCCAGCGCATCAGCGTCATCGCGATCTGCGAACCGAACCCGGCGCCCAACCGGAGCGCGTACTGCACGGGATAGCTGCCGCCCACCGACAGGTTCAGCCGGCCCAGCTCCGGATCGGGTTCCTTGAAGTTCGGGACGGGCGGCACCAGACCGGTTTCGAGCGCCTTGATAGCCACGATGTCCTCGATGCCGGCGCCCATCGCGTGGCCGGTGAAGCCCTTGGTGTTGGTGATGACCACGGCGTCGGCGTCAGACCCGAAAACCCTTCGCAGCGCATTGATCTCGGCCGCGGCACTGCCGCCACGGGCCGGCGTGTACGTCTCGTGGGACACGAAAACGGTGCTGGGCGCGATGGCGTGGCGGTCCACACCGCGCGCCTCGGCCTGGGCAACCAGGTTTTCCATCACGCCGCCGATGTGCTCGACGTCGAGCCTGGTGCCGTGGAAGGCGCTGTTGGCGGTGACACTGCCGAGGACCTCGCAGATGGGTTGCAGCCCGCGCTCGGCGGCGGACTCGGCGGACTCCACCACCAGGGCGGCCGCGCCCATGCCGAGGATCATTCCGTGGCGGCGGCGGTCGAACGGTGTGGCGGCCTCCTCGACGATGTCGTCGGTGGCGGCCGCGCCGGACGCCAGGAATCCGGACCCCAGCCAGGGCAGCAGCGCGTCGGAGCTGGCGTCGTCGGCGGAGACGACGATCACCCGGCGGCAGCGGCCGACCCGGATCCAGTCCTCGGCGAGCGAAATCGCCTGCGTCGTGCTCGCGCATGCGGCATTGACCTGCGTGTTGGGCCCGCGCGCGCCGATGATCTCGGCGAACTGCGAATGACCCATCGCCAGGCAGCGGAAGATGAACCGGCGGTCGAACTGGTACGGGTCGGACGCCAGCGCGTGACGCAGCTCGTGGATGCGCCGGTCGACCTCCGTCGCGGCCGGTTCGTCGCCGCTCATCCGGGCCCGCACCGCCTCCAATGCGAGCAGATGCTCCCGGTTGCTCCGGTCGACGTAGTAGTGCTCGAGGTCGCGGGCGAAGTTGTCGTAACCCGGGAACGCGGAGGCGAAGACGACGCCGGTGTCGTCGCGCATCGAGCCCGGCAGCCCCCACCGGTCGGGCAACTGGGTGCCCAGCGTCGTGGTCTTGTAGTGCATGACCAGCGGGATTCCGGCATCGCGCAGCGCGTCGAAGCCCGCCCCGATCGCCAGCTTGGTGGTCGAATCCAGGGCGGCGTCGCGTGCGGTGTCGACCGCGAACTCGGCGACCACGTCCAGCGGTGCGCTGCGCCCGGCCAGTTTGATGACGTCGGCCTCGTTGTCGATCGTCTCGAACGTGGGGTCGCCGGATTCCCGCTTGACCAGGCGGGTGATGTGCCGGTCGAGCATCGACCGCCGCAGCCGGTGCGGAATGGTGTCGATGAACTGTTGCCCGTCGAGGATCCGCGCGATGTTTTCTTCGTCGAAGACGCGCTCGACACCGGGCAGCCCAAGCGCTGCGCCGGTGATCACCACCGGCTGTTCGCCATTCATCGCGGACCTCCCGCTCGGCACTACGGTTTGCGGGGCGGTCGCCACCGTGGCGGTGCCCGTGCCCGCCGCGGCCGGGGGGCCGAATCCCAGCCCGGCCGCGTAGAGCCCGCACAGTGCCCGGTTGAACGAGGCGACATCGCCGGTTTTCGGGTGGTTCGTGAAGAGCGCCAACACGTCTTCACCGAGCACGTCTTCGACAAAGCCGTGCAGCGCCTTCTTCGGGCCGACCTCCACGAAGACGCGGGCACCCGCCGCGTACAGCGTGCGCAATCCGTCGACGAACCGCACCGGCGAAGACACCTGACGGCTGAGCAGGTCCAGCATGGTTTCGAGGTCGGCGTCGGCCGGATAGAACTCGCCGGTGACGTTCGAAACCACCGGCAGGCGCGGCGCATTCACGCCGAGCCGGCGCAGGACGGTCTTGAGTGGTTCGCTGACCGGCGCGACGATCGCGGTGTGGAACGCGTGGCTGACCGGGAGCCGGGAGGCGCTCATGCCGGCGGCCTGTAACGCGGCGACGGCGCGCTCGACGGCGTCGGTGGCACCGCCGATGACGGCCTGATTGGTGCTGTTGATGTTGGCGATGACGACGTAGCCGTCCGTCGACTCGACGATCCGCTCGATCTCGGACAGCGGACCGGTCACCGCCGCCATCGCGCCGTTGTCGGGACCGGGCAGGTCGGCCATCGCCCGTCCACGGACGCTGGCGGCTTCGAGGGCGGCGTCCAGCGACAGCGCGTCGGCGGCCATCAACGCGCCGTATTCGCCCAGGCTGTGGCCGATCACCATGTCCGGCCGCACGCCGTAGGCATCGAGCAGCCGGGCCAGGCCCAGATCCGTGGCCAGGACGGCCGGCTGGGTGATCTCCGTTTGCATGAGTTGCTGCGAGAGCCGTTGCGCGACAGTCTCATCGGCGCTGTCGGTGAAGATGTAGTCGGTGAGCGGCTTCTCCAGCAGGTGCCTGGTGACGCGGTCGGCTTCGTCGAACATCGCCTTGACGATCGGCTCCCGGGCGCGCAGGTCGGAAAGCATGTTGACGTACTGCGAGCCCTGACCGGTGTAGAGGAACGCGACCTTGCCCGGTGCGCCGCGGCCGACGAAGACGCCCTGCGCCCGCAGCATCCGCCACACGGCCGGATCGCTTTGCCGCAGAGCACCGGCCGCCTTCGTCGCCTTCGTGGCGAGGTCGGCCGCGTCCGCATAGTCGATGGCAACCCGAACGGGCGCGCCCGCCAGGGCGGGGTCCGGCGGAGCCACCGCGGGGGCCTGGCCGGCCGACGCCCGTGCGGCAAGCCGCTCCAGCTGTGCGGCCACGTCGGCGTCATCCGCGCCGCCGACCACCGCCGCGCCGCGCAGCGGGGCTTTCGCCTCGACGGGTGCGGCCGTCGCCGGCGCGGAGCGCTGCTCGATCGTCGCGCCCGGGTAGGAGCGGGCCTCCCCCGGCGGGCGATGCCGACCGGGGACGTACTCCTCGAGCACGGCATGAAAGTTGGTGCCGCCGAATCCGAAAGAGCTGACCCCGGCGCACCGCACCCCGTTGTCCGGCGCGGGCCACTCGCCCAGTTCGGTGTTGACCCGGAACGGGATGTCATTCCAGTCGACGTTGGGGTTCGGCTGCTCGAAGTGCAGGCTGGGCGCCAGCACCTTGTCGTGCAGGCTGAGCACCGTCTTGAACAGGCCCGCGGCACCGGCGGCGCCCTTGAGGTGGCCGATGTTGGACTTGACCGAGCCCAGCGCGATCGAACCGTGCGGCGCGCCGGCCTTACGGAAAACGTCTGTGAGGCTGGCGAGTTCGGTGGCGTCCCCCACCCGGGTGGACGTCCCGTGCGCCTCGATGCAGGAGGCCGCCGCCGGATCGAGACCGGACACCGCCCAGGCGCGCTCCACCGCCAGCCGCTGGCCCACCGGATTGGGAGCGGTGATGCCCTTGCCGCGACCGTCGCTGGAGCCGGCGACGCCGAGCAGCACCGCGTAGACCCGGTCGCCGTCGCGTTCGGCGTCGGACAGCCGCTTGAGGACGAACAGGGCGGCGCCCTCACCCATCACGAAGCCGTCGGCGCCCGCATCGAACGGGCGGGTGCCGGTCGCCGAGAGCGCGCCGATCTTGCAGAACTTCACGAACCCCGCCGGGTCCATGTTGCGGTCGAGTCCGCCGGTCAAGGCGGCATCGAAGTCGCCGGCCTGCAATCCCCGCACGGCGGCCGACATGGCGGCCAGCCCCGATGCGCACGCCGCGTCGGTGGTGAAGTTGGGGCCGCGGAAGTTGAACAGGTTCGCCACCCGGCCCGCTGCCACGTTCGCGAGCTCTCCGGGCATGGTGTCCTCGGTGATCTCGGAGATGCCCTCCAGGAACGAGGCGCGGGTCTCCGCGACCACGGCGTCCCGCACCGACCCCGGCAACGCCGCGAAAGACGGTGCGCTGCAAAGCTTCTTGATGATGGCGGGCAACTGGATCCGAAGGTTGGTGTAATGCTGCTTGTCGCCGCCGATGGCGCTGCCGATGATGACCGCGACTCGTTCGGGGTCGACCGTCCAGTCCGGCCACCCGGCTTCGAGCAGGGCGGAGCGGGCGGCCGCTACCACCCACTTCTGACCGTCGTCCATCTGCGCGCTGACCGCCGGCGGGATCGGTAACCGCCACGCCAGCGGCTCCCATGTGAAGTCGCGGACCCACCCGCCGATGCGGGAATAGGTCTTGTCGGGCGCGTGCGGGTCCGGGTCGTAGTAGAGCTCAGGGTCCCAGCGATCGGGCGGCACGTCGCTGATGCTGTAACGGCCGGCCTTGATGTTGGCCCAGAAGGTGGCGGCGTCGGGCGCGTCGGGCATGATCGCGCTGACGCCGACCACCGCGATGGGCTCCTGTGGCGTTGTCGTCATGATTTTCCGGCCTCTCTTCGATACAGCGCGTCCGCCACCCGGTCCATGTCATCCAGCAGGCCGGTTTGCGCGGCCCGCACCCGGTCGAGCGGCATACCGAGGGCAAGGTCCGCCCCGGAGCCGGCGCCGGTCACCCACCGCAAGCCCTCCTCGGCGACCCTCAGCGCGGCATCGCGCGCAAACACTCGGCTGATCGCGGCCAGCGCGGCCCCGTCGAAGCGGGTGTCCGATTTCGGCGGCAACGCACCGGTTGCGGCCGCGGCTGCGCGGCGGGCCAGTGCGCCCGCGCACTCGGCGTAGCTGATCAGCTCGCCCAGCCGCAGCAGTACGTGCTGGCTGCGGGTCAGCCGGCCGACTCGGCACGATTCCAGCACCGCGGCAAGGCATTCCAGCGCCAGCGCCGCCGTGGGGCCGCCACATTCGCCGGGGACATCGTCAAGCGCGCGAGCCGCGTCGCGGTAGTAGGCGCCCGACGTCTTGAGGTGCTGCTGCCAGCGCCCGCGGGCGATCGTCATCTCCATGATCTCCGAGGTGCCCTCGTAGATCGTGGTGATCCGGACGTCGCGCTTGATCTTCTCCACCAGGTACGGACGGGTGTAGCCGTATCCGCCGTGCGCCTGGATCGCCGCCTCGGCGGCCGCGTTACCGGCCTCGGTGGCCAGGTATTTGGCGATCGCGCCCTCGGTGTTGAGCGCGCCGCCGGCACCCGCGCCGCTGTCGATCCGGGTCGCGGTCTCCTCGATGAACGCGCGTGCCGCCTCCAGCCGCACCGCATGCGGCACGATCAGCTTGTGGGTAAAGCCTTGCTTGTTCGAGAGCGGCGCGCCGCCCTGCACCCGCTCGGTGGAGTAGGCGATCGCCCGGTCCAGGGCCGCCCAGCCGCCACCGAGCCCGAATGCGGCGACCATCACCCGCGTGTAGCCGAAAACCTGCTGAGCCTGGGCGAGTCCGTGGCCCTCCTCCCGGCCCACCAAATGCTCCGCCGGGACCAGCACGTCATCGAGGAATAGCGCTGCGGTGTCGGACAACCGGATGCCGTGCTTGTCCTCCGGGGGCGCCGCCGAGAAGCCGGGCGTGCCCTTTTCCACGACGAACCAGGACGGTCCGCCCGGCGCCAGGGCCAGCACGGAGTAGGCATCCGCGATGGAGCCGTTGCTGATCCACTGCTTGCGCCCGTTGAGCCGGTAGCCGGTCACCTGGCCGTCGGTCTCGACCGGCGTGGCGGTCGTGTTCATCGCGGCCAGGTCGCTACCCGCCTCGGGTTCCGTTGCGGCGTAAGCGAATAGAATGCCCCGTTCGGCGATGCGCCCCAGCCACTCCTTGCGCTGCTGCGCGGTCGCGCCCACGACGATCGGGTCGCTGCCGAGGAACGTGGCCAGCACGGCGGTGGCGACGCCGATGTCGAAGCGGGCGAGTCGTTCGCAGACCCGGTAGGAGTCGAACGCCCCGCCGCCGAACCCGCCGTACTCCTCCGGGATGAAGACGAGCTGCACGCCGAGGTCCTCACCGCACATCGCGCGGACGGTTTCCTCCGGGCAGACGTCGTCGTGGTCGAGGTCCAACCGGCGAGCATCCGGCAGTGCCTCGGCGAGGAAATCGTCGAGTGAGGCCAGCATCATTTCGAGGCTGTCGCGGTCCAGGCCGACGTCGGTGGTCATCGCATTGCCCCCGGTCGCCAACCGACCATGACGATCAAGCGCCACGTGCGCCTCGCGGCGGACGGCATGGACTTCCTCATCGAAAATGTCCTCCCTGGCAAGCGGTGACTCCCCTTCCACTGCTGCTCTTACTGATTCTTTGACCGTCCGGGTATCGCGGGCGAGAGCCGAAAGTCCTATTGCCGTAGGACAAGGTCATCGCTGGCCTGCATGAATTCGTGCTCGGCGGCATCGATCAAAGTGTGCGTACACTCGGCGGGGTATTTAGTCGGACGGGGGGCTGGCGCGAAAGGGCGTGCATGACCGCCGTTGATGATCAGGGCCTGGCTTTTGCCGGGGTGGCAAGGCTGGCGCAGCTGGTGCGCGATCGTGAGGTTTCGCCACGAGAGCTCGTCGAATTCCATCTGGAGCGGATCGCTCAACTGGACCCGATTTTGAATGCATTCCGCGTTGTGCTCGCCGACCAGGCGTTGGCAGAAGCGGCGCAGGTCGAACGCCGGCTGGCCGCAGGCGAAGCGCTACCGCTGGCGGGGGTGCCGATCGCGGTCAAGGACGACACCGATGTGGCGGGAGTGTCGTCGATGTGCGGCACCGCGATCGACACCGGCCCGGTGAGCCGCGACAGTGCCGCCGTGCGGCGCCTGCGGGAGGCCGGGGCGGTGATCATCGGCAAGACGAATCTGCCCGAGTTCGGTGCCGTCCCGATGTGCGAGTCCCCCACCTGGGGTGTCACCCGCAATCCGTGGCACCTGGAACGGACAACCGGAGGTTCCAGCGGCGGTTCGGCGGCGGCGGTGGCGGCCGGCATGGTGCCCGGCGCGCTGGGCACCGACGGTGGCGGGTCGGTTCGCATCCCGGCCGCGTGCTGCGGAGTGGTGGGCCTGAAGGGTCAGCGCGGGTGGATCAGCACCAAGCAATCGCCGGAGCGGGCGTACCGGTTCCACGGGCTGCATCACATCGGTGCACTGGCCCGAAGTGTGGCCGATGCGGCGCTGCTGCACGACGCGATGGCCGGCCTGGAACCCCACGACGAAATCGTCTCGGCGGCACCGCCGCCGACACTGATCGAGGCGGTGTCGCGCGAGCCGCGGCGGCTGCGGATCGCCATGTCCTTCAAACCGGTCGTCCCCGTGCCGGTCAGCGACGAAGTGCGCCGGCCGGTATTGGAGACCGCCGAGCTGCTGCGCTCGCTCGGCCACGAAGTTGTCGAGCGTGATCCGGTCTATCCGCCGGCCGCTGTCCTCTCGGTGTTCGCGCTGATGATGCATGGCCTGGCCGATGAAATCGAGCGGCTGCCCACACCAGAGCTGTTGGAACCGCGGATTCAGGCCGAGGGGCGTACCGCCCGGCTGGTTCCCGACTGGCTGGCGCACCGAGCGCTGGCCGCCCGAGACCGGATGAGCGAGCGCGGGCTGCGGCCCGTCGCCGATTTCGACGTGCTCTTGACGCCGGTGCTGGGTAAGCCGCCGGTGCCCGTCGGGCACCTCGAGGGGCTGGGACCCACCCGCGCGATGGCGCGGGTGCTGGGGTTCATGCCGTTCACCCCGACGCAGAACTACACCGGGCAACCGGCCATGTCGGTCCCGGTCGGAATCTCGCCGCACGGGCTGCCCGAAGCGGTCCATCTGGTGGGGCGGCCCAACGATGGGTTGACGCTCATTTCGCTTGCCGCGCAATTGGAATCGGCGCGCCCGTGGGCTCAGCACCGGCCGCCGGCCGCACGGTATCGCACACCGGCTTGAGTCGACCCGCAATGCACGACGTGGTAACCGGGGCAAGCGGCCTGCTGGGATCCAACCTAGCCGCCGAATTGATCGCTCAGGGGCACACCGTGACCGCGACCCGGCGTCCCAGCACCGATACGAGTTTGGTGTCCGATCTCCCGATCACGTGGGTGTACGCCAACCTCGGCTCGGTTGCTGATCTTCGCGATGTATTCGCCGGCGCCGACGCGGTGTTCCATTGCGCCGCATGCGTTACCACCAGGCGAAAGATCACTCCGGCGGTCTCGGCCGTCAACGTCGATGCGACGCGAGCCGTCGTCGAAGCCGCGATTGCCGTCGGCACGCCGCGCCTCGTGCATACCTCCACCGCAAACACGATCGGACCCACACCGGACGGCGCACCCGCCGACGAGCAGACCCCATGGGGGTGGGACGAGGCTGGGCTGGCAGGAGCCTACCCGGTCACCAAACGGCGTGGCGAGATCGTCGTGCAACAGGCCTGCGACAAGTTGGATGCGGTTATCGTCAACCCCACCTACCTGGTCGGCCCGCGGGATGCCAGACCCAGCTCCGGTCGTCTCATCGTCGAGGTCGCTAACCGCAGAATTCCTTATTGGACACCGGGATACAATAATTTCGCGGATGTGCGCGAGGTGGCGCGCGGCATGATCGCCGCCTGGTCACGCGGGAAACGCGGCGAGCGTTACATCCTGGGCGGCCACGAATTGACGTATCGGGACTTCATTGAGCGAGTGGCTCGGGTGGTCGGGGTTACCCCGCCGCGCCGACGGTTGCCGTATCCGGTCGCATGGATCGGCGGAAAGGCCGGCGACCTCCTCGAGCTGGTCACGAGTCGGGAAACCACTGTGAACTCGATGTCCGTCGGATACGCGTTCACCGACCTTTATCGGTATCGCAGCGACAAGGCGGTGCGAGAACTGGGCTACGTACTGGCCCCGATCGAGCCCGCAATCCGCGACGCGGTCAGATGGTTTCGCGCTCGGGAGATGATCCGATCCGCGGAGATTCGATGACGAAAATCCCCTTATCCCACCGCTACTGAATTCTTAGATACTCCAGAGCCGCGAAGGCGCCTGGACCCCGAAACAGACGCTAGGCTGACATAATCATCGCCGGATCTATCGCGATGTGTTCCCCTTGAAAGGTTATTCACAATGGTCACGTTTTCGTGCACCAGATTGGCAGTCGCGACTGGTGGTCTGGCGTTAATCCTCACCGCAGGAGCCGGCATCGCGTCCGCCGATCCGGCCCCCGGCCCCGGCCCCGCTCCCGATCCCGATCTGGAACGGGTCATCAACTCGACCTGCACGTACGATCAGGCGACAACGGCGCTCAACTCGCAATATCCGGACGACGCCGCGAAATTCAACGGGTCCCCGATCGCGCAGGGCTTCTTGCATCAGTTCGTCGACTCGCCGCCGGATCAGCGCCGGCAATTGGCCGCCCAGATCCAGGGCATGCCCGACGCGCAGCCGTACCTCCAAACGATGAAGAACGTCGCGAAAATCTGCAACAAGTACTGAGCACCGGGCCCGGGCCGTATCAGGCGCAACGGCCGGCCCGGGCCAGGTTGTCAAGGGACCAATGACCCCCGAATTGGACCGATTGGCCGGTTGCTAATTGGTGCATGCAGGGTGAGGCTGTAGTTGAACCGATCAACTAGAGAATGCCGCCGGGGTCGGCATCGACGCCTCAGAAAAAGGGGGGACAAATGTCCACACCGTCATTGGCCAAATTGGCCGTCGCAATTTGCGGGCTGGCATTGCCGTTGACCGCGGGAGTCGGAGTCGCATCCGCCGAACCCGATATCACTCCGGCCGTCAACAGCCCATGCAATTACCAGCAGGTGGTTGCGGCGCTGAACGCGGAGTTTCCGGGTCCCGCCGCGCAATTCAACGCCTCGCCGGAGGCGCAGGCCTGGTTACACGATCTCGTCGATGCGCCGCGGTCCAAGCGCCGGCAGATGCTGCAGGACATGGGAAACAACCCCGACGCCGCCCCGTTCCACGGCATTGTCGTGCCACTGGCCAACTCCTGCCGCAACTACTAGTCCGCTGCGGGCTCGATGTTCTGGTTGACCGCCAAGCGGTTGTCCGGATCCAGGCGCGCCTTCAGCCTGGCGAGGCGGCGGTAGGTTCCTTCACCGAAGCTGGCCCGGATGCGGGCCTGCCCTTCATCGCCGACGAAATTGAGGTAGACGCCGGCCGGACCGAGGGGGCGCAGCGTTTCGTACGCTTCGTCGGTCCATGCCTTGCACCGTTCGGTGTCGGCGCGGTCGGTCCACGTGGTGATCAGATGGACGATGTAGGGATAGTTGCGGGCCGCGAAAGCCGTCGCCTCCGGCGGTACGCGGCTCGGAACGCCGCCGAGCCGGATCAGGTGCACGCGCGTCTGCGGCGCGGGCCGAGTTCGCCCGAGCAGCGCGATCCGCCGGATCGCGTCGTCGGATAACTCCGTCAGAAAAGTCGACTTCCAATAGTTCAGCCGCCCGAACGGGGCGGTGTGGTCGAGGGCCTGTTGCCAAGTGGGATAGGCCATTTCGCGTTCCAGCGCCATCACCGGCTCGGTGGTCACCCTGGGGACCTGTCCCAGCGCGCCCATGGCGGCCCGACCGATCTCGTCCGGTCTCGTCGAGCAGCTGAGCATCGTTACCAGGCGGCGCCCCGAGCCCTCATCGGTGCCGAAGTCGACCAGGGACGCGAGGTGGTCGTCGGCGTTGTTCATCTGGGCGCGAAAGTGTTTCAGCACGGCCTCGGCGTCGGTGTCGTCGTACGCCCACATGCCCCCGATGACCTGATCGACCGGGTGCAGGTCGAGCACGAAGTGTGCGACCACCCCGAAGTTGCCGCCGCCACCACGCAGTCCCCACAGGATCTCCGCGTTCTGTGACCCACTGACGTACAGCACCTCCCCGCTGGGTGGCACGAGCTCCGCTGCGGTCAAGTTGTCGCAGGTCAAGCCGTATGCGCGGGACAACCAGCCGACCCCGCCACCGAGCGTGAACCCGCCCACCCCCGTCGAGGACACCACCCCGCCGGGGCAGGCCAAACCGTGGCGGGCGGTGACCCGGTCGATGTCGCGCCAGGTCGCGCCGGGCTGGACGACCGCGATTCGATGCGCGGCGTCGACCACGACGCCGCGCATGAGGGAGAGGTCGATGAGGATGCCGCCGTCGGTCGAGGAGTGTCCCGCGACGCTGTGCCCGCTGCACCGCACCGCGATCTCGGCTCCCGAACCGACGGCGTAGCGGACGGCGGCGACGATGTCCGCGCGGGAGCGGCAGCGCAGCACAACGGCGGGCCGCTTGTCGATCAGGGCGTTGAAACCCTGCCGCGCCGAGTCGTAGTCGTCGCTTCCCGGGTGGACTATTTGGCCGGTGAAGCCGGGTACCGCGTCGATCGCGCGTGTCATCGCCGTATGCGGGCCCGGGGGTCTGCGGCTTGCTCCGGCAGGTAGTGGTTTTCCAGATACCAGTCGTAGGCGCTCTGGGCGGCCGTCCGAAACGGCGTGTAGGGCACGCCCAACTCGGTGCGGGCCTTGCTGCCGTCGGCGTAGATGCCAACGGACGACAGCCGCATCTGTTTGCCCCCGAGGGGCAATCGTGGGCCGACCACGAAGCGGGCCGCGCCGACGGCGGCCGCGGCAACCGGAATGGTCCACGCGGGAAGCACGACCCGCGGCCCGGACCGTCCGGCTATGTCGTTGACGGTTGCGAAAGCCTCACGGAAGCTGAGGTTCTCGCCGGCCAGGATGTAGTGCTCTCCGGCGCGTCCCCGCTCCGCGGCGGCGATGTGGCCCGCCACCACGTCACCAACCGCGACGAAGTTGGTGCCCCCGGGTGCGGCGACCCGCAGCCGGCCGCGCGCGGCCTGCACGAACATCGCGCTCTCCGTGCGGTTGAGGTCGCCCGGCCCGATGACGACCGACGGATTGACGGCCACGGCGTCGAGCCCCGCGGCGACCGCAAGGCGCAGCTCGGATTCGGCGAGGTGCTTGCTGTAGCCGTATGGGAATTGGCGCGGACGCAGATTGAAGGTGTTGGACTCGGTGAGCAGGTGGCCCGGTTCCGGCACGCCGAGCGCGGCGAGCGAGCTGGTGAGGACGAACCGTCCCACCCCCGCCCGCAGGGCCGCGGCCAACATGTTGCGGGTGCCGCCAACGTTGGTGCGGTAGAGGCGGTTTTGCCCCCGGTAGCGCCAGTAGTCGGAGATTGCGGCCGTGTGGAACACCCAGTCGCAGCCGGCCATCGCGGCCATAAGGGTGTCGACCTCGTCCAGCACGTCACCGACGCAGGTCTGGAAGTCCAGGCCATCCAGTGCCGTCAGCGACGACGTCGGTCGCCTCAGCACCCGGACACCGATCCCCCGTTTGACCAAGGCGGCCACCAGGTTCGAGCCCACGAACCCGGTTCCTCCGGTGACGAATGTGAGCATGGGTCAGAATCGGTAGGTCGTGCAGCCGATCTCGACACCCGAGCCGGCGGTGAGTATCAACGCGATGTCGCCCGGCCGAGCCAGCCCCTGCCGCCGGGCTTGCTCCAGCCCGTAAGGCACGGAGGACGTGAACGGGTCGCTGTCGGCGGCGAGGTCGACGAACCTCGATCTCGGGATGCCGAGCTGGGCGGCCAGCTCGTCGAGCGCCTCCGGGGACAGATACGGCGGGAGCACCGCCGCGATGTCGGTGGGGTTGAGTCCCTCGAGCGCCAGAAGTTCCTTGGCGGCGGCGGGAATACAGCTCAGGTAAATCGCGGCGAGGTTGGGGTCGCGCTCGATCTGTAGCCCGGCCCGGCCGTCCTCCCGCTGCTGGGTGTAGGTGGCCAGGGCCCCGCTGTACTCGGGGTGGTGCTGGAACACGAATCGGCCGAACCCTTCCGGGCCGTCGCTCCTGCTCAGCAGGACCGCCGAGCCCGTCTGGCTGATGCCGCGCTGCGGATAGCCGCTGTCGGGCCCGTTGTTTTCGATCTCCGAGGCGACGACCATCGCGTGTTCGGCCTTGCCCGCACCGATCATTCCGGCGGCGACCTGGCAGGCGTTGAGGAAGCCGACAGCGCCGTTGAGGACGTCGAAGGCGAAGGTCTTGGGCCCGTCGGGGGACTCCACGTCCCCGTTGATGTCGAGTTCGCCGGCGACGAGCGCGGCGACTGCCGGCTCGCTGAGGAAGTCGTCGCGGTACACGCCGGAATTGATGATCAGCCCCACCGCCGTACGATCAAGGCCGCTGCCATCGAGGCACGCCTCCGCGGCCTGAACCGCGAGCTCGATCGAGCTGGGGGAAGCCGGTTGCTCGGCCGGAGCGAGGCCGACGCTGTCGATGCGCACGCGGGGCATCGCCGGAACGGCTCTGTGGTTGCTGTCGGCCGGCATGCCGGGGCCGTGCTGGCCGGCGGCGCCCCGGCGCATCCGGTCGGGCAGGTCGTCGAACGTATACAGCGCCGCGCCGACGGTCTGTCCGGACCCGGTGATCGAAAAGACCACGTTGTCACCGGAATTGATGCGATTGCTCAGGATGTAGTCGTTCAGCGCGACCATGTGGGTCGTGGTGGCGGTGTTCCCCCGCTCCGCGACGTTGTAGATCGTGTTGCCCCGGTGGGCCGCGCCCTCCCCGAACATCTGGTTGATGGCGACGACCGCGTCGTTGAGCGACGCCTCGGACGTCTGATGCATCACCAGGTGGTCGGTGGTCTCCGGGCGCCAGCCGTGGCGCTGCATCACCGAAGCGACGTAAGGCACCGCGTGCTTGACGGCGATTGCGGTCTGCGTGACCGAGTCGGTGAACATGATGGCACCGCCGTGCGGGCCGTCGGTCACCTTCGCGATGCACAGCTTGCTGTAGCGACTGAGGGTGGCCATATCGATGTCGTGGAAGCCGACCTGGTTGTTCGGCCCGCGCTCGAGGACCACCGCCGCGCCGGCGTCGCCGAGGGTCAGGCACGCGATGCGCGGATCCATCGGCCCCTCGATTTCCTGCTGGGCGGTCTCACACAGGTGGCTGATGTATTCGCCGCTGACCACCAGGGCGTTCCGGATCAGCCCGGTCTGCAGGAAAGCGTCGGCGACGGTGATGCCGGTGAACATTCCGGCGCACGCGTTGCTGATGTCGAAGGCCAGCGCATTGGCGAGGCCGCATTGGTCGCGCAGCCGGGTGGCGGTGCTGGGCTCGAACGTGAACCGGTGCCCGAATCCGTCACGCCGGGAGATGTTGCAGGCGATGACGAGGTCGATCTCCTCGCGCCGGTAGCTGGACCGCGACAGGCAGTCGTCCGCCGCCTTCCTGGCAAGGTCGATCGAGAACTCGTCCTCGCCGACCACCCGTCGGTTCTTGATGCCGGTGAGGCGTTCCAGCGGTATGCGAATCTCGTTGGCGCACTCGGCCATAACCGTCTTCGTCGACACCGTTCGCGAGGGAAGGTATACGCCGATGCTCTCGATGACGGTGTTTCGCTTTTCCTCGGGGGTGGCCCGCACCGGCTGCTCCGGGGCCGGCGCCGTGACGACCGCCTCGACGGGGGCTTCGGGGTGACCCGTTGCCTCACCGGCGAGCGGACCGTATTCGGCGGCGAGTTCGGCGATCGTGCCGTAGACGAACATCGACTCCGGGCGCAGCGGCAGGCCCGCGGCGTTCGCCCGCACCGCGACCTCCAGACTCTGGGTCGAGGCACCACCGAGGGCGAAGAAGTCGTCGTTGACGCCGACCCGTTCCAAATCCAGGACGTCGCACCAGATTTCGGCCAGCAGCCGTTCGGTGGGCGTGCGCGGGGCGACGAACGCCGGCTCCTGCGGCCCGGATGCCCTGTCGGCCGCCATCAAGGCCTTGCGGTCCACCTTTCCGCTCGAGGTCAGCGGCAGCGTGTCCGTCACCTCGAAGACGGCGGGCATCATGGCGGCGGGCAGCAGGTCGAGCAGGAACCGGCGCAACTCCGCCGTCGACGGAGCGGCGCCGCCGGCCGGGACGACGTGCGCGACGAGGATGGGGTTGCCGCGGCTGTCGGTTCTGATCACCACCGCGTTCTCGGCGACCGCGGGGTGCTGTGCCAGCGCGGCCTCTATCTCTCCCGGCTCGATGCGGAAGCCGTGGATCTTGACCTGGAAGTCGATGCGGCCCAGGTAGTCGATGTTGCCGTCGGGCAGATACCTGGTCAGGTCGCCGGTGCGGTAGAGCCGCTGGCCGGGCTGCGCGGCATCGCCGCCGAACGGGTCGGCGACAAAGATGGCGGCCGTCAGATCCGGCCGGTTGAGGTAGCCGCGGCCCAGCCCCACGCCGCCGATGTACAGCTCGCCGGGCACACCCACCGGCACCGGTTGCAGGTGCGCGTCCAGGATGTAGGCGCGGATGTTGGCGATCGGTCGTCCGATCGGCACCAGCGTGCCGGATTCGCCACGCTCGCAGTGAAATGCGGTGACGTCAATCGCCGCCTCGGTCGGCCCGTAGAGGTTGTAAAGCTCGGCGTCCAGCGTGCCCAGGAAGTGGTCGCGCAGGTCGTAGGGCAGCGCCTCGCCGCTGCAGATCACTCGCCGCAGCGTGGTGCAGGCTGCCACCCCGGGCTCGGCGAGGAAGCGGCGCATCATCGACGGCACGAAATGCATTGTGGTGACGCCTTTTTCGACGATGGCCCGAACCAGGTAGGCGGAGTCCTTGTGGCCCTCGGGTTTTGCGATGACCACCCGGGCGCCGACGATCAGGGGCCAGAACAGCTCCCAGACCGACGGGTCGAAACTCACCGGTGTCTTGTGCAGCACCCGGTCGTCGGCGGTCAGCCGGTAGGCATCCTGCATCCACAGCAGCCGGTTACGGATCCCGGCGTGGGTGTTGAGCGTTCCCTTCGGCCGACCGGTGGAACCGGAGGTGTGGATGACGTAGGCGAGGTTTGCCGATACCGTCCCGGAGACGGGGGCGGCGTCCTCACCCGACGGCGCCGGCGGCACGTCGAGGCAGAGCCGGTAACCGGTGAAGTCGGGCGGCAGGTGGCCCAGATGGGTCCCCCGGGTGACGCAGACCGGCGCGTCCGGCACGTCGGCCAGCATCGCGGCCATCCGCTGCGCGGGCTGCGCGGAGTCCAGCGGCATGAAGGCGCCGCCGGCCTTGAGGACACCCAGCACCGCCACCACCAGGTCCTCGGAGCGGTCCAGCAGGACAGGCACGACCGTCTCGGGGCCCACGCCGAGCTGGCGCAGCCGGTGCGCGAGACCGTTGGCGCGGCGGTCGAGTTCCGCGTAGGTCATATCGCGGTCGTCACACGTCACCGCGATGGCGTCCGGGGTGCGCGCGACCGTCGCTTCGACCATCTCGTGCAAGCAGGGCGGGCCGTCATAGGCGGCCTCGGTCTGATTCCAGGCGGCCTGCTGGCGGCGCTCCGCCTCGGTGAGCAGCGGCAGCTGCGAGACCGGCCGGCCGGGGTCGGCGACGATGCCGCCCAGCAGGGTGGCGAAGTGCCCGGCCAGCCGCTCGATGGTGCCGGCGTCGAAGAGGTCGGTGTTGTACTGCAGTACGCCGGACAGCTTTCCGTCGTGCTCGCCGACCTCCATCATCAGGTCGAACGGCGCACCGCCCTGCCCGACGTGGAGTGTCTCGAGCGGCAGCCCGCCGTGTTCCGGGCCGGGGTCGTCGGTGAAGCGGCGCGTCTGTTCCCAGGCGAACGAGACTCCGAACAGTGGCGTGCGGCTCGGGTCGCGCGGTGGCCGCAGCCGCTCGACGAGCAGCGCGAAGGGATAGTCCTGGTGCTCGAGGGCGCCCTGCACGGTGTCCTTGACGCGGCCGAGCAGCGTCATGAACGTCGGATCGTCGTGCAGGTCGGCGCGCAGGGCCACCGGGTTGGTGAGGTAGCCGACCAGGCCCTCCAGCGCGACCCGGTCGCGGCAGGCGAAAGGCGAGCCGATGACCAGGTGCCCCTGGCCGCTGTAGCGGTGCAGCAACGTGGCGTAGGCCGCCAGCAGCGTCATGTAGGGCGTCGCGCCCACCTTGCGGCCCAGTTGAATGATCCCGGCCGTCACCGTGTCGTCGACGGTGAACCGGTGCACGGTGCCCGGGTAGGTCTGGACGGCCGGTCGCGGCCGGTCGGTGGGCAATTGGAGGACCGGCAGTTCGCCGGACAGCTCTTCACGCCAGTAGGCCCAGAGGTCCTCGCCCTCGGGGCCCGCCAGCATCTGGGCCTGCTGCTCGGAATAGTCGACGAAGCTTTCCGCGGGCGGCGGAGGCGGGGTGGCGCCGTGCTCGGCGGCATACAGCAAGCGCAGCTCGTCGAGAATGATGTCGATGGACCAGAAGTCGACGGCGATGTGATGCAAACCCAGGAGCAACACGTGTTCCTCGGGTGTGCGCTCGAGCAGCGTCAGCCGCAGCACCGGGCCGGTGTACAGGTCGAAAGGACGGTCGGTCTCGCGGCGGATCCACTCGTCGACCTCGGGCTCACCGGGGCCGAGGTGGCCCCGGGCGATGCGCACCGGCCACTGCGGATGAACGAGTTGGACCGGTTGCCCGTCACGCTCGGCGTACGTCGTCCGTAGCGCGGGATGCCGGTCGACGAGCGCCTGGGCCGCGCGTTCCAGCGCCGCGACGTCGAGCTCGCCCCTGATCCGCCCGGCATACGTGACGTTGTAGGCCGCGCTGGCCGGCGCGAGTTTGTGAATGAACCACATCGAACGCTGGCCGTACGACTGGGGGTGCACCGAGGCCGACTCCTCGGCCTTCTGCATCAGCAGCTGGGCAAGCAGTGCGCGTTTCTTCTCGGGCGACAGACCGGAGATGTCGATGGGTTTGTCAGTCATCGCCGCCGTCCTTCGCGGCAAGCTCGGCGCCTCTTTCGACGCCTCTTTCGTTCAAGACCTTCTGGAGCAGTTCGTCCACGGCATCGTCGGAAAGCTCCGGCACGCGGGTCAGCAAATCGATCCCGCCCGACGGCGCGCCGTCGGCGTGCTGGTGAGCCGATTGCTCCTGGGCGGCCTGCTGCGGCGCCGCCCCGGCCGCCGGCGTTGCGGGCGCGCCGGGAGCCGCCGCCGGCAGATGTTCGCGAAGCCATTCGGCGAGGCTGGCCACGCTGGGCCCCTCCAGCAACCGGGTGACCGGCACGACGAGGCCGAGGTCGCGTTCGACCTGCATGCGCAGCTCCAGCGTGATCAGCGAGTCGACGCCGAGGGTGTTCAGCGGGGTTTGCCTGTCCAGGTTCGCCGGCGCCAGGCCGAGTTTGCCGGCGGCGAGCTCGGACAGGTACGTCTCGAGCAGCCCCTGGCGCTCCTCGGGCGTCGCGCCCTGCAGGGCGTCGTACAGTCCGGCTCCCGGCCCGGGTGCGGGCTCGGCCTGCGGCTTGTCAGCCGAAGGCGCGATGCCCAGGTCTGCGAGCAGCGGCGGCTGCAGGTCGGGCTGCCAAACCGCCCAGTCGATGTCGAGAACCACGGCCTGCGTAGCCGACCGCTCCAGCAACGACGACAGCGCCCGGAGGCTGTCGGCCGCGGACATGGCCTCGACGCCGTATTGGGCGAAGTAGCTTTGCAACTCTGGCCGAGTGAAGAAACCGAGCTCCGCCCATGGCCCCCAGTTGACGCTCAACGCCGGCCGGCCTTCGGCACGCCGGTGCCACGCCAGCGCGTCCAGGAAGGCGTTCGCCGCCGCGTAGTTCGCGGACCCGGGCGGGCCCAGCAGGGACGAAGCCGACGAGAACAGCACGAAGAGATCCAGGTCGGCGTCTTTGGTCAGCGCGTGCAGGTTCCAGGCGCCCTGGACCTTGGGCGCCATGACCTTGCGCAGTTTCGCTTCGTCGAGGCATAGCAGGATGGCGTCGTCGGCGATCCCGGCCGCATGCACGACCCCACGCAGCGGCGGCATCGACTCGGCGATCGATTCCAGCATGGCCGCAACGTCGTCGGCCTTGGCGACGTCGCCCTTGGCGATGGTCACCTCGGTGCCGGCCGCGCGCAGGGCGTCCAGCTTCTCCTGCGCCTCGGCCGAGGCGCCGCCACGTCCCATCAGGACCAGGTGCCGGGCGCCGTGCTCGGCCAGCCACCCGGCCACCACGAGGCCCAGCGCGCCGAGCCCGCCGGTGACGAGGTAGGTGGCGTCTTCCTTGAAGGACGCGGTTTGGGTGGGTTCCGGCCCGTCGTAGCGGGTAAGTCGCTCGACATAGCGGCGGTCGCCCCGGAGTGCCACATCGCCGTCGCGCTCGTCGGCCCACACCTCCCGGAACAGGGATTCGGCCTCTTCCGGGCCGCCATCGGCGGACAGGTCGACACAGGTGCAGCGCAGTTCCGGTTGCTCATGGTCGATCGTCCGGGCCATCCCCCACACCGGTGCCTGCGCGATCGACACGGGCTGGACGTCGGGTGAGGTGGTCTGCGAGGTGTCGGTCACCTGCGTTCCGCGCGTCACCAGCCACAGCCGCGGCGTCGCCGACCAACCGGCCCGCGCCAGCGCCTGCACCAGATGGACGACGCTCACCGGGCCCAAAGTGGCTGCGGAATCCAGCGATTCGAGCGAGGTCTCGGCCGGCGGTGCGGCCAGCAGGTCCCACAGGTGCACCACCCCGCGGCACGGCGGCCGGTCGTCGGTGAAGGCGTCTTCCAGCAGCTGTTTGAAGTGCTCGGGCCGCGTCGGGTCAAGGCGGTAACTGTCGGCGGTGAGACGCTCGAAGTCGCCGTTCGGCGCCGGCTCGACGAGCACGCACCGCTGGGCATGGGATTCGAGCTGCTTCCGGAGGGTGTCCGCGGTGACCGCCCCGTCGCTCAAGATGAGCCAACTGCCGGCCTCGTCCGGCCGGCTCGACCCGTCCCGGTCCGCGGGACCGGGTGCCGGCTGCCAGCGCAGCTGATACATCCGGTCGCGTAGGCCCGCGGCCTCCGTCGCGCCGGTGTCCTGCGGCAGCGGGCCGGTGCCGTTCGGGGTGATGGCGCCGACGTCCAACCAGGAGTGCACGCGCTGCCACGGATACGTGGGTGCGGTCACGTAGTGGCTGCCCGGGGGGTACAGCGCCTCCCACGTGACTGGCTGACCGAGTGTGTAGAGGGTGCCGAGCGACGCCAGCGCGGTCGCCCGCCCGCCGTCGTCACGCCGCATCGACGCCAGGGCGGCGCAACTCCGCCCCAAGTCCTGGGCGTCCTCCCGGATGGAGTTCAGCAGGACGGGGTGCGGGCTGATCTCGACGACGGCGTCATGACCGCCCTCCAGCAGCCGGCGCAGTGCGGGCGAGAAGTGCACGGGCGAGCGGAGGTTCTCCGCCCAGTAGTCGGGGTCGGCGAGTCGGTCGGTGAGCAGGTCGCCGGTCACGGTGGAGTAGATGGGTATCGCCGGTGCGGTCGGCCGCAGTCCGACGAGCCCGCCGCGCAGAGCGGGAACCAGCGGGTCCATCTGCGGGCTGTGGGCGGCCACGTCGACGTCGACCCATCGGCAGAACCGGTCGCGCTGCTGCAGCACGCCCATCAGCTTGGCCAAAACCTTTTGATCGCCGGACAATACGGTCGACCGGTAGCTGTTGCTGGCGGCGATCGAGACCTTGCTTTCCTGGCCGGCGATGAGCTCCTGCGCTTCGGCGGGGCTGAGCTCTGCCGCCATCATGGTTCCGCGGCCGCGCACCGTTCGGAGCATCAGGGCGCGGAAGCGGATCACCCGTGCGGCGTCCTCGAGGCTCAGCGCACCGGCGATGTGGGCCGCCGCAACCTCACCCATACTGTGCCCCACCACCGCGGTGGGCTCGACCCCCCAGGAGCGCCACAGGGCGGCCAGCGCGACTTGCATGGCGAAGATCGCGGGTTGGATCAGGCTGATGTCGGTGAGTTCCTCGTCCTGGGCCAGCAGCTTGATGACCGAATGCCCGAGGTGGGGCTTGAGCGCGCGGTCGCACGCCGCCAGGGCGTCGCGGAACACCGGCTCCTCGGCCTGCAGTCGCCGCCCCATGCCGTGCCACTGTGAGCCCTGGCCGGGAAAGGCGAAGACCACCCTGGGTCGCTGGCCCGGACGGCATTGCCCGACCGAGAACGCCTGCCGTGACTGCCCGTGCCGGTAGGCGTCGAGGGCCTCCGACATCGCGGCGGGTGAGTCGGCGACGACGGACAACCGATGCTCGTAGTGGCCGCGACGGGCCGCGGCCGTATAGCAGAGGTCGGCGAGCGCCACACCGGACGCCAGCGCCGACTCGTACCGTTCGGCCAGGGCGACCAGGGCCTCGGGCGACCGCGCGGAAATCGGCAGCAACTCGGCCCGATCGGGTGCCGTGCCGCGTTCGGCCGTGGCGACCCGGGCCTGCGGGGCCTCGGTCAGCACGGCGTGCGCGTTGGTGCCACCCATGCCGAAAGAGCTGATGCTTGCGACCGCGCGACCGCCGTTTTTCGGCCACGGGGTCAGCGTTTGCGCCACCCGCACCGGCAGGCTGTCGAAGGGGATCTCCGGGTTGGGCTCGGCGAAGTTCAAGCTCGGCGGAATCTGCTTGTGCTGCAACGCCAATGCCACCTTGATCAGCCCGGCGACCCCGGCCGCCGCCTCCAGGTGCCCGATGTTGGTCTTGACCGAGCCGACCAGGCACTTGCTGCCCGGCGGACGGCCGTCCGCCAGCACGGTGCCGAGCGCGTTCGCCTCCATCGCGTCGCCCAGGAACGTTCCGGTGCCGTGCGCCTCGACGTATTGGGCGGTGCCCGGAGATATACCGGCGCGGCGGTAGGCCGCGGCCACCACGGCTTCCTGCGCTTGCCGGTTGGGTGCGATCAGCCCGTTGGTGCGGCCGTCCTGGTTGATGGCGGTGCCGCGGATCACCGCGTAGATCGGGTCGTTGTCGGCCAGCGCCCGGCTGAGCGGTTTCAGGACGACCATTCCGGCGCCCTCACCCCGCACGTACCCGTCCGCGCCCGCATCGAAGGTCTTGCACCGGCCGTCGGGCGCCATCACCTTGGACTTGCTGAAGTTGATCATCAGCGCCGGCGACAGGATGACGTTCACCCCTCCGGCCAGCGCGACCGAGCACTCGCCGTCACGCAGGCTGCGGCAAGCGAGGTGGACCGCAACCAGCGACGACGAGCAGGCGGTGTCGATCGCCATGCTCGGCCCGTGGAAGTCGTAGAAGTAGGAGAGCCGATTGGCGGCGATGCTCAACGCGTTTCCGGTGCCCGTGTAGGCGTCGACAAGCTGCATCTGGTTGCCGCGGAGGTTCGCGTAGTCGGTGGTCGCGATGCCGACGAACACGCCGGTGTCACTGCCGGCGAGCCGCTCCGGCACCTGCCCCGCGTCTTCCAATGCCTCCCAAGCCACCTCGAGGATCAGCCGCTGCTGCGGGTCCATCTGCGCCGATTCCCTCGGCGAGATGCCGAAGAATCCGAAGTCGAACTCGTCGACCTCGGGCAGGAAACCGGCCCGTCGAGTGACCGAGGTGCCCGGCACGGACGGATCGGGGTTGTAGAAGGCGTCGGCGTCCCAGCGGTCCGGCGGGACCTCGCTGATCGCTTCCACGCCGTCGGCCAGCTCGCGCCAGAAGGCGGCCGGCCCGTCGGCGCCCGGAAAACGGCACCCGATGCCGATGATGGCGATCGGCTCGTCCGCGGCGGGCGGGCCGCTGTCACCGGCCGGTGCGGCGGTGCGGTCGACCGCGGTGCCCTTGCCGCCCAGATGGCGGGAGAGCAACTCGATCGTCGGGTGTTCGTAGGCGAGGGTGGGCGAAAGTTCGCACCCTAACCAGGCTTCCAGAGCACCGGTCAGCCGGACGGCGCGAACCGAATCGAGGCCGTAGAAGGCGAACGGCTTGGACGGGTCGATATCCGTTGCGGGAATACCGAGTTCGCGAGCGAGCTGGGCGATCAACCATTCCTGGATCTCCGCCACGGTGCGCCCGGCGTGTTCCGGCGCGGCGGCCGCGGGCTGGATGTCGGGCAGCGGTGCGCGCCATTCGGCGACCGGCTCGAACTGGCCGTCGAGGAACTGCTGGCGGCAGGCGGACCGCTGGATCTTGCCGCTGGACGTGGTGGGAATTCGCAACGGATCCACCAGAACAACGGCGTCGGCCTGGATCTCGTGGTGTTCGGTGATCGCGGTCCGGATGGTGTCGACGATCTGGTTGAGGTCGGCGTCGCCGAGCTGATAGCCGCTCACCTCCTGCACGACCACAACCCGTTCGGGGGCGTCCGGTCCGGCCGCCACCGAAAAGACCGCGCCCCGGCCGCGCATCAGTGCGGGGTGACAGGCCTGCACGGTGAGCTCGATGTCCTCCGGATAATGGTTGGTGCCGCGAATGATGATGAGATCCTTGACGCGCCCCGTCACGAACAACTCACCGGAGCGAAAGAACCCGAGGTCCCCGGTGCGAAGGAACGGGCCCCGGCCGCTGTCCGAAAGATGCGCGCGCAACGCCTCTTCCGTCTCTTCGGGCTTCCCCCAGTAACCCTGCGCCACGCTCGGCCCGGCGACCCAGATCTCGCCGACCTCGTCAGCCCCGCAGGGCCGCCGGGTCTCGGGATCAACGATGATGACCTCCTGGCCGCCCGGTGGCCGGCCGCAACCGACCAACGTCAATGCGCTCGGGTCTTCCGTCGCGACCTCGGCGACCCGGCGTTCACCCAGCGCCGCGCGATCTATGTGCAAAACCACCGGGACCGGGGAGTCTGACCCGCCGGACACCAGCAGCGTCGCCTCCGCCAGGCCATAGACCGGCGCGAACGCCTCAGGCCGAAAACCCGCCGGGGCGAATGCTTCGGCGAAGCCCTGCATGGTCGAGGGACGCACAGGCTCGGCACCGCACATGGCCGTCGACCAGTTGGACAGATCGAGCGCGGCACGCTCCTCGGGGGTGCTGAGTTCGATGCACAGGTCGTAGGCGAAGTTGGGGGCGGCGGTGATCATGGCGCGGTGCCGGGATATCGCCTCCAACCACCGCATCGGGCGCTTGATGAACGCGTTCGGCGGCATGAGGACGGAAGTACCGCCGACATAGATCGTTTCGAGGACGCCGCCGATGAGACCCATGTCGTGGTAGGGCGGCAGCCAGAACACACCGTTCGCCTCGCGGTCGAATCCCGACTTCCACGACTGGCGGATGGTCTCCAGGTTGTGGACGAGGTTGCCGTGCGACAGCACAACACCTTTCGGTGCGGCCGTGGAGCCCGAGGTGTACTGGATCATCGCGATGGTGTCGGCGTCGATGTCGGGTGCAACCCACCGCGCCTCGTCGCCGCCCGTGTCGGTGACGAACCACCGCAACGGATGCCCCTTGACCAGACCGTCCACCGTGGCCTTGATCCGCGCTTGCATCTCTGAGTTCGACAGGGCGAAGCGCGGTTTGGCATCCGCGACGATCGAGGCGACGCGCGGGACCAGGTGCTCGCGCGCCGGCGGATGCACCGGCACGGCGATCGCCCCGGCGTAGAGGCAACCGAACAGGCCCGCGATGAAATCCAGACCCGGCGGGCACAGGACCAGGACGCGCTCGCCGGCGGCGCCGTGCCGCTGCAGGTTGGCTGCGATTCGCTTCGCCCTGCTATCCAGCTCGCGATAGGTCAGCTGGGTGACTTCGGTCTCCTCACCGTCGCGAGAGTAGGTGAAAGCAACCTTGTCCCCGTAGCGGTCCGCCCTGTGCCGCAGCTGCCCGACCAGCGTCGGTGCCATCAGCAACGACGCATCACCCGTTGTCTCCCAAAATGATCCTGCGTGGTCGTCTGCGTGCTCGGCGTGCTGCCTGTCGGCGGTGCTCATCTCGTTCCCTCTGTCGGCCCCGGAGCGGCTACCTCTTCGCCGAACCGTGACGTGTGCGTTGCTCCATCAAGGAGTGAGTGGTTGTGGTTGGTATTCCCTTGCCCCAGAGCGGGTTTGGATCGCGCCAGGATGCCCTCGGTGTAAGCCTCGAGTAGTATGCGGAACTGCTCCACGGTGTAGCCGGTGACGGCCGCGTCGGTGCGTGCGCGTACCGTCGCCGAGCGGGCCATCCGGAACAACGGCCCGAGCTCCCCGACGTACTCGCCGGGGGTGGCGACCTTGACCAGTTCCTCGGCCCCGTCCCCCGATTCGCGCACGACTTCCAGTTCGCCGTCGGTGACGACGTAGATCAAGTCCCCCATGCTGCCCTGCTCGAACAACACCGAACCGCCTGCCAGACGCCGCGTTTCGGGCTCGGAGTCGATCGTCGGGACATCCGGCATCAGCCTGACCACGCGGTCGGCGAACGGCAGGATCCGGGTGTCATGGGTGGCGACCACGACGATGCGGTCACCGCTGGCCAACTCCCTCAGCAGCCGCAACACGCCCTCCGCGCGGGCATAGTCGAGGTGGGCCGTGGGTTCGTCGGCCAAGATCAGCGGTGGGTCCAACGCGATCGCGCGGGCCACCGCCACCCGTTCGCGCTCGCCGCCGCTGAGGTCATTGGGCCGGTGTGTCATGCGGTCCTGGAGCCCGGCGCGGGCCAGCAATTCCTTGGCGCGGTGGCGCGCCGCCCGCCGCGACCAGCCCGCCGCCCAGAGTGGCACCGCAACGTTCTCCACCGCGGAGAGGCTTGCGACCAGGTTGAACGATTGAAACACGATGCCCACGGTGTTGCGCCGGTAGGTGGTCAGCCTGCGACCTTCCAGCGCCGTGACGTCCGTGTCACCGACCTGGACGCGCCCGCTGGTGGGGCTGAGGATGCCGCCGATGCACGACAGCAACGTGGTCTTCCCGCACCCGCTCGGGCCCAACAGGATCACCAGCGAACCCGCCGCAACCTCCAGATTCAGACCGTCGATGACGCGGTTCGGCTCGCCACCGTTGGAGTATTCGACGACGAGATCCTTGATGCGCAGATCACCCATGACTATCCGGCCCCAAACGCCATGACCGGGTCGATCGCCACCGCGCGCCGCAATCCCGCCAGGCTCGCCAACAGGCCGACACCCACCGCGGTCCCCACCAACGACAGGAAGGCCGAGGGGGTCACCACCACGAGCATCGGGAACAGCGGGCCGAGCAGCACGGCCAGCAGCCCACCCAGCATCGCCGCGACCAACGCGACGAGCACGGCCTGAAGCATGAGCCCGGCGAGCACCGACTGAGTGGCGACACCGAGCGCTTTGAACACGGCGAAGTCGCGGGTGCGTTCCAGCGCGGACAGGTAGATCAGCGACCCCACGATCGACGCGGCCACTGCCCACAACAGGATCACCAGGTACGACATCGCCAGCCGCGCCATATGCAGCGGGCGAATCATGTCATCGACCGCGGCGCTGCGGTCGACGACGCGATAGCCGGCGGGCACTTGCGTGGGCACGCCGCGCAGACCGATGGCCGAAATCACGTGCTGCGCGGAAAACATCAACCGCTGTGCCGTGGCGACGGTGACGAACGCGTTGGGCTGGCCCGCGAGCGTGGTGGACTTGTTGACCAGCCCGACGATCCGCAACGTTTGCGATCCCACCTCGACGTTGTCGCCGATGGATCGCTTCAGCGTGGTCGACATGGCGACCTCGTCGGGATTCGACGGTGCCCGCCCCGCCACGATCGGTGGCATCTCCTGCTCGGGCAGGCCGTACACGTTCAGGTTTTCCGGCAGGCGCCGGTCTTGCAGGATCGTGTTGCCGTAGACCACCGGGATCGCCGATTCGACGCCCGGAAGCTTGGCGACGTCCCGCAATTCGGCCTCCGGGAACCTCGATGAACCGATGAAGGGTCCGACCGCGCCCGCCTTGATGAGGTAGTGGTCGATGCCGATCGAGTCGGCCAGGCGCTGGGCCTCGACCCGAGTCCCGATCATCAGCCCGGTGATGATGAGCGTCATCGCGAACACCATTCCGGTGCCGACGGCCGCGATGATGAAGCGTCGCTGCCGCCATTGCATGTCCCGTATGGCGGTAATCAACATCGGCGTCCGCAGCCGCTCTTGCAAGCCATCAATAGCCCACACGGCTTGACCTCCGATCTTCTTTCTCAACAAGAGTCGCCCGGAACACGGCGTGGCGCGTAGAGCCGAAGGGCCTTGATCGGACGGACCTACGCCCCGCTTTTCCGGCGGGCCCGATTCGCTGTGTCTGCGTCATTCCTGCAGGTCACGCGCACCAAGTCCGGTCGATATGGCGGCGCACGCGATCAGGCCGGGAAATGTGACGAGAACGCATTGACCGAATACGGTCCGTGCAATTAGCCGCGCGCCCAATAACACCGATCGCGAAGATGCATATCACATCCGATATCGAAAATCGAATCCAGGGCGGGATGCGCACGGCGACCTCACCGACCGTCGGGAACCAGCCACTTCTCGAACGCGATCGGGACGAACGGCCCCCAGGACGGCAACGGGTCGGCGGGAACCCGCGTGTACCCGGTCGCGTCGTACAGCGCCTCGGCCTCGGGTTGCCGGTTGCCGGTGATCAGGTAGAGCCGCCGGTACCCGCGCGCGGCGGTCTCCGCCTCGAGCGCCGCCAACAGGACACTCGCGTACCCGCGGCGCCGATGGGCACGGTCGGTCCAGATCCGCTTGAGCTCGGCGGTCTGGGCGTCGTAACGCCGGAACGCCCCGCCGGTGACCGGCACGCCATCCAGCACTCCGATCAGCAATCCGCCGTCCGGCGGGGCCAACTCGGCCTCCGGCACCGGCAACCAGGACAGGTGCGTGCTGGGCGTGCCGCCGTAGCGCTGCGCGTACTCGTCGGCCAGCTCGGCCAGCAGGGGCTGCGCGAGCGGTTCGTCGTGGGTGGCCGTCACGAACCGCAGCCGGTGACTGGGGCTTGATTGGTGCACCACGTGATCATCCAACGCCTCTGACCGCGACACATTCCATTCGGGCATCCCCCCGTCGGCGAAGCCGTGCCAGCGGTGCGGGCGCCCACCAGTTCAGGCCGCCGAACACGTGCATGAAAGCCGGGACGAGCAGCACCCGCACCAGCGTTGCGTCGACCAAGACGGCAAGGGTCAGACCCACACCGAACATCCGCATGAAGGAGACCTCCGCGGAAGTCAGGGCGGCGAACGAGATCGACATCAACAGCGCTGCCGCCGTGATGATCCGGCCCGTTCGCGCGACGCCCGACGCGATGCTCTCGTCGTTGTCGGCACACGTGCGGTCCGAGGCCAGCCAGTACTCGCGGATGCGGGACAACAGGAAAACCTCATAGTCCATGGACAATCCGAACGCGATGCAGAACATCAACACCGGGATATTGGCCACCAGCGTGCCGGTCGGGGTGGTGCCCAATGCACCCAGATGCCCGTCCTGGAAGATCCACACCAATGCGCCGAATCCCGCCGTCAACGACAGCATGTTGAGCAGCACCGCCTTGACGGGCAGCACCACGCTGCCGGTGAGCAGGAAAAGCAACACCATCATGACGCAAGCGACGAAACCGAACAGCAATGGCAATCGCGACGTGATCGCTTTGACGGAGTCGCGATTCATCTGGGCCAACCCGGCCAGCTCGACCTGGCGGCCCCCGGGCACCGGAACCGCATGCAAGCGGTCCAACTGCGCGCCCGACGCCGCCGAATACAACGGCGCGCTGCTGGCCACCGTCAGATAGGCGCTGCCGCCTGCCATTCCGGCGGCCGGAGTCGGTGGTCCTTTCCGGTCACCGGCGATGAAGGTTCCGGTCGGTGCGGACACCGCCGATACGTCGGGTACGCGCGACAGCCGGGCGGCGTACTCGTCAAGATCCAGCGTTGTCAGACCCTCCGCACGCGGGATGACGACCCGCACCCCGGTCCCGGAATCGGGGCCGAAGTCGTGCCGGATCCGGTCGCTGACGGCGCGCGCCGACGATGCCGCCGGGAGCACCCGATCGTCGGGATACCCCCATTTGATGCCGAGGAATGGTGCGCCCAAAGCCAGCAGGAGGGCGACGATCGCCAAGCCGATCGGGATCGCGTGACGCATGGCCAGCTTGGCCGTCCGGTACCAAAAGGTCTGCTCAATGGTCGCCGGCGGTGATTGGGGGCGGCGAAAGACCCTGCGTCCCAAGTCCCAAACGTTGAGTGTGTCAAGCCGGTCGCCCAATAACACGATCACCGCGGGCGCGACCACCATTGCGGCCAGGGCCGCGAAAGCCACCACCGCGACGCCGGCGTAGGCGAAGGACCTCAGGAAGTACATCGGAAATATCACCAATGCGGCCAGTGCGAGGGCCACGGTCAGGGCGGAGAACAGCACGGTGCGTCCGGCCGTGGCCATCGTGCGCGGAAGGGCTTCGGCGGGGGGCAGTCCGTCGGCCAGTTCGTCGCGATAACGGCTGATGATCAGCAGCGTGTAGTCGATGCCCAGCGCCAGAGCCAGCGCCACCGCCACGTTCACCGCGAAGATGGATACGTCCGCGACCAGCGCGACCGCACGCAACACCGCCAGTGAGCCCAGGATTGCGAGGCCGCCGACGAGAATCGGCAGTGCGGCGGCCAGCAAGCCACCGAAGACCCATACCAGCGCAGCGAAACTCAACGGGATGGCGACGAATTCCATTCGCAGCAGGTCATTTTGGGTCTGCCGGTTGAGCTCTTCGTAGATGATGGCCATGCCTCCGGCCTGCACGGTCACGCCGTCGCGGTCGCGCGTCAGCCGGTCCGCGAGCTCCAACGCGAGCTTGGGCGCGCTGGTCTCCCCGCCGTTGAGGGCGGCCACGATCAGCGCGGACTTCCCGTCGCGGCTGACCAATCCCGGCTGCGGCGCATCCCACGGTGACGCCACCTGCGCGACGAACGGCGACTGGGCCAGCTGCCGGACGATGTCCACGCCCACCGTCCGGGCGGGACCCTGGCTGACGCCGCTTTGCGATCGGACGAGCAGCGTCATCTCCATGTCACCCTGATGGAACTTCTCGGCCAGAATCGCTGTCGCACGGGCGGATTCGGCCGTCTGGTCCAGGAACCCGCCGCCGGGCAGAGTCGCCGCGGCCGGGATGCCGAAGACGGCGGCTACGACCGCCAGGAACATCGCGCTTGCGATCACTCGTCGCGGAGCGGCGATGGCGATCAGGGCCAGTCGCGATAGCATGTGCGTCCTCCGGGCTCATGGCTGTCGATCCCCCCGATCGGTCTGGGTCTGGCCCCCCGGTGTGGGTTAGCTACTCGCGGCGCCGCACGGACGCGATGCGGACGGCTCGGTGGATCTGCATGGCGTCCCCTTCCATCGCGGCCCATAAAGCGGGTACGACGTTAGGGCGCATCAAGTTCAAGGATCCGACGAACTAATTTAAGTTAATTAACCGTTAAACGACTTAAGAGGGGGGACCTATGGTCACGGCCGCGTGGCGGTGAGGTATTCGGGGAGGAACTCGGTGTCGCTGGCGCGGCGGCGCCGCCTCGTCGGCAGTCCCACCCCTGCCAGCAGCTCGGTGACTTTGCGCTGCATCGTCTCCCAGCCGCGGGCGGTCAAATACTCGGGGACGTAATGGTATTGCCCCGCATGGGTCAGGCTGGCCAGGTCGACGTCCACCCCGTTCTGGCGCAAGCCGTCGACAAACGACCGCTCCGCCTCCAGCTGCAACGGTGTCCAAATGGGCATATGGTCGGCGGCGAACCGGCTGCCGGCGGCGCTCATCGCGGTGACGCCCTGCAGCAGGCGGTCCTGCACTAAAGGGGTGAGATACCCGATCAGCAGCTGCTCGGCGATCCACACCGTGAGCGCGGTGGCGTCGAAGCCGACCCGCCGCAGGGCGGCCGGCCAATCCTGGTGCAGCGCGACGCCGACGGCGCGCCGGCTCGCCGTCAGTTCGGCGCCCAGCCCGCGCAGCGCTTCGGCTTTGAAGTCGAGCACCTCGGGCCGGTCGATCTCGTAAACGGTTGTCCCCGGCGGCCACCACAGCCGGTAGGGCCGGGTGTCCAGACCCGACGCCAGGATCACCACCTGGCGGAGGCCCGCCCTCCCGGCGTCGGCGACGAACTGGTCGACGAACCGGGTGTGCGCCGCGCAGGCGTCGAGGAACCGCGGACCGTCGGCGTCGTCCGCGCCGAACCGGTCGTCGTCTATCAGCCGCACGAAGTGGTCGACCCCGGCGGCGCGCACCAACGGTTCGGCGAACGGATCGTCCAGCATCCCCCTGTTGGTGGCGACGGCCCGCGCGGCGGCCCCGAATGCCGCGGTGACCGCCACGCCCGTCGTCGCCGCCATGGCTCTACACGCCGGACCGGCGCCGCACGGTCAGCCCGACGACCGCCCGCCAGCCGAGCAACAACAAGGCGGTGACCGACGCCGCGACCACCACGAAACTCGCCGCCACGCCCGCGGAGCCGGCCTTGCGCAACACCATGCCGACGACGACGGTGCACAGCCAGACGACCACCCCGGTCGGCACCACCGCGGTGGGGCGCCGCCAGGCGCGGGATGCCAGCCAGCCCGCGACGGTTCCGGTGAGAAACGGCCACGCGGTCGACGCGACGCCGGCGATGTCGAGCCCTTCGTCGTGGCTGCGACGCCCGGCCGCGCAGAACACCAGCACACCGATGACGTCCATGACCAGCCACAGGAGCCGTCGCATGCAGCGAGAGTACCGGGCACGCCGCCGGCCTTGACCCCGTCGCCGAGCTGAACCTAAATTCGTCAACAATGAATCCACATTCAGAGCGGCGCCTGGCCGTCGTGACCGGGGCCGGTTCGGGCATCGGCAGGGCGATCGCGTTGGCGTTCGCCGCGCAGGGCGCCCGGGTGATCGCCGCCGACCTCGACTACGCCGGCGCCGCGGCCACCGCCAAGGAGCACCCCGGGCTGATCACCGCGCTTCCGGTGGACGTCGCCGACCCGGCCCAGGTCGACGCCCTGCGGGACGCGACACACGCCGAAGCCGGTGTGCCCGACATCGTCGTCAATGCCGCGGGTTGGGATCGCACCGACCAATTCCTCAATGCGACACCGGAATTCGCGGCCAAGGTGGTCGCGATCAACTACCTGGGGCCGGTGCACGTCTGCAGCGCGTTCCTGCCCGGAATGATCGAGACGCACGCCGGCGGGCGCGTCGTCAACCTGGCCAGTGACGCCGGCCGCGTCGGGAGCGCGGGGGAATCGATCTACGCCGGCGCCAAGGGCGGGGTCATCGCGTTGACCAAGTCGTTGGCCCGCGAGATGGCCCGCCACCAGATCACCGTGAACTGCGTGTGCCCGGGCCCCACCGACACGCCGCTGTTCCACGCCCAGCCCGAGAAGCTGAAAGAGGCGCTGGTCAAGGCCATCCCGTTTCGCCGCCTGGCGCGACCCGAGGAGGTTGCCGCGCCCGTGCTGTTCTTCGCGTCGCCCGCCGCGTCGTTCATCACCGGGCAGGTGATCAGCGTCAGCGGCGGCCTGACGATGGCTGGTTAGCGGCCGGTTAGTGGCAGGCTGAGACCCATGAGCACCCACAAACCTCCCGCCTTCGACCGGTACGACCCCTTGGGCCTGGACGCCTCCCTGTCCGACGACGAGCGCGCGGTGCGCGACACCGTCAGAGAGTTCTGCGCCGAACATGTCCTGCCCTACGTCTCGGAGTGGTTCGAGATCGGCGACCTGCCCGTGCGCGAACTCGCCAAAGGATTCGGCCAGCTCGGCCTGCTGGGCATGCACCTGGAGGGCTACGGGTGCGGCGGTGCCTCCGCCGTGCACTACGGCCTGGCCTGCGTGGAGCTGGAGGCCGCCGACTCCGGCTTGCGGTCGATGGTCTCCGTGCAGGGATCGCTGGCGATGTTCGCGATCTGGAATTTCGGCTCCGAGGAGCAGAAGCAGCAGTGGCTGCCCGCGATGGCGTCGGGCGAACTGCTGGGGTGTTTCGGGCTGACCGAACCCGATGTGGGGTCGGATCCGGCCGCGATGAAAACCCGTGCGCGGCGCGACGGTTCGGACTGGGTGCTCGACGGCCGCAAGCTCTGGATCACCAACGGCTCGGTCGCCGACGTCGCGATCGTGTGGGCCGCCACCGACGACGGCATTCGCGGTTTCATCGTCCCGACCAAGACGCCGGGCTTCTCCGCCAACACAATTCACCACAAGCTCTCACTGCGGGCCTCGATCACCAGCGAGCTGGTGCTCGACGACGTGCGGCTGCCCGCCGACGCCATGCTGCCCGAGGCGAAAGGCCTGCGGGGGCCGCTGTCCTGTTTGTCCGAGGCGCGCTACGGGATCATCTGGGGTTCGATGGGCGCGGCGCGGTCGGCCTGGCAGGCCGCGCTCGACTATGCCAGGCAGCGCACGCAATTCGGCCGCCCGATCGCCGGATTCCAGTTGACCCAGGCGAAGCTCGTCGACATGGCGGTCGAGCTGCACAAGGGGCAGCTGCTGTCGCTGCACCTGGGCCGCCTCAAGGACAGCGTCGGCCTGCGTCCCGAGCAGGTCAGCTTCGGCAAGCTGAACAACACCCGGGAAGCCATCGAGATCTGCCGGACCGCTCGAACCATTCTGGGCGGCAACGGCATATCGCTCGAGTATCCGGTCATCCGGCACATGGTCAACCTGGAGTCGGTGCTGACCTACGAGGGCACGCCCGAAATGCACCAGCTCGTGCTGGGCCAGGCGTTCACCGGTAGCGACGCCTTCCGGTAACCGGGGAAGACATGGCCGCCCGTCTGGAGTACACGCAGGAACATCACCAGTTCCGGCAGTTGGTGCGGGATTTCGTGCGCCAGACGGTGGTGCCCGGGCACGAGGACGGGGAGAAGCGGGGCCAGTGGGACCGCTCGCTGTTCATCGAGGCGGGAAAGCTTGGGCTGCTCGGCTTCTCGGTGCCCGAGCAGCTCGGCGGCCCGGGGGTCAACGACTTTCGCTACAACGCGATCGTCATCGACCAACTGCAGCGGGCCGGGGCGGCGGCCGAGGCCATCGCGTTCACGCTGCAAAACGACGTGGTGCTGCCCTATCTCACCGACCTGACCACGCCCGAGCAACAACGGCGCTGGCTGCCCGGCGTGGTGACCGGCGAGACGGTCCTCGGCATCGCCATGACCGAGCCCGGCACCGGCAGCGATCTGGCCGGCATCCGCACCGCGGCGGTGCGGGACGGCGACCACTACGTCGTCAATGGCGCCAAGACGTTCATCTCCAACGGCCAATGCGGCGACCTGTTCGTCGTCGCGGTGCGGACGTCACCCGATCGCCACCAGGGGCTGTCGCTGCTGGTGGTCGACGCCGACACCCCGGGTTTCTCCCGGGGCCGCAACCTGGAGAAGATCGGCCTGCACGCCCAGGACACCAGCGAGCTGACGTTCACCGACATGCGGGTGCCGGCGGCCAACCTGCTCGGAGAGGAGGGCAGGGGCTTCTACCAGCTGATGCAGAACCTCCCCCAGGAGCGGCTCGCGCTGGGGGTGGGGGCGGTGGCCGCCGCCGAAAGTATCCTGGCCGAAACGCTGGAATACGTGCGCGGACGCAAGGCGTTCGGCACGCCGATCGCCGGCTTCCAGCACAGCCAATTCGTGCTCGCCGAGGTGGCGACCGAAATCGACATCGCCCGAACGTATCTCGACGACTGCCTGGCCCAGCACCTCACCGGGGAGCTGACGGCCGCGCGGGCCGCGCGGCTGAAATGGTGGACCACCGACCTGCAGGTGCGCACCGCCGACCGCTGCCTGCAGCTGCACGGCGGCTACGGCTACATGCGCGAGTACCCCGTGGCGCGCGCGTTCGTCGACGCCCGCATCCAGACCATCTACGGCGGGACCAACGAGATCATGAAGACGATCGTCGCCAAGGACCTGGGCATCTGATGGCCGTCGATTACGGCTCCCTCCCCGTCGGGGAGGCCGTCCGCGCCGCCCGGACCAGCGCGCGGCGCCGCCAGGTGCTCGACGCCGCGGTCAAGCTGATGGGGGCGCGCGGCTTCCACCAGATGTCCATGCAGGATCTGGCCGCCGAGGCGAAGGTGAGCGTCGGCCTCATCTACACCTACTTCGGCGGCAAGGAGGACCTGCTGCTCGCGACGATCGTGCGGATCCTCGATGTGTTCCGCGATCAGCTGGCGCCCGTGATGGCCGCCGCCGGCGCCGACGTCGTGGACCAGCTTGCCGCGGGCATCGGCCGCTACATCGAGATAGTGGACGAGAACCTCGACGGCGTGGTGCTGACCTATCGGGAGAGCCGGACACTGGCGCCGGCCGATCGGGCGAGGATCAAGGAACTCGAAATCGCCACCGCCGCACCGCTGCGCGCGGTCATCGAAACCGGGATCGCCACGGGCGTCTTCCGCGACGCCGACGTCGACCTCACCGTGTTCGACATCATGCTGCTCGCCCACGGTTGGGCGCTCAAGCACTGGCATTTCGGGCCGGCCTACACCCGCGACGAGTACATCCGGCTGCAGACCCGCCACCTGCTCCACGCACTGGTGCGCGACGACCGTCGCGCCGACTACGCATACGTGCTGGAATGAAAGCCATGAGACGCACCGCGCTCCGCAACATGGCCGCCGCGATCGCGTTGGGCGCAGTCGTCGCGGCGCCCACGGCCGGCGCCGACCCCACCGTCGCGCTGCCCCCGATGACGTCGAGCGGGGGCGGCCCGATCATCGGCGGCCTCAGCAACGCCGGGATCGCCCAGCAGCTGTTCAGCTTCGGCACCCCCAACGTGCAGGAGGTCGACGGCTCGGCCGCGGCGCAATTCATCACGGCCGCCGCCGGCAGCGCCAATCCCCAACTGGCCGCGCCCTTCTCGCTGATGCGCCGGGCGCTGGCATGCCAGACGAACAACGCCGGGTTCGGGGCGCGCGCCTACCGGCGCAACGACGGGCAATGGGGAGGCGCGATGGTGGTCGCGGCCAAGAGCGCGACGCCCAACGCGGACGCCCTGGTGGGCTGCGCCAAGACGAATTGGCGCAGGGCCACGGCCGGCACGCAGAGCTCGCTCTGCAACAGCGGCTGGAGCACGCCCAACACCTACGAGAGCCGCCGCGGCGAGACGTACTACGTCCTGCTCGCCGGCACCGCCGACGACTTCTGCACCGCGGTCAACGGCAAATTCAAGGACAACTCGAACGGGTGGCCGTTCTAGCGGCTGCCTGCGGAACGGGTTGCGCGCGTGGCCTTTTCGTCGCCGAGCGGGTGATCAGGATATCCCGGGGCTAAGGGTAGGTTTACCATTCCAGGGTATTCCGGGCGGGCACAATTAATGCGGTCACATCTATTGGCGTAATGAATTCAATACATTCCGCGGGGCCGTGAAACTCCCGTCGAAAAGTCGACGCGCCCGATTTTCGAAATCCACTGGCGCAACGGCGAAGACGACGTAAACTTCCGCCATCGGGCAATCGGGCAATCGGGCAGACAACGCAAATTGTCCATCCATGAACGGGGTTGGTGTTATGTCACGATTGACCGGCAAAATCATTCTCGCAGCGATGCTGGGATTCACCGTCTGCGCGGCTTCGGCTTGTACGACGCCGATAACCATCGACTGCGGTCCGGGCCTGACCTGCCAGTAATAGCACGCCGGCGAATCAGGTCGCACTCCCTTCGGGCGGCCTGATTCGTTTATCCGCGGCTTCGGCAAGGGATCGCCCACCCCGGTCGGCGGGCGGTCCCTTGCCGAACCGCTGGCTTCATCCGAATTGCCCTGTGCTGCAGCCGGATCTGCGGGCCCCCGTGCCGATCTGCGCCTTGCCGTGACGTTCGCCCGGTCCAAGTCGTACGGTGGACATGCGTTGGAAAGCAGCGTGCGACCAGAACGACGAGGCCAATAAGGGGTAAGCATGTCGCGTCATCGCGTCGTCATCATCGGAAGCGGATTCGGCGGTCTGAAGGCGGCCAAGGCACTCAAACGGGCCCCCAAAGGATGCCAAGTGGACGTCACCTTGATCTCGAGGACGACCACCCACCTGTTCCAGCCGCTGCTGTACCAGGTGGCCACCGGCATCCTCTCCGAAGGCGACATCGCCCCGACCACCCGGCTGATCCTGCGCCGGCAGAAGAACGTCCGGGTGCTGTGGGGCGAGGTCAGCGGCGTCGACCTGACCGCGAAGACCGTGACGTCGCACCTGATGGGCATGGAGACGGTGACGCCCTTCGACAGCCTCATCGTGGCCGCCGGCGCGCAACAGTCCTATTTCGGCCACGACGAATACGCCGCCTTCGCGCCCGGCATGAAGAGCGTCGACGACGCCCTCGAGCTGCGCGCCCGCATCCTCGGCGCGTTCGAGGCCGCCGAAGTCGCCACCGACCCTGCCGAGCGGCAACGCCGACTGACGTTCGTGGTGGTCGGCGCCGGGCCCACCGGAGTCGAGCTGGCCGGCGAGATCGTCCAACTCGCCGAGCGCACCCTGGCCGGCGCGTTCCGGACGATCACGCCCAGCGAATGCCGGGTCATCCTGCTCGACGCGGCACCGGCGGTGTTGCCGCCCATGGGCGAAAAGCTCGGCCTCAAGGCGCAACGCCGGCTGCAGAAGATGGACGTCGAGATCCAGCTCAACGCGATGGTGACCGCGGTGGACTACATGGGCATCACCGTCAAGGACGCCGACGGCGGCGAGCGCCGCATCGAATGCGCGTGCAAGGTGTGGGCGGCGGGCGTGCAGGCCAGCGGGCTGGGCAAGATGGTCGCCGAGCAGTCCGACGGAACCGAGACCGACCGCGCCGGACGGGTCATCGTCGAGCCCGACCTCAGCGTCAAGGGGCATCCGTACGTGTTCGTCGTCGGCGACCTGATGTCCGTCCCCGGAGTGCCGGGCATGGCCCAGGGCGCCATCCAGGGCGCGCATTACGTCACCACGCTGATCAAGCAGGCGGTGAAGGGCCACGACGATCCGGCCAACCGCAAGCCGTTCAAGTACTTCGACAAGGGCAGCATGGCCCTGATCTCGCGATACAGCGCCGTCGCCAAGGTCGGCAAGCTGGAGTTCGGCGGCTTCATCGCCTGGTTGGCGTGGCTGCTGCTGCACCTGTTGTACCTGGTCGGGTTCCGCAACCGCCTTGCCGCCATGTTCTCCTGGGGAATCTCCTTCCTGGGCCGCACCCGTGGCCAGATGGCCATCACCAGCCAGATGATGTATGCCCGGCCGGTGGTGGATTGGGTGGAGCGTCAGGCGCAAGAGGGGACGCTGGCGGCGGCCGAACGCATCGACGCGGCCGAGAAACAGGCCGGTTAGCTCAGCGCCCGGTCGATGTCGGCGATCAGGTCGTCGGTGCCCTCCAGCCCGACCGAGATCCGGACCACGCCGTCGCCGAGGCCGATCGCCGCGCGGCCCTCCGGGCCCATCGCCCGGTGGGTGGTGGTGGCGGGATGGGTGACAAGGGATTTGGTGTCGCCCAGGTTGTTGGAGATGTCGATCAGGCGCAGCTTGTCCAACACCTCGAAGGCCCGTTGCTTGGCCTTGTCGTCGGGACAGTCCAGCGCGAAGGTGATCACCGTGCCGCCCCCGGACATCTGCCGCTTGGCGAGGTCGTATTGCGGGTGCGACGGCAGATAGGGGTAGCGCACCCAGCTCACTGCCGGATGGCTCTCCAGGAATTCCGCGATCCGGTGCGCCGAGGAGTTGCTGTGTTCGACCCGGATCGCCAGCGTCTCAAGGCCTTTCACCAGCACCCAGGCGTTGAACGCGCTCAGCGCCGGGCCGGTGTGCCGCATCAGCTTCTGCACCGGACCGTCGATGTACTCCTTGTCGCCGAGGATGGCGCCGCCAAGCACCCGGCCCTGACCGTCGATGTGCTTGGTGCCCGAGTACACCACCACGTCCACCCCGAGGGGAATGCCCTGCTGTAGCAGCGGTGTGGCAAAGACGTTGTCCAACACCACTTTTGCCCCCGCGGCGTGCGCGAGCTCGACCACCGCGGCAATATCCACCAGCGACTGCATCGGGTTGGACGGCGTCTCGAAGAACACCGCCGCGGTGGGGACGGACAGCGCCTCCTCCCACTGCGCCAGGTCATCGCCATCGACGAAAACCGTCTCGACGCCCCAGCGCGGCAGGATCTCGTTGCACACCACGAAGCACGACCCGAACAGGCTGCGCGCCGCGACCAGCCGGTCCCCGGCGCCCAGCAGCGCGCCCAGGGAGGTGAACACCGCGGCCATGCCGCTCGCGGTGGCGAACGCGGCGGGGGCGCCCTCGATCAGCCGCAACCGCTCCTCGAACATCGTCACGGTCGGGTTGCCGTAGCGGGAGTAGACGAAGTGGTCCAGCTCGCCGGTGAACGACTTCTCGGCGACGGCCGCCGAGGAGTAGACGTAGCCGGACGTCAAGAACATCGCCTCGGCGGTCTCGTCGAAACCGGACCGCAGGATTCCCCCGCGCACGCCGATGGTGGCCTGGCTGACGCCGTCGGGCAGCGCCTTGGGCGTGCGGACCGAACCCCCCGACGGGTGGGTCACAGCTGCTTCCAGGGCAATCCGATGGCGCGCCAGCCGGATTCGCCGCGCACTCCCTCGGCGTTCGGGTGGCCCTCGAACCCGTCCAGCACGTTGTAGGCCGGGGTGATGCCCGTCCGCGTGGCGACCTCGGCGGCGCCGATGGAGCGGTTGCCCGAGCGACACAGGAAGACGACCGGACGCTCAGCCTCGGTTTCGGGCACCCGGTCGCGCAGTTCGTCGGCGAAGTTGGCGTTGTACCTTCCGTCGGAGGTGTTCCACTCGATGAACACCACCTCGCGGCCCAGGCTGGACAGGTCGGGCACCCCGACGAACCGCCATTCGGCGTCGGTGCGCACGTCGACCAGCACAGCGTCGGGGTTCTCGCAAAGCAGTTCCCACGCCTGCTGGGGCGTGATGTCTCCGGCGTAGCCTGCGCGCTCTGTGCTCATGAACTCGGATCGTAACGAGGTTGTTGGGTCAGCCGGTTCGCCACCTCGCGGGCGCGCTCACGCGCGGCCGTCACCTCCGGCGCCGTCGCCAATGCCTGGTACCCGCGCCCGACGGCGCGGAGGTCGCTCTCCGGCACCGCCAGCGCCCCGGCCAGCGCGGCGGCCGGGGTGTCGGCACGCTCCACCCGGTGCGCCGCGCCCGGCGAAATCATCATGGTGTCCACCGGCAGGCCGAGGATGGTGCGGGCCTGCAGTTCGAACACCGAGAGCCGCTGGCTGCGCACCGTGACCCACGCGCTGTCGGCGGGGCGGGGCGTGACGTCGACGAAGTACACCTCGTCGCCGTTGATCATCAGCTCGACGCCGAAGACGCCGCGGCCGCCGAGCGCCTTGATGATCCGCGCGGCAATCGATTTGGCGGCGTCCATCGCCGCCGGGCTCATCTTCTGCGGTTGCCAGGACTCCAGCCCGCCGGCGGAACCCTCGCGGTGGCCGATGGGCGAGCAGAAGTCGATCACCGGTCCCTGGGGACCGTCGCTGCGCACCGCCAGCAGGGTGACGTAGAACTCGACCTCCACCACGGTTTCGGCCAGCACCCGGTGCTGCTCCCCCTGGCCTCCGGTGGCGCGCTGCCAGGCCGCCCCGATGTCGTCGGGGCCCGACGCCACCGACTGTCCCCGCCCGGCGGCGGCGAGCACCGGCCGCACCAGAAGCGGGTAGCCGGCGTGGGCGCCCACCGCCTCGAGTTCGTTGAGGGAGCCGACGAACCAGAACGGCGCGGTGGGCAGCCCCAACTCGTCGGCGGCCAGCCGGCGCAGGCCCTCGCGGTCGGCCGCGAGCCGGACCGCGCGAGCGCTGGGCACCAGCTGGGTGTGCGCGCCCTCGAGGCCCTCGAGCGCCTGGGTGGCGACGGCGTCGGTGGCGGTGACCACGAAGTCCGGCTGCAGCCCCCGGACCGCCGTCGTCAGCTCGTCGGGGTCGGTCATCGGTACCACCAGTGACTGGTCGGCCGCCCCGTGCGCGGGCGCGTCCGCGCGCTCGTCGACGGCGATCACCCGGGCGCCCAGCCGTCTCAGGGCGATCGCCAGTTCCCGGCTCAGCTCACCGGAACCCAGCAACACCACGCGCGGCCTGACGTCGGCTTCGTCCGCTTGCGCTTGCGGGGGCGCGGCGAGCACGGTCGTCTTGTCGTCTTGTCCTTCGGTCACGCCGTCAGTCACCGCTCAAGGATAGGTCGGGCGCGCATACCTCAAGGTTGACCGGGACGCAGCCGCACCATCAGCCCGTTGGCCTCCGCCAGCACCGCTTCGTCGCCGTCGCGCAGTTCGGCGGCCACGAACGCCTTGCGCCCCTCGGTGCTCGTGACGCGGCCGCGCACCGTCAGCGGCGCATCGATCGGGGTGACCTTGCGGTAGTCGACGTGCAGGAAGGCCGTCCGGCTGATGGGCCGCCCCGCGGCGTGCGACACCATGCCGAACACGTGGTCGAACAGCAGCGGCAGCACGCCGCCGTGCACGGCGTGGTTTCCGCCGACGTGAAACCGGCTGAAGTGGCCGGTCATCTCCACCCCGTCCGGCGCGTACTTCGTCAACGTCCAGGGCGGCAGCAGCAGGCTGCCCATGCCGGGCAGGTCGGGCGTGCGCCCGGCCGGCGCCTTGCCCTCGTCGGCCTGAAACGGGCCCAGCAGCTGCGCCAGGGCCGCGGCCCGGTCGGCCGCCTCGTCCCACAGGTCGTGAAGCTCTGGGCCGGGATCGGCGGACACGGCCAGGTCCTGCAGCTGGCGCATCGCCGCGACGAACCGGCCGAATCCCGGGCCGGGGCTGGCCGGGCCGTATTCGGGAAAGCCGCCGTGGTGCTCGTATTCGGGGTCGAGTTCTTTCGGGTCGGGCTCCGTCACGGGCGCGCCGCCAGGATGTCGCGGCGCACGATCGTCTGTTCCCGTCCCGGACCGACGCCGATGCACGAAACATGGGCTCCGGCAAGCTCTTCCAGCCGCAACACGTAGTCACGCGCCTTGGCGGGCAGGTCGTCGAATTCCCGGGCGTCCGAGATGTCCTCCCACCAGCCGGGCAACTCTTCGTAGATCGGCTCGGCGCGCGCGAGGTCGCTTTGCGTCATCGGCATGTCGTTGGTGCGCTCGCCATCTATGCGGTAACCGACGCAGATCGGCACCGTTTCGAGGCTGGAGAGCACGTCCAGTTTGGTCAGGAAGAAATCGGTGATGCCGTTCACCCGCGTGGCATAGCGGGCGATGACGGCGTCGAACCAGCCGCAGCGGCGCCGCCGCCCGGTGGTCACACCGAACTCGCCGCCGGTCTTGGACAGGTATTCGCCGTTCTCGTCGAACAGCTCGGTGGGGAACGGGCCGGAGCCCACGCGGGTCGTGTACGCCTTGAGGATCCCGAGCACGGTGGTGATGCGGGTGGGGCCGATGCCGGACCCGACGGCCGCGCCGCCGGCGGTCGGATTCGACGACGTCACGTACGGATACGTGCCGTGGTCGACGTCGAGCAGGGTGCCCTGGGAGCCCTCCAGCAACACCGTCTCACCAATCTCGAGCGCGGCGTTGAGCAGCCGTCGGGTGTCGCGGATGCGGTGGCGGAACCCCTCCGCCTGTTCCAAGAGGGCCTCGACGACCTGGTGCGGATCCAGCGCCTTGCGGTTGTAGATCTTGACCAGGATCTGGTTCTTGAGTTCCAGCGCGGCCTCGATCTTGTGGGTCAGCTGGTCGGGGTCGAGCACATCGGCGACCCGGATCCCCTGGCGGGCGATCTTGTCCTGGTAGCAGGGCCCGATGCCGCGGCCGGTGGTGCCGATCTTCTTGTTGCCCATGTAGCGCTCGGTGACCTTGTCGATGGCCACGTGGTAGGGCAGCAGCAGGTGTGCGTCGGCGGAGATCAACAGCTTGGTGGTATCCACGCCGCGGTCCTCGAGGCCTCTGAGCTCGTCGAGCAGCACCCCGGGATCGACCACCACGCCGTTGCCGATGACGTTGGTGACGCCGGGGGTGAGCACTCCCGACGGGATCAGGTGCAGCGCGAAGTTTTCGCCGTTGGGCAGGACGACGGTGTGCCCGGCGTTGTTGCCACCCTGATAGCGCACCACCCACTGCACGCGCCCACCCAGCAGGTCAGTGGCTTTACCTTTGCCCTCGTCGCCCCATTGGGCGCCGATGAGGACGACTGCCGGCATGACTTGCTCCCGCCTGCTTACTGTGGTTCTACTGGCAACGCGCCGTATCTTGCAGCGCTGCAACGGTTTGCGGCATCACCCGGTGGCTCGAGCTGCCGTCCCGCACCAGCGCCTCGGTTGACCACTGCGGGACCGTGCGCGTAGCTGGAGGCATCGTTGCTTGCCGCGCTCACGTGGCGATCCTAAACGTCGGGCAACGGCGTACCTGCGCGAAGGGCCGTTTGATTTGCGACTTCTGTCCCGGACAGACCCGGCTCACGGCGTCACGGGCGGTTTGGCCGCGCATACACCGCCGGCGGTCGGCGCGTCCAACATCAGGCACAAGGGCTGCTTGGGGTCACGACCGGTCCTCTTGGCCGCCCAGCCCTGCCACACCGGTTTCCCGTTCCAACTGACCAGCGTCCAGCCATCGTGCGGATTGCCCTGGATCACCACGACGCCGGCATTGGGCAGCGGGTCGAAGAGCAGGAGCAGCGGATCGGGGTTCTTGACGCTCATCATCGTCCCGACGCCGATCGCGAACTCGCTGGAGAACGCCACTTCGGTGATCTTGCCGCCCGCTGTCCGGATCGGGTTGGCCATGGCGTTGCCGTACATCAGTTGCAGGGAGTCGTTGAAGCGACTCGCGTCGGTCACCGCATTGCCGTACATCGTTTGCAGCGCGCCGTTGAAGCGCTTGTGGAATTCGAACCCGTTAGCGTCGGCGGAGCCCGGAGCCAGCATCGGCACGATGCGGAGCCCCAGCAGCCACGCCACCGGGCCCAGCAGGTATACCAGCCCCGCCAGGCTGAACTGCGGTAGGCCATTGAAAATGCCGGCGTCGATCTCGTTGAGGCCGGGCAGTGCCTGAACATTCATCCCCAACGTGGCCGCCAACGGCGCCGCGGTCTGCTGCGCCCTGATCAACTCCGACGCGAAGATCCCGGCGAACGGGGCCTGCGCGGCGAGCGCCTTGTCGACGTTCTGCGCCTGTTGCTGGCCGAGCGCGGTGAGCACCGTCCCGGGCACCGCGGTGTCGATCACGCGCGCCGCATTGCCCTCCGACTGGCCATGCCGCACCAAGTCGATCACGATCGATTCGTCGGCCCAGGCCGTCGCCGGCTCGACGCACAGCAGGATAGCCGAAAGCGCTAGGGCGCCAACGCGGCGGAGTTGCTTCGTCAGCAACGGACGCACGCGGGGCCGGTAGCAGACAGGGGCGGCGCGGTTCGCACGGCTGGGAAGACGGTGGTGAGTCGGCGAATGGCAGTTCTCCGTTCTCTTAGCCACCCATGGCTGACCCCGTGGCAGGAGTAAAGTATCCAGTTGTTACCAGGCAGTGGCGCAACAACTTTCGTAGTCTGAAACCATGTTGTGACTGCGTCGTTATGGACGAGATCTTCCCGCGCCCAGATGGTCTGGGCCGCCGATCGGACGAGAGATGTTGGACGACAAGGATATTGGTCTGCTTAATTGGATAGGCAAGTGAGACAAGAAGATTGCGCCGTAGCGGTGTTGCCGTTCGGTGAGCGTCGCGCGCCCCGCTCGTTGACCGGTTCGCCCGTCCACCGCGTCGGGGGTGCGGCCGACATCGACGCCGCGATCGGCCCCTACCGGCGGCTGGTGGTGGTGGGCGCGGACGCCGACCTGGCCGCCGTGCTGGCCCGGCTGTTGCGCGCCGGCCGGCTGGACATCGAGGTGGGCTACGTGCCGCGCCGCCGCACCCGCGCGACCCGGACCTACCGTTTGCCCGCCGGGCGGCGGGCGCGCCGCGGGTCCGCGCGGCGCGTGACCCTGGTCCGCGACGAGACCGGGTCGGTGATCGTCGGGCGGGCCGGCTGGCTGCCCGCCGAGGGCCGGCGCCTGCGCGGCGAGGCGGTCGTCGACGACACCGTGCTGTTCGACGGCGACGCGCGCGCCGTCGAGGTCGAGCCGACGCTGGCCGTGCCGGGCCTGCGCGCCCGCGTGGGCCGGCGCCGCTGGGTCGCCGGCCGCGCGGTCCAGCTGGGCAGCACCGGCGTCACCGTGGTGCGCGACGGCGTGCCCGCGGCGCGCCCGGCACGCCGGTCGACGTTCTACCGCAACGTCGAAGGCTGGCTGGCGGTCCGCTAGTTTCGACCGGTGAGCCTGTCCGCCCGGCGCGAATCCGTGCGACCCAGCCCCATCTTTCTGGCCCTGGTCGGCCTGACGGCGATCGGCGGCGTGCTGGCCTGGCTGGCCGGCAGCACCGTGCGGCCGCTGGCGTATTTCGGGGTGTTCACCTTCGTGATCGCGGGCTGGTTGGTGTCGCTGTGCCTGCACGAATTCGGGCACGCGGTGACCGCCTGGCGATTCGGCGACCACGACGCCGCCGTGCGCGGATACCTGACGCTGGATCCGCGGCGCTACAGCCATCCCGCGCTGTCGCTCCTGCTGCCGATGGTGGTCATCGCGCTGGGCGGGATCGGCCTGCCGGGCGCCGCCGTCTACGTGCGGACGTGGTTCATGACGCCGAGCCGGCGCAGCCTGGTCAGCCTGGCGGGCCCGGCCGCCAACCTGGTGCTGGCGGTGCTGCTGCTGGCGCTGACGCGGGTGTTCTACGACCCTCTCCACCAGGTGCTGTGGGCGGGCGTGGCGTTCCTGGGCTTTCTGCAGCTGACCGCGGTGGTGCTCAACCTGCTGCCCATCCCGGGCCTGGACGGCTACGACGCGCTGGAACCGCACCTGAGTCGCGAGACGCAGCGGGCGGTGGCCCCGGCCAAGCAGTACGGCTTTTTCATCCTGCTGTTCCTGCTCCTGGCGGCCAGCCATTGGTTTTTTCAGATGGTGCTCTGGCTGTTCGAATTCTCCGGGGTGCCGACGTGGCTGGTGTCCGCGGGCAACGCGCTGACCCGCTTCTGGAGCCGCTGGTTCTGACCCTTGCCATATATGCGTGGATCCGCATATATTGCACCGCATGGGCGCCGGCCACAATCACAGTCCCGCCGAGACCGACGGGTCCCGGTTGATTCCCCGCATGATCGCCGCCGCCGCAATTCTGGCGGCGTTTTTCGTCATCGAGTTGACCACCTCGTTGCTGATCAACTCGATCGCGCTGCTGGCCGACGCGGGCCACATGCTGACCGACGTCGTCGCCGTCTTCATGGGCCTGGCCGCCGTGACGCTGGCCCGCCGGGGCAGCTCGTCACCGTCGCGGACGTACGGCTGGCACCGGGCCGAGGTGTTCACGGCGGTCGCCAACGCGGGCCTGCTGATAGGGGTGGCGCTGTTCATTCTCTGGGAAGCGATCCAGCGGCTCAGGGACACGCCGTCGGTCCCCGGTGCGCCGATGATCGTGGTCGCGCTGGCCGGGCTGCTCGCCAACCTGTTGGTCGCGTTGCTGCTGCGGTCGCACTCCGGGCAGAGCCTGGCGGTGAAGGGCGCCTACATGGAGGTGGTCGCCGACAGCGTCGGGAGCCTGGGCGTGCTGATCGCCGGAGTGGTGACCGTGACGACGCGCTGGCCGTACGCCGACGTGGTGGTCGCGGTGCTGGTCGCGCTCTGGGTGCTGCCGCGGGCGATCTCGCTGGCCCGCGACGCGCTGCGGATCCTCTCCGAAGCGTCGCCGACCCACATCGACGTGGAGGAGCTGCGCTCGGCGCTGGGCGCCCTCGACGGCGTGTACGAGGTGCACGACCTGCATGTCTGGACGCTGTCGCCGGGCAAGGACATGTGCACCGCGCACTTGCGAAGCAACGGCGACTCGGCCCGGGTGCTGCAGGATGCGCGTGCGGTGCTGTCGGCCCGCGGGCTTCAGCACGCCACCGTCCAGATCGACGCCCCGGACGACGCGGGGTGTTCGGAAAGCTTTTAGAGCCCCAGGGCCAGGCGCGCCGCGGGGTCGCAATCGTCGAGCAGGTCCAGGCAGCGCATGTACTCGTCGGACTCGCCGATGGTGTCGGCGGCCCGCGCCAGCGCCGCCACGCACCGCAGGAATCCGCGGTTCGGCTCGTGCGAATAGGGCACCGGGCCGAAACCCTTCCAGCCGTTGCGCCGCAGCTGGTCCAGGCCGCGGTGATAGCCGGTGCGGGCATAGGCGTAGGCGGTGATGGCCTGGTCGTCGGCCAGCGCCTGCTCGGCCAGCGCCGCCCAGGCCACCGAGGCCGACGGGTGCGCGGCGGCGACGATCCCGGGCTTCTCGCCGGCGACCAGTTCCGCCTCGGCGTCGGGATCACCCGGCAGCAGCGTCGGGTCAGGTCCGAGAAGGTCTCGAGGCGTCATGGCCCCTATTCTCACAGCTGCCCAGTTTCGCCGGGGTGGCGGACTCGACCATCACCCCATCAAAGGGGTCGGGTCGCTAAGCTCTCCAACTACCCCACCGATAGCGGAGGACAGCCGTACTCATGCCCCAGCCACCCGAGCCCGACCGCGGCGGCGCGCCGAATCCGCCCGGGGACGAATGGGCCGCGCAATCAGGCGAGGACGCGACCGAAAGCGTCCCGCTGGTACCCAGCGACTCCGAGACCGAGACCGAGGTGATCAAACCCGGTTCCGCCGGCGATCCCAAGGATCCCGCGCAGGACGCGGACGGCCAGCAGCGCGAACGCCGCTTCACCGCGCCCGGGTTCGACGCGCGAGAGACCGCGGTGATCTCCACCACCCCCGAGCCGGCCACCGAGGTCTTCGCCTCGCCGCCGGAGGGCATCCCCGCACAGCCCGGCACACCTCCCAAACCGGCTGTGCCGCAATCGATCCCGCCCCGACTAGGGGCAAAGCTGCGCACCTCCCGGCAGTTCAATTGGGGCTGGGTGCTGGCGCTGGTGCTGATCGTGCTGGCGCTGGCCGCGATCGCGATCCTGGGCACGGTGCTGCTCACCCGCGGCAAACACACGAAAGTGTCGCAGGAAGACCAGGTGCGGTCTACGATCCAAGGCTTCGACACCGCGATTCAAAAGGGTGACCTGACCACGCTGCGCACCATCACCTGCGGCACCACCCGCGACGGGTACGCGGACTACGACGAGCACTCGTGGGACGAGACCTACCGCCGCGTCTCGGCGGCCAAGCAGTATCCGGTGATCGCCAGCATCGACCAGGTGGTGGTCAACGGCCAGCATGCCGAGGCCAACGTAACCACGTTCATGGCGTATGACCCCTCGCTGCGGTCGACCCGCAGCCTGGACCTGCAGTACCGCGACGACCAGTGGAAGATCTGCCAGTCCCCCAGCGGCTAGGTCACCCGTCAGCGCCGAACGTGTAACCACGGCGAATTTTTTGCCGGAATTTCGCGTGAGTGCACGCTCGGCGATGCCGCTAGCTATTCACGGACTTTCCGGCGCAGTGCAGGTCTTCGCAGGCCTCCACCACGCGCTCGGTCATCGACGCCTCGCCCTTCTTCAGGTAGCTGCGCGGGTCGTAGACCTTCTTGGCGCCCACTTCGCCGTCGACCTTCAGCACGCCGTCGTAGTTGCTGAACATGTGGCCGGCGATCGGTCGGGTGAACGCGTACTGGGCGTCGGTGTCGACGTTCATCTTCACCACGCCGTAGCGCAGGGACTCCTCGATCTCCGCCTTGAGCGACCCCGACCCGCCGTGGAAGACGAAGTCGAAGGGCTTGGCGCCCTCGGGCAACCCGAGCTTGGCCGCGGCCACCTGCTGCCCCTGGGCCAAAATGTCGGGACGCAGCTTGACGTTGCCCGGCTTGTAGACGCCGTGCACGTTGCCGAACGTCGCGGCCAGCAGGTACTTGCCGTGCTCGCCGTGGCCCAGCGCGTCGATGGTCTTCTCGAAGTCTTCCGGCGTGGTGTACAGCTTGTCGTTGATCTCGTGGGCGACGCCGTCTTCCTCGCCGCCCACGACCCCTATCTCGATCTCCAGGATGATCTTGGCGGCCGCGGCCTCCTTGAGCAGCTCCTGCGCGATGACCAGGTTCTCGTCGATCGGCACCGCCGAGCCGTCCCACATGTGCGATCCGAACAGCGGATCCCGACCCGCGGCCACCCGCTCGGCGGAGATGGCCAACAGCGGCCGCACGTAGCTGTCCAGCTTCTCCTTGGGGCAGTGGTCGGTGTGCAACGCCACGTTGATCGGGTACTTGGCCGCGACGACGCGGGTGAATTCGGCCAGCGCCAACGCGCCGGTCACCATGTCCTTGACCCCCAGGCCGGACGCGAATTCCGCACCGCCGGTGGAGAACTGGATGATGCCGTCGCTGCCGGCGTCGGCGAAGCCCTTGATCGCGGCGTTGACCGTCTCGGAGGAGGTGCAGTTGATGGCCGGGAAGGCGTACGAGTTCTCCTTGGCGCGTCCCAGCATTTCGGCGTAGACCTCGGGAGTGGCGATGGGCATTGGCTCCTCCTGGCGCGTTGGCCCGTCCAGTATCGCAACACCGGTATGTTGAAGCATCGTGAGCACCACCGTGACGGCCCTGCCGAACATCCTCGATCCGATGTACTGGCTGGGCGCGGGTGGCGTCTTCGGATCGGCGGTGCTGCCCGGCATCCTGGTCATCGTCTTCATCGAGACCGGTCTGCTGTTTCCGCTGCTGCCCGGCGAATCGCTGCTGTTCACCGGCGGGCTGCTGGCCGCCCACCCCAACCCGCCCGCGAGCATCTGGGTGCTGGCCCCGGCCGTTGCCCTGGTGGCGATCCTGGGCGATCAGACCGGCTATTTCATCGGCCGGCGGATCGGCCCGGCGCTGTTCAAAAAGGAAGACTCCCGGTTCTTCAAGAAGCACTATGTGACGGAGTCGCACGCCTTCTTCGAGAAATACGGGCCGTGGGCGATCATCCTGGCGCGGTTCGCGCCGTTCGTGCGGACGTTCGTCCCGCCGGTGGCCGGGGTGTCGTACATGCGCTACCCGGTGTTCCTCGCGTTCGACATCGTCGGCGGCATCCTGTGGGGCGGCGGTGTGACGTTGGCGGGATACTTCCTGGGCTCGGTGCCGTTCGTGCACCAGAACCTGGAAAAGATCATCCTGGGCATCCTGTTCGTGTCGCTGATCCCGGCGTTCGTCGCCGCCTGGCGCGGTTACCGGGGGCGCCGACGGGGGCCGGCCGCCGAAGCGCCCGACTCAGGACACTCGACTCCTGCGGTACGCAACGAAAGCGTCTAGCAGTTCCGGTCGGTCGATCGAACTCTGCTGCACGGCCTCGCCCGGCGCCGCACCGAGCAGGATCCGCTTGATCGGGACCTCCAGCCGCTTGCCCGTCAGCGTCCGCGGTATGCCGGGGACCGCCAGGATGTCGTCGGGCACGTGGCGCGGGGAGGCGTGCTGACGAATGGCCGCGACGATCCGCGAGCGCAGTCCGTCGTCGAGTTCGGCGCCGTCCGTCAGGGTCACGAAGAGCGGCATCCAGTAGCCGCCGTCGTCCTGCTCCATCCCCACGACCAGGCAGTCACCCACCTCGGGCATGCCCTCCACCGCGGTGTAGATCTCGGCGCTGCCCATCCGCACGCCCAGCCGGTTCAGGGTGGCGTCCGAACGGCCGTGCACCACAACGGATCTCCGATCGGTGATGGTGATCCAGTCGCCGTGGCACCACACCCCCGGATACTTCTCGAAGTAGGCGGCCCGGTACCGGCTGCCGTCGTCGTCGTTCCAGAAGAACACCGGCATCGAGGGCATCGGCTCGGTGATCACCAGCTCGCCCTCTTCCCCGATGACGGGATGGTTTGCCCCGGTCCAGGATTCGATGGCCGCGCCCAGGCAGATGCACGACAGCTCGCCGGCCACCACCGGCAGGATCGCGCAGCCGCCGATGAATGCGGTGCAGACGTCGGTGCCGCCGCTCATCGAGATCACCGGAACCGACCGGCCGAGTCCCTCTTGGACCCAACGGAATCCGGACGCGGGCAGCGGTGAACCGGTGGAACCCACGGCGCGCAGCCCGTCCAGCGGGTACGTCGCCCCGGGCTTGAGTTCCTTCTTGGCGCAGGCCAGCAGGTAGCCCGCGCCGGCGCCCAGCACGTTGACGCCGGTCTCGGCGGCGACCCGCCAGAGGCCGTCGGTGCCCAAATGCGTTGGGCTGCCGTCGTAGAGCACGATGGTGGTGTCGGCCAGCAGCCCGGACAGCTGCAGGTTCCACATCATCCAGCTCGTCGACGAGTACCACAGGAAGCGCTCGCCGGCGTGCAGCTCCAGTTGCAGGGTCAGGTATTTCAGGTGCTCGAGCACGACGCCGCCGTGACCGTGCACGATGCCCTTCGGCTTGCCGGTGGTGCCGGACGAGAACATCACCCACAGCGGGTGCGCGAACGGCACGGCGGTGAGTTCCAGCTCGGCATCCGATTCCACCGCCGTCGCCCACGCGACGCCGTCGGTAGCGAGCCCGAGCCGCGGCACCACCACGGTGGCCCGCAGGCTGGGCATCGCCGCCCGGATCGTGTCCAGCTCCGCGCGCCGGTCGATGCGCTTGCCGTCGTACACCGACCCGTCGGTGGCCACCAGCACGGCCGGCCCCACCTGGCCCAGCCGCGCGATCACGCCGTCGACGGCCACGTCCTGGTTGCACACCGCCCAGCTCGCGCCCACGCTGGCCGCGGCCAGGGCTGCCACGGCGGCCTCGGCGACGTTGGGCAGGTATCCGACGACGGCGTCCCCGGGCCGCACCCCGAGGCCGCGCAGGTAGGCCGCGAACGCGCCGGTCTCCCGCCGCAGCCGGGCCCACGACCACTCGCACGCGCCGTCCTCGCCGACCACAATCATGGCGGGCCGCTCGTCGGTGGCGTGCCGAAAGATCTCGGCGGCGTAGTTGAGCGTGGCGCCCGGGAACCACTCGGCGCCGGGCATGGCGCGGTTGCCCAGCACCGCGCGGGGCGGGCTGTCCGCCTGGATGTCGAAGTAATGCCAGACGGCGTCCCAGAACCACTCGATGTCCTCGACGGACTTGCGCCACAGCGCGTGGTAGTCGGTGTAGTGGCCGCGGCCCGTCTCGGCGAGCCACGCCATGAAGCGGGTGAGGTTTGCCTCGGCCAGCGTGGCCTCGTCGGGAATCCAGCTGCCGGCCTCGGTCACGTCGCACTCCCTGCGGTCACGGCGGTGACGTTACAGGCGGCCTCCATCAGCATCCACCCCGACAGCTGCACCGACAGGTCCCGTTCGGCCACCTCGGAACTGTTCACCGCACCATCGACGAACTGCGCCTCCCCGGCGGCCTGGGTGGGCAGTTGCGCGTCGCGGTCCCAGAACGGCCCGAACAGCGGCAGCCCGTCCACCGTTTGCCGGTAGTCCCACGCCGACTTCGCGCTGGCCAGCACGATCCGCCGGGCGGTGTCACGGGCCAGGGCGTCGTCGGCCGAGTCACCCGGCAGGGTGGTGGCGACCAGCGCCAGGTATCGCGCGGTGACACCGGAGAACAAGCCGCCGTCACCGCCGCCGGCGCCGGCCAGCACGCCCGCCGGCGCCATGTGTTCGGCGACGGCCGCCACCAACCGGTGCACCCGGGGCGCGTGCCGGTCGTCATGGGTGCGTGCCGCGAGTTCCGTTTCCAGGCCGAGCACCACGCCCTGGCAGTAGGTGTACTGGGCGCGGACCAGGGAGCCGGCCTTAATACCGTCGAACACCAGGTGCGTCTCCGGGTCGATCAGGGTCTCGTCGATCCAGTCGGCCGTCTGCTGGGCGCGCCGCATCCGGTCGCCGTAGCGGGCCAGGAAGATCCCCGCCGGGCCGTTGGCGGGGGCGTTAAAGAACTGGTCCTGCTTGCGCCAGGGGATGCCGCCGCCGTCCTCGGGCACCCACGCCTCGAGGAATTGATCGGCCAGCTTGGGCAGCGCGCGGCTGCGCTCGACGCCGGCTATCCGGGCGGCGCGTTCCAGCGCCAGGGCCAGCCAGGCCATGTCGTCGTAGTAGCTGTTGGTCCAGCGAAAGTTGTTGCGCAGCCGGTGCGAGCGGACCTGCCGGTTGATCTTGGTGCGCCGGTCGGGTTGCGGGTCCCGCAGCTGCGCGTCGACCAGGCAGTCCAGCAGGTGCGCCTGCCACCAGTAGTGCCAGGTGCCGAACCAGGAGTCCCGCCGCGTCGGCGGCCAGGCCACCACGCCCAGCTGGGTCCCGAAATGGTTTGCCGGTAGCGCATATTTCAGTATGAGGCAGGATCGGCGGTATGGATCAGCTATGGGCGAACCGGGCGGCCAGCTCCGAAGCCGCTGTCGCGCAACGACACCTGAAACGGCTGTGGGGGCTGCCCGGGACCCAGCTGGGCGTGGTGGCCTGGCCGCCGACGCGGCGGGACTCCTGGTTCGGCACCTGGCACTACTGGTGGCA
>NZ_LZJZ01000007.1 GCF_001667585.1 Mycobacterium sp. E2733
CCCGGCGCCCCCCCCCCCCCCCGCGCCGGCCCCGAAGCCGGCCCCGGTCCGCGGCTCGGTGGCGTCCGTGTCGGGTAACACGATCAACGTCACCGGCACCGACCCCAGCGGAAACACCACGCAGACCGCGGTGACGGTCGACGACCAGACCAAGTACAGCAAGCAGACCTCCGCGACCACCGACGTCATTGCGCAGGGCAAATGCCTCTGGGCGCGCGGAACGATGGACAACGGGGGCACGCTCCAGGCGACCAGCATCAACGTGCGGCAGGCGAACGACGGCAAATGCGGGAAGCCCAAGCAGCCCGGCCAGGGTGGCTGACCGCGGCGGAGGCCACCTGAGATTCCCGCCGCTCCGGGCGTGCGCGGTGTGATAACCGCGCTCGCCCGGGTATTCCTGCCGACGGGTGACCTCGCGCGATCGGAGGTGTGACGATGCCTGCCACCTCGGCGAAAATCCGGCTGGCGCGGCTCGCGCTCGTCGCCGTCGTCGCGGTGGTCCTGCTGTGCGTCGCCATGTGCCGTTCGAGCGACACCAAGTCCAGCAGCCCCGCCAAGCCGTCGGCGACGGCGGCCGCCCCGCCCAGCGCAGCGCGGCCAGCGCGGCCAGCGCCCCCCACACCGCCAGGACGACGACGCCGAACCAGTCCACCGACAGGA
>NZ_LZJZ01000008.1 GCF_001667585.1 Mycobacterium sp. E2733
GCCAACGCCGACATCGAATGGATCCCACCGCCCCACCAGGACCGCGGACAACCCCGCACCAACACCTTCCACCACCCGGAAAAAGCAATGGCGGAAGAAGAGTCCGCAGAAAAAGACCCGTGACCGCTGACGTCACGAAAGCTGCGTTGTCGGTCAATCGAAGCACGGCGGTTGGCCAGGCCCAAGGAGGCCGAGCACAAGGCGGTGGTCATCGGCCAACCGGCCGGCTGCCCGTTGAGGCCGTCTACTCAGTCAGCGGCTGCGCGCGCCTAAGGCTTCAGCGTCCGCACGAGGAACTCGGTCTGATCGGCGACCGCTCGCTCGAATTCCTCACCCACGTAAATGTCGAAATGTCCGACCGGATAGTGCTTGATCTCGTTGCGGGGTCCCCGCGCGGCCAGCTTGGCCGTCCGCTCTGCGGGCACGACCGAGTCCTGCTCGCAGATGCAGAACAGCGCTGGGCAGGGGAGCTTCGCTGCCTTCAGACCCGGGCGGTACATCCCCATCCGCAGCACGATCCGGGCGGCGACGCGGTTTTCCCATTGCGGGTCGACCGACTGCTCGAGGATCGTGGTCCAGCCGGATACCACATCGTCCTTGGTCATCACGCCGAAGCCGCCGGGCTGTGCTACGACGGGGATGTAATACGGCGCGGCGCGACGCAGCGCGGCGACCTGGTCGCGCAGCCCCGCGAAAGCGACCCGCATGATCGCCTTCAGCCCGAGCGCGGGCAGGGTCGCGAGACCATCGGTGAACGGGCACTGCGAGACGATCGCCGCGACCCGCCCGTCGGCCGCCCCGACGGCCAGCACGTGGCCGCCGGAGAACGAGCTGCCGAACAGGCCGACGCGCTCCGGATCGACCCAGTCGAGGTCGCGCGCGTACGCCAGAGCGCTGCGGAAGTCAGCGTGCTGGCGGGAGATGTCGAGCAGTTGGCGGGGCTCGCCGCCGCTGGCGCCGAAGTGTCGGTAATCGAACAGCAGCACCCCGATCCCGGCCGCGCAGAAGCGCTCGGCGTAGGCGGGGAGGCGCATCTCCTTGGTCCCGCTGAAGCCGTGCGCCATCACCATCAGCGGGCGCGGTCCCTCGAAGCCCTCAGGCCGGTACAGCCAGCCGGCGCACTTGTCGTCGCCGGAGGGGAAGGTGATATCGATGCGCATCGTTTTCTCCTCGCGGTTCGGCGTGGGTGGTCCAGCGGCGTTCCGCCCTCACCGGTGGCAGCGCTCACGGATTATTGCGACTGCGTCTCTGCGCCTTGCGCCGGATCCTAAACCGGTTGCGACCAGAAAAACCTCGATTTGTACACAGCACTCGGAGGTACAAGCACCAAATAGTTTGCCAACGGCGACACGGAATGGATCCCGCCGCCACACGCCCGCAAACGCGCGGTACCCCAGGATCGCGGACAACCCCGCACCAAGACTTTCCACCACCCCGAGAAGGTCCTGGGCCGAAGACGACGATGACGACGACCCGCCGTAGCGGTCCGGCTATTGATCCCCTCCCTCGCCAGCGGGTAGCGTAGTGCTGCCAATTACGACACGGCAAGTAGCGTAATTGGGAGGCCCCGTTCACCGAGAGGATCCGCCCGATGCGCAGCGCCTATGCCGGCGATCCCTTCACGACGTCCACGGCGGAGATCGAGACCGCCCTCGCGGATGTCAGCATCCCGACACTGTTGCTTTCGCTCGTGCACATCACCGGCGACCCGCGCTTTATCCGGGACTTCAAGCAGATGGGCGTCTTCCTCAACGAGATTCAGGGGTTCATGTCCGAGGAGGACAAGGCCCGGGCCCGCGCGGCCGCCTTGCCGGTGATCACCGACTATCGAGACCGCGGTTGTCCCGAGCCGAAGCCGCTGAGCATCGACCTCATTCGCGAAATGATGGACTGGGCGGCCTGTGAGCACGTGACCGACGACTATCTGCCGCTGGTGCTGGAAGAGATGGACCTCGACGGGGTCGATCCACGCCGCCCGCCGACCCTGCCGGCCGACCGCGCGGCCGATATTCCGGTCCTCGTGGTCGGCTGCGGCGAATCGGGCATCCTGGCCGGAATCCGGCTGAAGCAGGCCAACATTCCCTTCACCATCGTGGAGAAGAACGCGGGGCCGGGCGGAACCTGGTGGGAGAACAGCTATCCCGGCGCCCGCGTCGACGTGGCCAACCACTTCTATTGCTACAGCTTCGAACCCAACAACGACTGGACACATTTCTTCGCCGAACAGCACGAGCTGCAGGACTACTTCACCGAGGTCATGACGAAGCACGGTCTGGCCGAGCACGTGCTGTGGAATACCGAGGCGCTGGCCGCCGAGTGGGTCGACGACGACGCCACCTGGAGCATCCAACTGCGTGGCGCCGAGGGCCAGACGAGCACGGTGCGCGCTCGTGCCCTGATCACCGCGGTCGGTCAGTTGAACCGGCCCAACATTCCCGAGTTCGACGGCGCCGATAGCTTCGCGGGGCCGTCGTTCCACTCCGCCGCCTGGGACCACGCCGTCGACATCAGCGGCAAGCGTGTCGCGCTCGTCGGCGCGGGCGCCAGTGGTTTCCAGATCGCCCCCGCCATCGCCGCGGATGTTGAGCACCTCACCGTGTTTCAGCGGACCGCGCAGTGGATGTTCCCAAACCCGATGTATCACGACGAGGTCGGCGAGGGGATGCGCTGGGCCATGCGACACCTGCCGTTCTACGGGCGGTGGTACCGCTTTCTCGTGCTCTGGCCGGGATCCGACAAGGGTCTGGACGCCGCGGAGGGCGACCCCGACTATGCCGACCAGGAGCATGCCGTCAGCGCCATCAACGCCGCGGCCCAAATGATGTTCTCCCAGTGGATCACCAGTCAGATCGGTGACGGCCACGACCTGCTGGCCAAGGTCATGCCCGACTATCCGGCGTGTGGCAAACGGACCCTGCAAGACAACGGCAGCTGGCTGCAAACACTCCAACGGGACAACGTCGAATTGGTGCGCACGCCCATCCGGCGGATCGCCCCGCGCGGCATCGTCACCGAGGACGGCGTGGCGCATGACGTGGACGTCATCGTGTACGCCACCGGTTTCCGGCACACCGACGTGCTGTGGCCCCTGAAGATCACCGGTCGCGATGGCATCGACCTGCGGGAGATGTGGGGGAGCCGCCCGTACGCCTACCTCGGCATCACCGTTCCGAAGTTCCCCAACCTGTTCATCATCTATGGGCCCGGGACCCACCTGGCCCACGGGGGCAGCCTGATCTTTCAGTCCGAACTGCAGATGCGCTACATCGACCAGTGCCTGGCGCGACTGGCCGACCCAGACGTGCATTCGCTGGAGCCGAAGCCCGACGCCGCAACCGATTGGCACGAGCGGACGCAGACCCAGATCAAGAAGATGGTGTGGGCGCACCCGGCGGTCAAACACTCCTACTTCAAGAACGCCGACGGAGAGATCCACACCGTCAGCCCGTGGCGCCTCAACGAGTACTGGGCCGCGGTGCGCGAGCCCGACTGGTCACAATTCGTTGTGCGGCACAGAAAGTGAGCACGCCAGTATGCGTACGGTAGTCGTCGACGGGCCCCACAGCATCCGGGTCGACACCCGGCCCGATCCCACCGTTCCGGGACCCGACGGGGCGATCGTAGAGGTAGCCGCCGCCGGCATCTGTGGATCCGACCTGCACTTCTACGAGGCCGATTTTCCGATGCCGGACCCGATTGCGCTGGGCCACGAAGCGATCGGCACCGTCGTGGCGGCGGGACCGGAGGTACGCACCGTCAAGGCTGGCGACCTCGTGATGGTGTCCTCGGTGACCGGCTGCGGCGCCTGCGCCGGCTGCGCCACCCGCGATCCGGTCATGTGCCACAACGGCTTCCAGATCTTCGGCGGGGGCGTGCTCGGGGGCGCGCAGGCCGACCTGTTGGCCGTACCGGCGGCCGACTTCCAGCTGCTCAAGGTGCCGGAGGGCATCAGCACCGAACAGGCACTGCTGCTCACCGACAACCTCGCCACGGGCTGGGCGGCGGCGCAACGCGCCGACATTCCGTTCGGCGGCACCGTAGCGGTCATTGGCCTGGGCGCCGTCGGCCTCTGTTCCCTGCGCAGCGCACTGTTCCAGGGCGCGGCAACGGCTTTCGCGGTCGATCAGGTGCAGGGGCGGTTGGACCGAGCCGCCCGGTGGGGCGCAACGCCCCTCAAGGCGCCGGCGGTCGAGGCCATCCTCGCCGCCACCCAGGGCCGCGGCGCCGACGCGGTGATCGATGCCGTCGCCACGGACGCATCCCTTACGGACGCACTCAATGCGGTGCGGCCGGGAGGGACGGTTTCGGTTGTCGGTGTGCACGACATGAATCCGTTCCCGCTCAACGCCCTGGGTTGCCTGATCCGCAGCATCACGCTGCGGATGACGACGGCGCCGGTGCAGCGCACCTGGCCGGAATTGATCCCGCTGCTGCAGTCCGGGCGGCTCGACGTCGACGGCATCTTCACCACAACGCTGCCGTTGGACGAAGCGGCCAAGGGCTACGCGACCGCCGCGTCGCGGTCGGGTGAAGACGTGAAAATCCTGTTGACGCCCTAGCCCCTACCGTGTGGCGGTGATGTATTGGGACCGCATGAAACTGTCGATTTTGACATCGACGTCCGGCGGGGCCATCCCGTAACCGGCCTGCAGGTCGAGCGTGTTGCGGACGGGTTCGACCTTCCACCCGTGCGCGGCCAGCCGTTCCGCGGGATCGGTCTGCGGCTCGTAGGTCAGTGCGGAGAAATCGACGTCGCCGGACATATTGACGCCGGGATGCGCCGCCTCCAAGGCGGCCAGCTGGTCGTGGTCCAGGCGAGACCCTAACGCGCCGATCGCAATTCGGCTGCCGGGCGCACTGAGGCCGCTGATCCGGGTGAAGAGCGTGTTCTGGGCCTCATCGGTCAGGTAGGGCAGCACTCCCTCCACCGACCAGGCGCTGGGGCGTTCCACGTCGAAGCCTGCCGCTTCCAGCGTCCTCGACCAGTCGGTGCGCAGATCGGCGGCGACTTCGACCCTGGGGGCCTTGGGTTTGGCACCGTGCTGTGCGAGCACGTGCGCCTTGAATTCCAGCACCTTCGGCAGGTCGATCTCGAAAACCCTTGTGCCCTGGGTCCATTCGAGTCGATATGCGCGGGAGTCCAAGCCCGCGGCGACGATCACCGCCTGCCGGATGCCCGCCTCGCCGGCGGCGACGAAGAAGTCGTCGAAGAACCGGGTCTGCACGCCATAGAGGCGGGGAAAGGCCATCTCGTCCTCGGAGGTCCCCGGGTTGGCGAGCACCCCCGCCAAATACGGGTCTCGCGACGCCTCGATGAAGAGCTTGGCGTAGTCGTCCCGGACCAGCGGCTGCGGGCTCACGGCATGCAGCGCCCGCCACCCGGCCACCAGCAGGGCGGTGTAGCCCACGCTGCTGACGATGTCCCAGTGGTCATCGTCGGAACGGAGCGAGCCGAACTCGGGCGTCGCGCTCATGGTCGCCCCTTCCTCGATCGGCGCCGGAAACCGACCTATTCAACGTACCTGCAATCGCGGATCACAGCTCGAGAAGCACCGTGACCGGGCCGTCGTTGACCAACTCGACCTGCATGTGGGCGCCGAACACCCCGGTCTGGACCTCGGCACCCAGCCGCTCCAACGCCTCGGCGAACGCCGCGACCAGCGGCTCGGCGACCGCGCCAGGTGCGGCAGCATTCCAGGACGGTCGTCGGCCCTTGGCGGTGTCGGCATAAAGGGTGAACTGACTGACGACCAGGATCGGCGCGTTGACGTCGGCGGCCGACCGTTCGTCGGTGAGAATGCGGAGATACCAGAGCTTTTCGGCGAGCCGTCGCGCCTTGTCCAAGTCGTCGTCGTGGGTCACGCCGACGAAGGCCAGCAGGCCCTGACCGGCGGGCCGGATGCCGCCCACCACTTCGCCGCCGACCGCCACCGTCGCCGACGCGACCCGTTGCACCAAGACCCGCATGCGCCTTGATGCTGCCAGGCCCGACCCAAGGTTGGGTACGCTCGTTGAGTGTCCGTGCTTGTCGCGTTCTCCGTCACGCCCATGGGTGTGGGCGAGGGTGTCGGTGAGATCGTCGCCGAAGCGGTTCGGGTGGTGCGCGATTCCGGCCTACCCAATAAGACGGATTCGATGTTCACCGTGATCGAGGGCGAAACCTGGGCAGAAGTCATGGCGGTCGTGCAGCGAGCTGTCGAAGCGGTGGCCGCACGCGCGCCCCGGGTCAGCACGGTGATCAAGGCGGACTGGCGGGCCGGTGTCAGCGACGCGATGACGCAGAAGGTCGCCTCCGTCGAGCGCTACCTCGAAGACGATTAGCCGGCAACGGCGTCCCGGAACGCGCGCCCGGCCGCGTCGCCGTGAACCGCGAACACCACCTTCTCCAACGACTTCGGCTGGTGTCGCCGGACGGCGCCGACCATCACCCTCGCCGCCTCATCCAGCGGAAAGCCGCCGACGCCGGTGCCGAAGGCCACCAGGCCGAGGGTGCGGCAGCCCAGCTCGTCCGCCTTCCGGAGCGTGGAATCGGTGGCCCGCGCGATGATCTCCGCCGAGGTCGGGCCGCCGAGCTCCATGGTCGCGGCGTGGATGACGTAGCTCGCCGGCATGTCGCCTGCCGTCGTCTCGACCGCGTCCCCGAGCCCGATGGGCGCCTTTTCGGTCGATTCTCGCTGCACGTCGGGGCCGCCGGCGCGGACAATCGCCGCGGCGACCCCGCCACCGTGCCGCAATTGTGTGTTGGCCGCGTTGGTGATCGCGTCGACTTCGAGCTTGGTGACGTCGGCCTGCAAGACTTCTAGCTCGATCATCGGCTCATTGTCTCTCAGCCCTGCCAGTAGGCTCATGGCGGTGAGCGCGCGCGCAGGAATCGTCGTCACCGGAACCGAAGTCCTCACCGGTCGTGTCCAGGACGCGAACGGCCCGTGGATCGCCGACCGCCTGTTGGAGCTGGGTGTCGAGCTGGCGCACATCACGATCTGTGGCGACCGCCCGGCGGACATCGAGGCGCAGCTGCGCTTCATGGCGGACCAGGGCATGGACCTGATCGTTACCAGCGGTGGCCTTGGACCCACGGCCGACGACATGACCGTGGAGGTGGTGGCGCGGTTCTGCAACCGCGAGCTGGTGCTGGACGACGAGACCGAGAACAAGATCGCGAACATCCTGAAGAAGCTGATGGCGCGGTTCGAGGGCGTGGACTTCGAGGCGGTGCGTGCCGCCAACCGCAAGCAGGCGATGATTCCCGCCGGGTCGCAAGTGCTCGACCCGGTGGGCACCGCGCCCGGCGTGGTGGTGCCCGGCAAGCCGACGGTCATCGTGCTTCCGGGCCCGCCGCGCGAGCTGCAGCCCATGTGGCACCGGGCGATCGAGACGCCCGCGGCTCAGCAGGCGATCGCCGGCCGAACGCTCTATCGGCAGGAGACCGTGCGAATGTTCGGGTTGCCCGAGTCGGGTCTGGCCGAGACGCTGCGCGACGCCGAGGCGTCGGTGCCCGGCTTCGAGTCGCTCGAGATCACCACCTGCCTGCGGCGGGGCGAAGTCGAGATGGTCACGCGTTACGAGCCGGACGCCGCCGCCAGTTACGCGAAGCTGATGCAGCTGGTGCGTGACCGACACGCACAGCAGCTGTTCTCCGAAGATGGTTCTACGGTGGATGATCTGGTCGGCCGAGGACTGGCCGGCCGGAGGATCGCGACCGCCGAGTCCTGCACCGCGGGGCTGCTGGCGGCGCGGCTGACCGACCGGCCCGGATCGTCGGACTATGTGGCCGGCGGGGTGGTGGCCTATTCGAACGACGCGAAAGCGGAACTTCTGGGCGTCGATCCGGCGCTGATCGAGGCCCGCGGCGCGGTGTCCGAGCCGGTGGCCGAGGCGATGGCGGCCGGCGCGCTGCGCCGTTTCGGCGCCGACACGGCCGTCGCGATCACCGGCATCGCCGGGCCGGGCGGGGGAACTCCCGAAAAGCCGGTGGGCACAGTCTGTTTCACCGTCACAATTGCGGACGGACGCACGGACACCCGCACGTTGCGGTTGCCCGGCAACCGCTCCGACATCCGGGAGCGCTCGACGACGGTGGCGATGCACCTGCTGCTGCGCCTGCTGAGCGCCGCTGGCTAGCGCTCACGTCACTTCGGTTGGCAGGAAAGCGCTTTCGGTGGTGCCGAACCGGATTCCGGTGGCGTCCTTGCCGATGAAGGTCAGGAACGCCACGGCGATCAGCACCGGCACGATCGTCGCCGCCAGGGCAAAGGGATAGCCGCGCGACTCGGCCAGTCGTTCCTGGATGGGGAGGTTGAACGCGGCCAGCAGGTTTCCGAGCTGGTAGGTGACTCCGGGGTAGAGGCCGCGGATGGCGTCCGGCGACATCTCGGTCAGGTGGGCGGGAATCACGCCCCACGCGCCTTGGACGAACAGCTGCATGAGGAACGAGCCGAGGCACAGCATCGCCGCCGTTCGCGAGTAGGCGAACAGCGGAACGATCGGGAGTCCCAACAGCGCGCAGAAGATGATGGTGTAGCGGCGGCTGAATCGCTGCGACAGCGTGCCGAAGAACAGGCCGCCGATGATGGCGCCGAGGTTGTAGACGATGACGATCCACTTGACGGTCGCGCTGGACAGGGCGGCGCCGTGGTTGGCGGTCGACGTCAGGAAGGTCGGGTAGACGTCCTGAGTGCCGTGGCTCATCCAGTTGAAGGCCGTCATCAACAGCACCAGATAGAAGAACCGCCGAATGATGGCTCCGTCGCGCAACACGTCGCGGATCCTCGTGCTGGTGATCCGCATCTGATCCTGCGCGGCTTCCCATACCTCGGATTCCTCCACCCGGTAGCGAATGATCAGGCTGACCAGCGCGGGGACAATGCTCAAAGCGAACAGCCATCGCCACGACAACCCGAGCCAATTCATCACCACCAGCGAGGCGACGCTCGCCAACAGGTAGCCGAACGCGTATCCCTCCTGCAAGAGCCCCGAGAAGAAGCCGCGGCGCTCCACGGGGACCTTCTCCATGGCGAGCGCGGCGCCGAGGCCCCACTCGCCGCCCATGCCGATGCCGTAGAGCAGGCGCAGGATCACCAGCACGGTGAAGTTCGGGGCGAACGCGCACAGGAAGCCGACCACGGAGTAGAACATCACGTCGACCATCAGCGGCAGCCGCCGACCGACGCGGTCGGCCCACAGCCCGAACAGCAGCGCGCCGACGGGACGCATGATCAGGGTGGCCGTGGTGACGAAGGCGACCTCCGCCTTGCTGTGGTGGAACGTCTTCGCGATGTCGGCGTAGACGAGCACGACGATGAAGTAGTCGAACGCGTCCATCGTCCAGCCCAACAACGCCGCGATGAACGAGTTTCGCTGATCGGCGGTCAACCGTTGAGTTGTCACGTCAGCATCGTGCAGTACCGAGCGCGATGGCGCGAGAGTAAGTTGCGAACATGCGCATCATCGACGCCGACGGACACGTTGCCGAGAACCCCTCGCTGGCAATCGAAGCGATCAAACGCTGGCCGCAGCACGTCAAGCCCGCCGCCGACGGCAGCCGGCTGACGTTCGAGGGACGCAGCTACCCGGAGGATCAGGGCCCTGGTGCCGGTTGTCCGCCGGAGCACGGCATCAGCAAGGCGCCGGACATCAACTGCCGATCGACCGAAGGCGTGCTGGGCGATGCCGACCGCGACCACATCGACACCATGGTGCTGTACCCGAGCCTGGGGCTATGCGCCCCGACGCTCGAGGATCCCGAGTTCGGGGCCGGCTTCTCCCGGCTCTACAACCAGTGGATCGCGGATTATTGTGCCCCGTCGGGTGGACGGTTGCGCGGCGTCGCGGTAACGCCGATCGAGCACGGCCAGGCGGCGATCGACGTCATGACCGAAGCGAAAGAGCTTGGGCTGGTGGCGACTCTGGTTCCGCCGGCGCTCAAGACCCGTAATCTTGACCATCCCGACCTGGACGCCTTTTACGCCGCCGCGGTCGATCTCGACATGCCGCTGGGCATTCACGGCGCCCCGGGCATTCACCTGCCGAAGATCGGTGTGGACCGCTTCACCAATTACATTCAGGTGCACTGCATCAGTTTCCCGTTCGACCAGATGACGGCCATGACGGCGCTGGTCTCCGGCGGCGTCTTCGAGCGGCACCCGCGGTTGCGGGTCGCCTTCCTCGAGGCGGGCGCGGGTTGGGTCCCGTTCTTCATGGATCGCCTGCACGAGCACTACGAGAAGCGGGGCGATTGGGTCGAACGCGGCTGGCGGCGCGATCCCCACGAGTACCTGGCCGCCGGCAACATCTGGGTGACGTGCGAGCCGGAGGAACCGATCCTGCCCGGGGTGATCGACGTGCTCGGCGCCGACTTCATCATGTTCGCCAGCGACTACCCGCACTGGGACGGCGAATGGCCGCAGAGCACCAAGCACCTGCGGACACGCCCGGATATCAGCGAAGACGCCCGGGAAAAGATCGGCGGGCTCAACGCCGAGCGCTTCTACAACTTGAATTGAGTGCCTGCGCAATGCTCGTAGCAGACGGCCCGATAGCCTCGAGAGAAAGCAGGCGGTTTTTGGGAGGCGACGATCTGAGATGACTGACAAATGGTTCTCCGATAGCAGCGCGCCGGGACAGTTGACCCTCGCGGATCTGTGCGACCAGATCGAGCAGAAAATGCACCTCAACGCGGACAACCAGAAAGCCCCGCAGGAGTTCCCCGATTGGCAGTCGTGTGTGGCAGATCGGGACGCCACTATCTATAAGTTGAGCGCGGCCATTGTCAACCTGTGCCAGATGGTGAAGTACCTGGCAGCAGAGGGGCAGCACGGCAACGCTTAGCAGCGAGCGGTCGGCGAAGCCGAACGCCTCGTGGCAGATTCGGCTGCCCTTCGTCCATGCCTGGTGAGAAGATCGTCGGCATGGGCCCTTTTCTGCTTCGCGCCGCGCTGACCGGTTTCGCGCTATGGCTGGTCACGAAGTTCGTCCATGGGATCACGTTCGTCGGCGGTGACACGAAGCTGGAGCGGGTCGGCATCATCTTCGTCGTCGCCGTGATCTTCGGTCTGGTCAACGCGTTCATCAAGCCGATCGTCCAGCTCTTGTCGATCCCGCTGTACATCCTGACGCTTGGGCTGTTCCACATCGTCGTCAACGCGCTGATGTTGTGGATCACCGCCCGGATCACCGAGCACACCACGCATTGGGGTTTGCAGATCGATCATTTCTGGTGGACGGCGATCTGGGCCGCGATCGTGTTGTCCATCGTGAGCTGGGTGCTGTCGCTGATCATTCGGGACGTCAGCCGGCGCTAGCGGCCCTGCCACCGCGGCGGCCGCTTCTCGGCAAAGGCCCGCGGGCCCTCCTTGGCGTCCTGGGTCTCGAAAATGCGGTCGCTGTGCCGGGTTTCGTTGTCATACGCCGACGCGAGGTCGAGCGCCAATCCCTCCACGGCCGACTGCTTCGTCGCGAACACCGCGAGCGGGGCGTTCGCCGCGATGCGCTCGGCGTAGTCGTACGCGGTATCCATCAGCCGCTCCGGCGGGACCACGCGGTTGATCAGCCCCATCGTCAGCGCCCGCTCCGCGTCCACCATGTCGGCGGTCAGCAGCAACTCCATCGCCAGCGGGTAGGGCATCTGACGCGGCAGTCGCACGGTGCTGCCACCGCCGGCGAAAAGGCCCCGCTTGGGCTCCATCACCGCGAATCGCGCGGCGGGCACCGCCACCCGGATGTCGGTGGAGCTCAACATTTCGAAGCCGCCCGCGACGCAGGTGCCGTTGATCGCGGCGATGATCGGCTTGTAGACGGGAAAGCGGTGCAGGACGGCGTGGATGGCGTCGTCCTTGTTCCACCCTTCGGGCTGCGGCAGATCACCGGTGAGCTCGGGGATGAACTTCTTGAGGTCGGCCCCGGTGCAAAAGTCTTGTCCCACACCGGTGATCACGGCCACCCACGCGCTCGCGTCGTCGCGGAACGCCGCCCACGCGTGGGCCAGGTCGCGGAAGTGTTCCATGTCCAGCGAGTTGCGGGTTTCGGGGCGGTTGATCGTGATGGTGGCGACATGGGCGTCCAGCGCGTAGTCGATGCTCACCGCGCCTCCCGCTGGGCGGCGAGGCGGACCACGTCGCGCGCGCAACCCCACGACAAGGTCACGCCGTTGCCGCCGTGGCCGTAGTTGTGGATGCAACGCGCTCGCCCGAGCGGTTCGGCCTCCACCCGCACCGAGGCGCGGTCGGGACGCAGCCCGGTGATGATCTCTATCACCTCGGCTTCGACGAGCCGTGGCTCGATCTGGCGGCAGCGGTGCAGGATTCGTTCGGTCACGTCGGGATCCGGGGTGGTGTCCCAGCGGCCGGGGATGCTGATGCCGCCGCACACGACCCGCTGCGGGTGGGGGAAGTAGCAGGTCCATTCCGGCCCGCCGTTGATTTCCAGAAATAGTTGCCGCAGACCCGGATTGGTGAGCACGACGTGCTGACCGAACAGAGGGCGCAGCTTGTCGTCGCCGGTCAGGGACGCCGCGGCGAGACCGGCGCAGTTGACCACGATCGGTGCGGCGTCGGCGACCTCGGCCAGTGACCGCACCGGACGCTCCTCGATCGCGCAGCCGGCCGCGGCCAGCCTCCGGGTCAGGTAGTCGAGATACTGCGGCATGTCGATCATCGGCAGCGTGGCGCGAAAGCCGTTGCCATAGCCGTCCGGAAGTTCGGTCGGGTCGGCGGGGCGCAGGCCGGGGATCAATGCCGCGGCGGACGACATCGCCTCGGCCGCAGTCAATTCACCGACCGCCATCGCCGGAGCCAGTTGAACGCCGGAGGCCGGGTCGTCCGCGAGTTCGCGGAAGACCCGCAGGGAGTGTCCGGTCCAATCCAGCGTGTCGCTGGCGCGCTCCGCCGGCCGCGGCGGCAGCCATACCGCGCCCGCCACCTTCGAGGTCGTGTGCTGTGGCGTGGCGGCCGTCCAGACTCGCACCGACCAGCCGGCCTCGGCCAGGCATACGGCCGACGTCAGACCGCTGACACCGGCACCGACGACGACAATTTGCTGCGCACTGGCCACGGCCCGTCAGGAACCGTCAGGAGTGGGGAGCGGGCGAGGGAGGCCGCTGTCCGCCCTGTCCGCCGAGCAGGCCGTTGAGGAGGCCGAGCGCGCTCTGCACACCGGCGGGAGGCGTGTTGGGCGGTGGGACGGCGTCCGGGGTCAGCTGCCAGGGCTGGCAACCCGACGTCTTGAACGCCTTGTCGGTCGGGTCGATCTGCACCACCTGAGGCTTCTTGGTCATCGAATTGTCGATGATGTTGCCGTCCGGATTGCCCATCCGCTTCCAGTAGCAGGTGCCGTTGTCGAGGGGCCCCGCGGAGCTGTAGATGCCCGGCACAATGTCGGACCCGACGTTGTAGATGCCGTCCTTGTCGATGCTCGTCTTCGGTTCCGGTGCCGGTGAGGCGGCCGGTGAGGCCTCGGCAGACGGCGCGGGGGAGGCGGCCGGCGACGGCGCCGACGAGGCGGCGGGAGAGGGTGCCGGTGCGGCCGACGAGGGTGGCGGTCCCGGCGCGGGTCCCGTCGGGTCCGGGTCGGCCCCCGCAACGCCCACCGACACTGCCCAGCCCGCAATCATCAACCCCGCGACGGCCAACCGTCCGGCCGTAGGTACACCAGCCTCAAACCCCATAGCACGTCAGCGTACCGGGCTGAACAGCCAAATTCACGTAAAGCGGCATCGGTCGGCCGGCGCCCCCGTACGCGTAACCCATGGTCACGGCGCCGACGAACCCCTTATGCGAGGCGCCGAACTCGGCCGGCATAACCGAGCGCGTGCTCATAGGTATCCAGATTGTCGCGAGAAATCTTCGCGTGCACGGGGCGCTCGAGGAAGAACCGCAGCAGCGGGTTGTAGGCGTGGTAGGTCTCGTGGAAGGTCAGCACGGTGGTGCCGTCGGGCTGCTCCTCGAGCCGGTGATAACCCTCGGCCCGGGACCACAGCGGCGCGCCGACGGCCACGTAGCGTGACAGCTTGTTGGTTTCGGCCTCGGTGACCGTCTCCCACGACCGTGCCCGGCCGCCCGACAGCAGGTACTTGGGCACCGGGTAGACGCAGGTGCGGACCAGGCCCTCGCCGGCTTCGTTGCCCTCGTTGAGGATCTCCATGCTGCCCGTGGGCCATTTGAGGACCCGCGGCCGCGGCGTGTTGGGCGGCGGGGGCGGATGCAGCACCCGCCACACCTTCGCCGGCGGCGCATCGACGTGAAATCGCACGGTGTAGGACTGCATCAGCCGTCTCCCCAGCTATCCCAGAACGTGACGGTTTCCGCGGGCGGCCGCACGGCCGGCCGGAAGTCGGTGCCGATCGTGTAGGCCACCGGGAACAACGCGGCCTGCGTGACCGTGTCCGGGATACCGAGCAATTCGGCCACTTCTTTTTCCTTGGCCAGATGCATCGTCGTCCACACCGATCCCAGCCCCCGCGACCGCAGGGCGAGCAGGAAGCTCCAGCCGGCCGGAATGATCGACGCCCAGGCCGACGCGGCGGTCAGCAGTGTGGAGTTGTCGATGCGGTTCGCCAGGCACGGGATCACATGCACGGGAACCTTGTCCAGCGTCTCGGTGAGGGCCAGCGCGCCGGCGTACACGCGCCGGGTCTGCGGATCGGACGCCTCCTTGGTCGCGTAAGCAAGGTATTCCGCACCGATGCTGCGATAGATCTCGCCGATTGCGGCGCGCTTGCCGGCGTCGGTGATCACCAGCCAGCGCCAGTCCTGCGCGTTGCTCGCCGTGGGCGCCTGCATCGCCAGCCGGATGCACTCGAGGATCACCTCGCGGTCGACCGGCCGGTCCAAGTCGAGGCGCTTACGCACTGACCGCGTCGTCGTCAGCAGTTCGTCGACGGTCGCCAGGTCCATCCGGTTCCTTACTAGAGATCGATTGCGCAGGACTGGTCGACGCCCAGCACGGTCAACGAGCGCCCCAGGCCGAGAAACACCGCGACGCAGAGGGTGAGATCGAGGATCTCGGGGTCCGAGAACGACTCCCGCAGCCGCCCGAAGAAGGTGTCGTCCAGCGAAGCATGGTCGGTGGCGAAGCGCTCGGCGTATTCGATGGCAAGCCGTTGGCGCGCCGTGTAGCCCGGGTAACTGGCGTGCGCCGCGACGTTGTCGTAGAGCTCCGGCGCGACACCGGCGTCCAGCACGGACTGGGCCCGAAAACCCGAGCAGGCCACGCAGTCGTTGATCTGGGCGATGCGCATCCTGGCCAGTTCGCGCTCGTCGGGCGGCAGAACGCTCTGCTGGTATGCGCCGCGGATCATCCGCTCCACCATGTCGCCGAGTTGCGGCCGTAGCGTCCAGATCATGGCGGCTTCACCGCCCGGGCCATCCGGCACGTTGAGACGGGCCATCGGCGACTCCTGCCCGGTGAGGTATTTACTGAGTCGAGCAAACCAGTTCCCAACTCGGCTGTCCAGGGCGCGATGCGCACCCGTAGACCCGACAACGCGTTCGGAGTTACCGTCTCGACGTGCTGTTCATGCACGAGGTGCACAAGGTGCGCGGCCGCTGTGAAGACGACTTCGAGGCCGCGTTCCGGCAGGGCTGGCTGCCCATGCTCGCCGCCGCTGACGACGCCCGATTGCTGTGGTACGCCGGCCACGCCCAGGGCAGCGGGCCGTCCTACACCGTGGTGACCGTCACCGCGGTCCGGGACGGGGCGGCGTGGGAGCGCCTCGCGCTCCGAGTGCAACGGGGTGATCTGCAGGCGTGGATGCGCGAGCTGGACGAACTGCGCTATGACGTCGACGCCAAACTGCTGGCGCCGCTGCCGTGGTCGCCGCTGCAGGATCTGCCGTTGGCGGAGGTGCCGGTCGACGGGCGAGAGCACGACCTCAGCCTCTACATGGAAGACACCATGTGGCCCTACCCGGACAAGTTCGACGAATACATCGCTCGAAGCGGAGATGTCTACGCTCGAAGCCTTCAGCGGCCGTCGTCAATCTATCGGCCCCTGTCCCACGCGCCGGCCAGGATGCGCATCCTCGACATCCAGGCGTGCTTCCAGGTGGCACATGGGAGCAATCGACGCCGAGAGGCCATGCTGTGGCAGAAGATCGATGACTCCAACAACTACGCGGCGCTGGTCCACCTGCTGACCAAGGAGATCCCGCAGGAGCACCGGGCGCCGGGCAGCTACATGTTCGACGCCCTGCAGTACCGCGACCAGTGGCAGAGCCGCCTGCTGCGGACGTCGGACTGGTCACCGCTGTACTGAGCCCGGCCCGGTCGCGCGATTGAGGATTCTGCCGCCACCCCGGCGTCCGGTTCGTCATGCTGCGCAAAGCCCCCACCAGCCCGGTCTCGATAGCGTTCTTGCCGCGCCGCTTCGTCGAGGCGGCGCGCGAGAGCGCGCGAAACGTTTGAGTGTGCGCTGACGGCTTTGAGTGTGCGCCCACGGCGGCCTTCGTCGGCGTGTCGCCACCGTGGGCGCACACTCAACCGATCAGGCGAGCGGCGCAAAACCCGAGCGCAGCAGCTCCAGGCTGGACGCGACGAGCGCGCCGAGATCGCCGGTGCAGCCATTGCGGCCCCAATTCTCCACTGCCACAACGAGGGCGGCCGCCACGGCTGAGCCGGTGACCTCGGCGAGCAGATCGATGTTCGCCACGCCGGGGTTGCGATCCCTGACGAAATCCGTCAGCACCCGGGCGAACGACGACTGCACGACACGCAGATGGCTCGCGACGCGCTCCGCGCTGATCAACTCCGCGCGGGCCGTCGCGGCCTGGCGGACCACTTCGAGGTCGTGCGGGAAGGCCGCGACGCTCGCCAGCACCGCATCGAATAACGACTCGGAGGCGGGCCGCTCGGCGAGCGCCTCGGCCAGCCACGCCAGCTGCGTCTCGTAATCCTGGAAGAGCACCGCCTCCTTGGTGGGGAAATGGCGAAAGAAGGTCCGTTCGGTGACGCCGGCCTCGCGGGCCAGCTCGGTCACGGTGACGTTGGTAAATCCCTTGCGCACAAAGCTTTTCAATGCCGCTTGACGCAGCGCCTCGTGCGTCGATCGTCGGCGTAGCTCATGACGGTTGGTCGGCGCGTTCATTCCGCTGGAATGGTATCCCAGCCGGCCGAAATTAGTCAGGACTGACATCTTCCAATCATGTCAGTACTGACATATTCTTGTCACGCGCCAATTCAGGGAGGACGCCATGTCGGACTACGACGCGATCGTCGTGGGAGCGGGCACTGACCGCGGCCGCGGTCCTGCAACGCGCGGGCCTGCGAACCCTGTGCCTGGAAGCCAACACCTACGCGGGGGGCATGGCCGCGACCGTCGAGCTGATCGACGGCTTCCGGTACGAGATCGCCGGCTCCGTCCAGTTTCCGACGGCGAGCCGGATCACCAAGGATCTCGGGCTGGACACCCTGCCCACGGTGGAGCCGGAGGTGATGTCGACCAACATCGGCGACCACGGCGAGGAGCCGATGGTGTTCTACCGCGACCCGATGCAGCTGATGACGCACCTGGGCTCCAAGCACGGCATCGAGGCCGTCACCGGCATGGCCGAGTTGATCGGGTGGAGCCAAGGGCCCGCAAAGGCACTGGGCCGCTTCGATGTTCGCACACCGCCCAAGACCCTCGACGAGATGTACGCCTGCGCGGCCAATGACGCCGAACGACGCGCCATTCACGAGATGCTGTTCGGGTCGGCGATGGACGTCATCGACCGCTACCTGCCCGACAAGGACAGGCACGCGGTCATGCGCGGGATGCTCGCGTTCCTGGCCGTCAACTCCACCTACCGCGGCCCCTACACGCCGGGCAGCGCCACCTGCCTGGCGTTCGCTCTGGCGGTGCCGGACGACAGCACGGCGATGATGACCAAACTCAAGGGCGGCATCGGCGCGCTCACCGAACACCTGCGTGAGCTCTTCGTCTCGCACGGCGGTGAGATCCGCTTCCGCAGCAAGGTGGAGGAGATCCTGGTCGACCGCGGCGCGGTGACCGGGGTGCGCCTGCGCGACGGCTCGACGGTTACCGCGCCGATCGTGGTGTCCAACCTCGCGCCGGACGTCACGCTCACCGAGTTCATCGCTCCCGAACACGTGCCGGCGGAGCTGATCTCGCGCGTTTCCGGCCGCGACCACCGCGCGTCCTTCGTGCAAATCCACTTCGCCCTCGACGGACTTCCCGAATTCGCCCCACCGTACGAGTTTTTGAACGAGGAAGGCATGCAGCAGTCGGTGGGGATTTTCGGGTCTCCGGAGGAACAACAGCTGAACTGGGAGAACTGCCGTCGGGGGGTGGTGCCGGACAATCCGTCGATGGGAATGCAGATCCCGTCCGTACACGATCCGGGCATGGCGCCGCCCGGTAAACACGCCGCGAGCGCCTACGCGTACGCCTTCCCCGTCGAGGTGGACCGCCACGATCACGGGCAACTCAAAAATGTGATGGCACAGCGTGTTATCGACAAGATCACCCGACTGGCACCGAATTTCAAGGACATCGTGATCCGTCACATCACGTTTGCGCCGTACCACATGAACACGATGTTCGGCGCACCCGCCGGCGACTTCTGCCACGGGCTGCTGCATCCGGATTTGATGGGTCCGAACAGGCCCGGCCCCAAGGGATTCCTGGACTTTCCAATTCCCATCGACGGCCTCTACCTCGGCGGTGCGGGATGCCACGGCGGGCCCGGCATCACGTTCACGCCCGGCTATAACGCCGGCTATCAGGCGCTCGAAGACATGGCCTGACGCTCAGCCCCCGAAGGTTCCGGTGAGCTGCGCCTGCGCGGTCGCGGCGGCGCCAATCGCCTGTGCCGCCTGGACGCCTGCGAGCCCGTCGGGCAGGCGGTAGTCGTTGGGAAGCTGGTAGAGCGTGAACCGGTAATGGTGCGTGCCGGTTCCGGACGGCGGACAGGGACCTTTGTATGCGGACTGTCCGCCGGTGTTCGGCAGCGTGGTCGCGCCGGCCGGCGTCTGACCGTCGGCGGTGCTGCCGGAACCGGGCGGGATACCGACCACCACCCAGTGCACGTAGAGGCCGTTGACGGCGTCCGGGTCGTCGACCACGAGTGCCGCCCCCAGCGGCGCCGACCATGTCAGCGGCGGCGCGATGTTCGCACCCTTGCACGTGTACTGCACGGGGATCGGCGCACCGTCGAGAAACGCCGGACTGCTGATTGTCAACGGCGCGTTGGCGGGGGCGGCCGGGGCGGTCCGCCCGAGTGTGGTGACCTTCGGATTCGACGGCGCCGTCATCCGCGTGTCACCATGGCCGCCGCAGCCGGCCACCGCGACGATCGCCAGCGCACCGGCGACCGATGCGACCCGCCGCAGGTTGCTCACGGGTTTCGGTTTCATATGGACAGTGTCGCTCGCGCGGCGGCCATCCGGAAGCGCCCGATTTGACGGCCTGGGCGCCGCTACTTGCCGCCCTTGCGCTCCAGTACGCGTTTGCGCAATCCCTTGGTGGCCGTGTCCATGAGGCTCTTGGACCCCCGCTTGATCAAGAACCCGGGCACGGGCATCAGCAGGTCGACGGTGAGATCGAAGCTCACCCGGGTGGAGTCTCCGTCGGGCGTCAGCGTGTAGCGACCGTCCTGCGCGCGTTGCTGTTTGGCGCTGACCAGAGTCCAGCTGACACCGTCGTCGTGAACGGTGTACGCCAACTCCTGCTCGTCGCTGACACCGACGAGTTTGACCACTTGCTTAGACCTGGTGGGGTGGCCCTGATCGTCCCGCTCGAGAACCTCCACCTTCTGATGAACCGAGGACCACTCGGGCAGCGATTCGATGTCGAACAGCACATCCAGGATCTCATCCGGTGTCGCTTCGATGACGACCTCGCGGGATTCGGTGACAGCCATGCAGGATAGATAACCACTGCGGCGCCGCTAAAAACTCACGGCACCAATACCACCTTGCCGATGTTCTCCCGGGCCGCAAGGATGCGGTGCGCCTCCGCCGCCTCGGCGAACGGCACCGCCGCATGGACGACGGGAGCGATCGTCCCGTCCCCGAGCGCCTCGGCCAGCGGAGTGATCCACGGCTCGAGCGTGCCGCGGTCGTCCCATAGCCGCAGCATGTTGAGGCCGATCACCGCCTTGGACTCCGAGAGTTGGTCGATCAGGTTGAACCCGCGCAGCATCGCCAACGCGTGCGGGGCGGCCGCCCGCAGCGAGCGCTTCTCGCCGTGCTGCAGGTTCGACACCCCGTACCCGACCAGCCTTCCGCCCGGCCGTAACAGCGCGTAGGACCGCCGAAGCGATGTGCCGCCCAGCGCGTCGAGCACCACGTCGTACGCATCCAGGTCCCGCCACCATCCGTCGCGGCGGTAGTCGATCGCCCGGTCCACCCCCAGTTCGGCCAGCTTCTCGTGTTTCGCGGGTGACGCGGTGCCGTGCACCTCGGCCCCGGCGGCCTTCGCGAACTGGATGGCCGCGATGCCTACCCCGCCGGCGGCGGCGTGCACCAGCACCCTCTCACCGGCGCGCAGCGACCCGTAACCGTGCAGCGCGGCCCACGCGGTCGCGTAGTTGACCGGGACGGCGGCGCCCTGTTCGAAGCTCATCGCGGCCGGCAGCGGCACGGAGTCGCTCGCGGCCACGTTGACGATCTCGGCATAGCCGCCGAAGCGGGTACCCGCCAGCACGCGGTCGCCGACGCGGCCGGGATCGACACCGTCGCCGACGGCCTCGACGGTCCCGGCGACTTCGTAGCCAACGACCGCCGGGAGCTTCGGCGCGTCGGGGTACATGCCGACGCGGGCGAGGTGATCGGCGAAGTTCACGCCCGCCGCGCGCACCGCCACCCGCAGCTGTCCCGGGCCCGGCGGCGGCGGATCGGGCCGCTGCTGGACCCGCAGCACCGACGGAGCGCCGCGCTTCGTGATGACGACTGCGCGCATCGCGAATCCTCCTCTCGGCGCTCAGGCCAGCGTGAGCGCGTCGGCGAGGCGGGGCAGGACGACCTCGCGCCAGCCGGGACCCATCTGGTCGAAGGCCTCGACCATCCATCGGTTATTCATGTCAAACCCGCTGTGCTCCAAGAACACTCGCGTACCGCTGCCCTCCGGCTCGAGACGCCAGCTGAGCGTCCAGGCGGAGGTGAAGGTATAGACGAAGCGGTGCGGCGGATCGACTTCGAGCACCTTGCACGGCTGCTTGCCGTAGCCCGGCATGTCGAGGGTGAACTGGTGGCCCGCCACCGCGGCGACGTCGCCCTCGGCCCACCACAGACGCATCAAATCGGGCTCGGTCAGCATCCGCCACACCTTCGCCGGTGGGGCCGCCACGAACTGGTCCACCCGGATGGTCGCGGGCGTCGACGTCGTTTCGGTCATTCCAACTCCTCTGCCGCCTCGGCGAGTTTGGTCAGCCGCGCACGCCAGAACTTCTCGAACGGATGTAGCCACTCACCGAGCTGTGCCAGCGGTTCCGCGGTCAGGTGGTAGATGCGGTGGCGCCCCTGCGGCTCGTCGGCCACCAGCCCCGCGTCGCGCAGCACCTTGAGGTGCTCGGCCACCGCTGGGCGGCTGAGGTCGAACCGCTCGCTGAGCTTCCCCGCCGACAGTGGCTGCTCGGACAGGATCTCCAGCAACTCCCGCCGCACCGGGTTCGCCAGCGCGAGGAAGACGCGCTCGGTGCTGACCACCATCGGACACTACGTCGGCCGATTCCGACGTGTCAACTATTTCCGACGTATTTGGCCCGGCGCCGGGCGCTACCTTGCTGGTGTGCATCTCGCCTGGGAGCGGTTGGCGGCCGGCGTGCATCGCTGCCGGCTGCCGTTCTGCGACGTCACGGTCGGACTCGTGTGGGGCCGCACCAAGGTATTGCTGGTCGACACCGGCACGACGCTCGCGGAGGCGGCCGCGATCGACGCCGGCGCGCAACGGCTCGCCGGCCGCCCGGTCAGCGATATCGTGCTGACCCACAACCACTTTGACCACGTGCTGGGTTCCTCCTTCTTCACGGACGCGGAGATCCACTGCGCGCCCGAGGTGGTCGAGTACCTGTCGGCGGAAACCGACCGGATGCGCGACGACGCGTTGCACCACGGCGCCGACACCGCAGAGATTGACCGCGCGATCGCGGCCTTGCGGCCCCCGCGGCGCGGACTCTACGACGCCGCCATCGACCTCGGCGGCCGTACCGTGACGATCGCCCACCTGGGCCGTGGCCACACCACTTCCGACCTGGTGGTGGTCGCCCGGGGGGGAGCCGACGACCCGGTCGTCGTGTTCACCGGCGACCTTGTCGAAGAGTCCGGCGATCCCGCGATCGACGCCGACTCGGATCTGCCGGCCTGGCCGGCCACCCTCGAGCGGCTGCTCGCGGTAGGCGGGGCGGACGCCATCTACGTGCCGGGCCACGGAAGGGTCGTCGACGCGGAGTTCGTCCGTCGCCAGCGGGAGTGGTTGACCCGGCGCGCGGCCGACGATCCGGGCTGAGCCGGGGCTGCGTTCGTCTCGAAAGCCGTTGTCCCGCAGGCCGTTGCCGCCATCGGGCGCCCCGGCGAGCCGGGGCGGCGCACGCCGAGATCGCCCGGCCCCCGCCTCGCGGCGGGTTCGTGCGGTCGCCCGCTTGCGGATACAGGCGTCCGGCAACAGTTTTGGGATGGGTCTTTCGGCCCCTGATTGAAAGGTCATCTCCGGGGATAGACTCCGTCCAGGGGAATCGTGCTGAAGAGGAGCGTAGGGCCATGGCCATCATTGACTCGGACACCGAGGTCCGGACATCGTTCGAAGACGACATCGCTGCCACGCAGCGATACATCGACGGCCCGCGCTTCGCCGGCATCACGCGCCTCTACACGGCCCGCCAGGTAGTCGAGCAACGCGGCACCATCCCGACGGACTACCCGGTGGCACGCAACGCGGCCGCCGCCTTCTACGACCGGCTGCGCGAGTTGTTCGCCGCGAAGAAGAGCATCACGACATTCGGGCCCTACTCGCCCGGCCAGGCGGTGGCCATGAAGCGGATGGGCATCGAGGGCATCTACCTCGGCGGCTGGGCGACCTCGGCCAAGGGCTCCACCACCGAGGATCCCGGTCCCGACCTCGCCAGCTACCCCCTCAGCCAGGTGCCCGACGACGCGGCGGTGCTGGTGCGCGCCCTGCTCACCGCCGACCGCAATCAGCAGTACCTGCGCCTGAACATGACCGAACGGCAGCGCGCCACCACACCGGCGTACGACTACCGCCCGTTCATCATCGCCGACGCGGACACCGGCCACGGCGGTGATCCGCACGTGCGCAACCTGATCCGCCGCTTCGTCGAGGTCGGTGTGGCCGGCTACCACATCGAGGACCAGCGTCCGGGCACCAAGAAATGCGGACACCAGGGCGGCAAGGTGCTGGTGCCGTCGGACGAACAGATCAAACGGCTCAACGCGGCCCGGTTCCAACTCGACATCATGAAGGTGCCCGGCATCATCGTCGCCCGCACCGACGCCGAGGCGGCCAACCTCATCGACAGCCGCGCCGACGAGCGCGACCAGCCGTTCCTGCTCGGCGCCACCAACCTCAACATCCCTTCGTACAAGGCTTGTTTCCTGGCGCTGGTCCGGCGCTTCTACGAGCTGGGAGTCAAGGAGCTCAACGGCCACCTGCTCTACGCTCTCGCCGAGTCCGAGTACGCCTCCGCCACCGCCTGGCTCGAGCGCCAGGGCATCCAGAGCCTGATCTCCGACGCCGTGAACGCCCGGCATGAGGACGGACAACACTCGATCGACGACCTCTTCGACCAGGTCGAGTCGCGATTCGTGGCGGCGTGGGAGGACGATGCAGGGTTGATGACCTACAGCGAGGCCGTCGCGGAGGTGCTGTCGTTCGGTGAGACCGAAGACGAGTCGCCGCGCATGACTCCCGACGAATGGCGCCAATTCGCGGCCCGCGCGTCGCTCTACGCCGCCCGGGAGAAGGCGAAGGAACTGGGCGTCGATCCGCCGTGGGACCCGGAGTTGTCGAAGACCCCGGAGGGCTACTACCAGATCCGCGGCGGCATTCCGTATGCCATCGCCAAGTCGCTCGCGGCCGCGCCATTCGCTGACATCCTCTGGATGGAGACGAAGACCGCCGATCTCGCCGACGCCCGCCAGTTCGCCGACGCGATCCACGCCGAATTCCCGGAGCAGATGCTCGCCTACAACCTCTCGCCGTCCTTCAACTGGGACACCACCGGGATGACCGACGAGGAGATGAAGCGCTTCCCCGAGGAGCTCGGGAAGATGGGGTTCGTCTTCAACTTCATCACCTACGGCGGGCACCAGATCGATGGCGTCGCAGCCGAGGAGTTCGCGACGTCGCTGCAGCAGGACGGCATGCTGGCGCTTGCTCGGCTGCAGCGCAAGATGCGCCTGGTCGAGTCGCCCTACCGCACCCCGCAGACCCTGGTCGGCGGGCCGCGCAGCGACGCGGCGCTGCAGGCGTCGTCCGGGCGTACGGCGACCACCAAGGCGATGGGCAAGGGCTCGACCCAGCATCAGCACCTCGCGCAGACGGAGGTGCCCAAGAAGCTGCTGGAGGAGTGGCTGGCGCTCTGGAGCGAGAACTACAAGCTCGGCGAGAAGCTGCGGGTGACCCTGCGACCCCGCCGCGCCGGTTCGGACGTTCTCGAGCTCGGCATCTATGGCAACGGGGACGAGCAGTTGGCCAACGTCGTCGTCGATCCCATCAAGGATCGGCACGGCCGCAGCATCCTGCAGGTGCGTGACCAGAACACCTTCGCCGAGAAGCTGCGCCAAAAGCGCCTGATGACGCTGATCCACCTCTGGCTGGTGCACCGGTTCAAGGCCGACGCGGTGTACTACGTGACGCCGACCGAGGACAACCTCTATCAGACCGAGAAGATGAAGTCCCACGGGATCTTCAGCGAGGTCTATCAGGAGGTCGGCGAGATCATCGTCGCCGAGGTGAACAAGCCACGCATCGCCGAGCTGCTGACACCCGACCGGGTGGCGCTGCGGAAGTTGATCACCAAGGAAGCGTAGGGAGCGGACGCCGCCGTTCCGGTGACGCAGGTAACCGGTCCCGCCGATTCGGGCCTGTAGCGGCGTGTCACGCCTCGAACGCGGTATCCAATTTACGAATAAGAAAATTTCTTAATGTCTTGGGAGTTCATTCCCGCATAGCAACAGTTGTCCGAGGATACGATTTGGAATCGCCGATGGCCCATTAGCCCGAGATGGGCCATCGGCACCCAACGCTCCCGCTCTTGGTTGCGTTTTCCCGTTGCCCCAGCAGCGATCACCGCCCTTCGCGACGCGTTCGCGGACAGCCGCCCAGCCGTAGCTGACGCGCAATGTTTCTTTCTGCAATAGTTGCACAGGGGTAGGTTTGTGGGTATGGATGCGCGCCACTCGTGCGACGCGCTGGGGCAGGAAGGAGCGGCTGATGAAGGTGCAAACCAGGACGGCGGCTGCCGTGTTCGGCGGGATGACGGTGGTGGCGTTGACGGTCGGATTCGGTGGGGTAGGCGCCAGCCCGACGGACGCTGCGGTGGCACCGGCGACGCACTCGTCGTCCAGCGTCGTGCCCGCCCCGCCCCAGTCGACCGGCGCCGGCGTCCACCCGGCCACGCTTGCCGGCTGCGTGTCCGGTCTCGACTGCTAGTCGAACCCGCTTTGTTCGATGGCCCATCCCGGTGATGGGCCATCACCGTTCGTGGGTAGAAGTCACCCCCTCCACTCCCGTTTGCCCGGGCGCGTGCCGGGGTAAGAGAAATGAACCAGTTGCCGTGGTGCAAGTGGGGATTGGGGACTTCGATGAGATCTGCAGCCAGGACTTCGGTCGCGCTCTTCGGCGGTGCCGCCATGCTCGTGTTCGCGGTGGGATGCGGTGGTGGCAATAAAGGGCCGAGCAGCAGCACCACCACTACCACCACGACGACCACGCCGTCGTCCAGCGTGGCTCCCTCCACACCGGGCGGCGGCGGTGGCGCGCCGGGCCCGCCGCCACCCGTGGGGCCGCCCGGCGGGCCGACCGGTGGTGGTG
>NZ_LZJZ01000009.1 GCF_001667585.1 Mycobacterium sp. E2733
CTCCGCACACCGCGACAACCGATAGGCAAACAACTCCCCGATCGCGGCCAACTGCCCGGCCACCGCCCGATTCTCCGTCCGTACGCACCGGCCGGCCTCGGCAAGAAACGCCGCCGACTCCGGCGTCGCCGACGGATACCGCCGCTCGAAGTGCTCGTCAAACTCAGCAACCACCTCCGGCGACACCCTCGAATCGAACATAGGTTCGAGTATGCCACCCGGCTACGACAACCGCATGGCCTCCAGCCCGTCCGCGGCCGTCGCGGAAATCGTGCTCCGCACCATGAAGCGCGGCTCCCCCGCCGGCCACGGCCGGCCGCGATGCATGATCGCGCGGTTATCCCACATCACCACGTCGCCCTCGCGCCACGAGTGCACGAATCGGGCCTCACGGGCAGTCGCTGCCTCGGTCAGCCCGGCGATCAGCTCCCGCGCCGCCGCCGGCGCCATCCCCTCGATCGTGTACGCGTGCGAGGCCAAATAGAGCGCCTTGCGGCCGTTGACCGGATTGCGCCACACCAGGCGCCAGCATTGCGGTGGCAGCGCCGCGCGCTCGGCCGGGCCGGCCAGATCGGGCGCGATCTTGCCGCGCGAATAGGCGTACTCGTGCCAGGCAAAGCAATCTTCCAGCCGCCGTTGCAACCCGGGATCGAGGCGCTCGAAGGCGAGCCGGGTGGAGACATACTCGGTCTCACCTCCATGCCCTGGAATGACGCGCGAAGACAACACCGAAGCGAGCGCCGGGACGCGCTTGAACGAGCTGTCGGTATGCCAGAGCTGGTTGGCCTTGTTCTCCAGGGCAAGCCGGTGGCCTTCGGGCACAACGTTCCCCGCCTCGTCGAGGGTCTTGAGGATGACGAGGTTGGTGCCATGCCCGTCCGAACCGACCTTGGTGACCTCCAGCGGACCGAAGCGGCGGGAGAAGGCGAGCTGCGCTTCGTCGGTGACGTCCTGATCTCGGAACACCAGGACCGAATGCTCCTCGAACGCCGCGCGTACCGCTGCGTGCGCGACCTCCGATGCCGAGACGTCCTGAATGCTGACCCCACACACTTCTGCAGCAAAGCCCAGGCCCGACGGGACGATCTCCATTCGGCGCCCTCCGAAGCGTTCGAGGTTTTCAGTACGACTGTCCACCTAGAGCGCGCGCCCGGCAAGCCATTGGCACGACGGACCGAGCGGAACTACGGTCCCGGTCGCCCGCTGACGAACTCGCGGCGCGCCGCGGTCACCGGATCGTCGAACTCGACGCGCTGCGCCAGCAGCCGCAGCGGCGTGCTGAAGTCGTCGGCGGGCACGTCAATAACGTTGGGGTACAACGGGTCACCGTCGATCGGCACGCCGAGGGCGGCCATGTGCACGCGCAGCTGGTGGGTGCGCCCGGTGCGCGGGGTCAGCCGGTACAGGCCGTCCGGGGAAATCAGCTCAACCAGCGTCTCCGCGTTGGGCGGTCCCGGTTCGCAGGTGGCCTGTAAGACGCCGCGCCGCTTGACGATCCGGCTGCGCACGACGCGCGGCGACACCAGTGTGGGATCCACGGCGGCGCGCGCCAGATACGTCTTGCGCACCAGCCCCCGCGAGAACAGCGTCTGGTACGCGCCGCGCACCTCGCGGCGCGCCGTGAACACCAACACCCCGGCGGTCAGCCGGTCGAGCCGGTGGGCCGGGCTCAGCTCCGGCAGGCCCAGTTCCCGGCGCAGCCGCACGAGCGCGGTCTGAGCCACGTGCCGGCCGCGGGGCATGGTGGCCAAAAAGTGCGGCTTGTCGACCACCACCATGTTCGCGTCGCGATGCAGCACAGGGATATCGAACGGCACCGGAACCTCATGAGGCAGCTCCCGGTACAGAAACACGTGTGATCCGGCGGGCAGCACCGTGGCCTCGTCGACCACCGCGCCGTCGGCGTCGACAACCGGTCCGCTCAAAGCCCCGGCGCCGAACCGGGCGGTCAGCTCGGCCCGGACCGGTCCGCCGCGCAGCCGTACCCGCGCCGGGCCTAGCCCGTCCCGCACCGGCAGCGGCGCCGGCCTCACCACGCGCTCAATTCAGCGGTACCGGCTCGAGGATCTCCGCGCGCGCCTCCGGGGCGCTGGCCCGCAGCTCGTCGGCCGACACGTCGTCGGGCTGGGCCTGCGACAAGATCTCGGCCTCCACCCGCGCGGAATAGTTCGCCACCTCGCGCTCGACGTCCGCCTCGCTCCAGCCCAGCACCGGGGCGACCACGTCGGCAACCTCGCGGGCGCAGTCGACGCCGCGGTGCGAGTATTCGATGGAGATGCGCATCCGGCGGGCCAGGATGTCCTCCAGGTGCAGCGCCCCCTCGGCGGTGACGGCGTACAGGGCCTCCACCTTCAGGTAGCCCGGCGCCTCCGTGATCGGGCTGAGCAGGTCGGCCTTTCCGGCCGCCAGACCCAGCACGTCGCCGATCAGCGAACCGTAGCGATCCAGCAGATGCCGCACCCGGTACGGATGCAAACCCTGCAGCGCCGCAACGTGTTCGGCCTGATTTACCAGGGCGAAGTACCCGTCGGCGCCCAGCAGGCCGACCTTCTCGGTGATCGAGGGCGCCACGCGGGCCGGGACGAACTGGGCCGCGGCGTCGATCGCATCGGCGGCCATCACCCGATAGGTGGTGTACTTGCCGCCGGCGATCGCCACCAGGCCGGGTGCGGGCACCGCGACGGCGTGCTCGCGCGACAGCTTGGAGGTCTCCTCGCTCTCCCCGGCCAGCAGCGGCCGCAGCCCCGCGTACACGCCGTCGATGTCGGCGTGGGTCAGCGGGATGGCCAGCACGGTGTTGACCGTCTGCAGGATGTAGTCGATGTCGGCCTTGGTGGCGGCGGGGTGGGCCAGGTCCAGGTTCCAGTCGGTGTCGGTGGTGCCGATGATCCAGTGGCTGCCCCACGGGATGACGAACATCACCGACTTCTCGGTGCGCAGGATGATGGCGACGTCGCTGACGATGCGGTCGCGCGGAACCACCACGTGCACGCCCTTGGAGGCGCGCACCTGAAATCGCCCGCGCTGCTTGGATAAAGCCTGAATCTCGTCGGTCCACACCCCGGTCGCATTGACCACGACGTGGCCGCGGACTTCGGTGATCGACCCGTCCTCGGAGTCACGGACCCGCACGCCGGTCACCCGGTCGCCCTCGCGCAGCATGGCGACCACCTGGGTGGAGGTTCGCACCACGGCGCCGTAGTGCGCGGCGGTACGCGCGACGGTCATGGTGTGCCGGGCATCGTCGACAACGGTGTCGTAGTAACGGATTCCGCCGATCAATGACGTCCGCTTCAAGCCAGGGCTTAAACGCAATGCGCCGGCGCGGGTCAGATGTTTCTGTGCCGGAACGGATTTCGCACCGCCCATCCGGTCGTAGAGGAAGATGCCGGCGGCGATGTAGGGCCGTTCCCATACCCGGTTGGTCAGCGGAAACAGGAACGGCATCGGCTTGACCAGATGCGGCGCCAGGGTGGTCAGCGACAGCTCCCGTTCGTAGAGCGCCTCGCGCACCAGGCCGAACTCCAGCTGTTCGAGATACCGCAACCCGCCGTGGAACATCTTCGACGAACGGCTCGAGGTGCCCGACGCGAAATCGCGCGCCTCGACCAGCGCCACCTTGAGCCCGCGCGTGGCGGCGTCCAGCGCGCAACCGGAGCCCACCACGCCACCGCCGATGACGACGACGTCGAACTGCTCGGTGCCGAGCCGCTCCCAGGCCACCTCGCGGTGCTGCGGTCCCAGCACGGCCGCCGGCGAGCCCAGTTCGCTGGGGGCGTGGATCGGATCGATCACGGCAGAGGACTCCTCACCCGGTTACTCGTCAGTAGGCCCGTGTCGAACCAAGGCTAGTCGAGATCGTCATGCGCCATCAGCCGACGAGCGGCCTCGGTGATCGAACCGGACAACGACGGGTAAACGGCGAGCGTCTGCGCCAGCTCGTTGACCGTGATGCGGTTTTGGACGGCCACGGCGATCGGAAGGATCAGTTCCGAGGCGATCGGGGCCACCACCACGCCGCCGATCACCACGCCGGTGGACTTCCGGCAGAACATTTTCACGAAACCCTGTCGCAGCCCGGACATCTTGGCCCGCGCGTTGGTCCGCAGCGGCAGCATGATCGTGCGGGCCGACACCGAACCGTTGTCGATCATCGTTTGCGGCACGCCGACGGCCGCGATCTCCGGCCGGGTGAACACCGTCGCCGCCACCGTGCGCAACCGGATCGGGCTGACTCCCTCGCCCAGCGCGTGATACATCGCGATCCGGCCCTGCATCGCGGCGACCGACGCCAGCGGCAGCAGGCCGGTGCAGTCACCGGCGGCATAGATGCCGGCCACCGAGGTACGCGACACCCGGTCCACGGTGAGGTAGCCGCCGCGGCCCAGCTCGATGCCGACGCGATCCAGCCCGAGGCCGCCGGTGTTGGGGACCGACCCGATGGTCATCAGGGCATGGCTGCCCTCGACGGTGCGCCCGTCGGCCAGGGTGACCAGCACGCCGCCGTCGGTGCGGGTGACCGACTGGGCGCGGGCGTTCTTGACCAGCTCGACCCCGCGCTCGGAAAACGCCTCTTCCAGGACCAGAGCGGCGTCGGCGTCCTCGTAGGGCAGCACCCGGTCCCGGCTGGCGACCACCGTAACCGGCACGCCCAGCTCGGTGTAGGCGTGCACGAACTCGGCGCCCGTGACGCCCGACCCGACCACGATCAGGTGTTCGGGCAGCGCCTCCAGGTTGTAGAGCTGTCGCCAGGTCAGGATCCGCTCGCCGTCCGGCTGCGCGGACGGCAGGACCCGCGGGCTGGCGCCCGTCGCGATCAGCACGACGTCGGCCTCGTACTCCCTGGTAACGGGGCCGTCGGGCCCCGAACCGGAATGAGTCGCCTTGATCCGGTGGCAGGCCAGCCCGGGCGTAGGGTCGATCAGCTCGCCGTGCCCGGCGAAAACGTGCACGCCCATGGCGAGCAGCTGTTCAGTGATGTCGGCCGACTGCTCGGTGGCCAGTTGCTTGACCCGGGCATGGATCTGCGGCAGGGACAGCTTGGCGTCGTCGATGTCGATGTCGAACCCCAGCCGCGGCGCCCGGCGCAGCTCGGTGCGCAGCCACGTCGAGGCGATGAACGTCTTGGAGGGCACGCAGTCGTCCAGCACGGCCGCGCCGCCGATCCCGTCGGAGTCGATCACCGTGACGTGGGTGCTGTCGGGGTGGGAGGTGGCGGCCACCAGCGCGGCTTCGTAACCGGCCGGGCCTCCACCGAGGATCACGATGCGGGTCGCCACAGCCCCAACCTAGCGGGGGCGCCCGCCACCATGCAGCCCGGCGAAGCGCTTCGGAGAAGACCGTTCGTGCCCGTGACGTCTAAGCTTTCCCCGTGCCGCTCTACGCCGCCTACGGGTCGAACATGGATCCTGAGCAGATGCTCAAGCGCGCACCCCACTCGCCGATGGCCGGAACGGGCTGGTTGCACGGGTGGCGCTTGACGTTCGGGGGCGAGGACATCGGCTGGGAAGGCGCACTGGCCACCGTCGTCGAAGACCCGAATTCCAAGGTGTTCGTCGTCCTCTACGACATGACCCCTTCCGACGAGAAGAACCTCGACCGGTGGGAGGGCTCGGAGTTCGGGGTCCACAAGAAGATCCGCTGCCGGGTGGAGCGCATCTCATCGGACACCAGCACCGACCCCGTACTGGCGTGGCTGTATGTGCTCGACGCCTGGGAGGGCGGCCTGCCGTCCGCACGCTATCTCGGCGTGATGGCCGATGCGGCCGAAATCGCCGGAGCCCCAGCTGATTACGTGCACAACCTGCGAACTCGACCCGCCCACAACATCGGCCCGGGAACCGGCTCCTAGGGCAGGCTTCCCGCGAGCGTGCGTGTTTGTACGAGGACACGCCGACACAGCCGGCATTCTGCGCACGCTCACGCGGCCCGTCGTAGATGCATCTCGAGGCGGCGGATGAGTTCGCGAGGCCGATATCTGACGTCCTCGGCGACGATGGGCACTATCAACCACCCCAGCTGCTGGAGTGCAGACAAGCGACGGCGATCCCGTAGGAATGCCTCGGGCCCACTGTGCCAGTCGACACCGTCGTACTCCGCGCCGACGCGAACCTCGGGCCACGCGAAGTCGAGCCGCCACGTACGGCCCCCCTGGTCCGCCAGCTCATATTGCAGGACGGGAGGCGGCAGGCCGCCGTCGATCATGACCAGGCGGGTTTCGCTTTCCATCGGCGACTCCGCCAGCGGAGAGGCCAAACCGAGCAGACCGCGCACGGTCGCGATACCCCGGCGGCCGCGTTGTCCCCTCGTCGCGGATTCCAACTGTTCGGGCTGACACGTGCCGCTGCGCAGGGCGGCGTCTAAGGTCGCGAGCGCGCGCGGCCGGCTTAAGGCGCGCGCAACCTCGATCGCCGTCCAAGCGGGGGCGGTCACCGGCCGCTCACCGATTACGGACAACGGCGCTCCGTGCCGCCGGTGCACGACAAGGCCGTCAGTCGATCGCAACTGCCGACCGATCGGATTCAGCACGTGCACGTCCGTCGTGCGTTCGGTGTCAAACCCGTGGGCAGCGGCGGCGGTACCCATGCAGGCCACGACCGTCGTACCGGCCGCAAGGTCAAGGCCGCGCAGTCGCAATGCTGTGGTCACCTCACCGCGGCCGTAAACGCCGTACCAAATCTTATGGAGCGCACCATGTTCCAGGTGTGCTTCCAATTCTCGCCGGGTGAGGAATCTCAGTGCCTGAGCGGAGGTAACCACCCCGCCTTGGACGTCGAGCAGGCGACTGAGCTCGGAACGCATGCGGGCAATGGTCGGGGCTTAACGATTGATCGACAATTCACTTCACCGACCGTGCACAGAATGCCAGTCGACGCAGCGTGTCGCCGTGCAAACACGCACGCTCGCGACCAGGAGACCGGCTCCTAGGGCAGCGAGAACGCGGCCGACTGCTCGACGATGTTGACCATCACGCGCAGCCCGATCGCCAGGGCGCGCTCGTCGAGGTCGAACGTCGGCTGGTGCAGATCCAGCTGCGGCCCCTGGCCCGACCACACGCCCAGTCGCGCCATCGCGCCGGGAATCTCCTCGAGGTACCAGGAGAAGTCCTCGCCCCCGCCGGACTGGCGGGTGTCGGCCAGCGCGTCCGGGCCGATCGCCTCGATCGCGTGGGTGAGGATGCGTGTCGAGACGTCCTCGTTGACCACCGGCGGCACGCCGCGCCGGTATTGAAGCGTGTGGTCGATGCCCAGCGGGGCCAGCAGCGCCGACACCGTCTCGCGGATGATCTCCTCGAGGCCCACCCAGGTCTGCCGGCTCGCGGTGCGGACCGTGCCGCCCAGCACCCCGGTCTGCGGAATGGCGTTCGCGGCCACCCCCGCGTTGACCGCGCCCCACACCAACACGGTGCCGTTGCGGGGGTCGATGCGACGGGACAATACCCCGGGCAGCCCGGTGATCAGCGTGCCGAGCCCATAGACCAGGTCGGCGGTCAGGTGCGGACGGGACGTGTGCCCGCCCGGGGAATGCAGGGTGATCTCGATCTGGTCGGCCGCCGAGGTGATGGGCCCGTGCCGGACCGCAATCTGGCCGACCTCGAGCCGGGGGTCGCAGTGCAGGGCGAAGATCCGCGACACCCCGGTGATCGCGCCGGCGGCGATGGCGTCGATCGCGCCGCCGGGCATCAGCTCCTCGGCGGCCTGGAAGATCAGCCGCACGCCGACCGGCAGCTCCGGCACCGACGCCAGGGTCAGCGCGGTGCCGAGCAGGATCGCGGTGTGGGCGTCGTGGCCGCAGGCGTGCGCGACGTTGGGCATCGTGGAGGTGTACGGCGCGCCGGTCCGCTCGGCCATGGGCAGGGCGTCCATGTCGGCCCGCAACGCGATCCGCGGTTCGTGTTCGGGCCCGAGGTCGCAGACCAGTCCCGTGCCACCGGGCAGCACCTTCGGGTTGAGGCCCGCGTCGGCCAGCCGCTCGGCGACGAACTGGGTGGTGGCGTACTCCTGGCGGCCCAGCTCGGGGTAGCGGTGGATGTGCCGGCGCCACTCGACCAGGTCGTCGTGGTGTGCGGCGAGCCAGGAGGTGGCGGCGTCGGCGAGGCTCATGCGTGCGCCCGCCGTTCGTGCGCGGCCATGACGCGGTCACGTTCGGCGGGCGTCTGGGCCAGCCGAACCACGGTGCGGGCCAGCATGATCGCGCCCTCGACGACGGCGCGGTCGGCGCTGGGGCCGGCGGCGGCCGTGGCGAAGGCGCGCTGGTGCACCATGGCGCCGCCGGCGTCGACTCCGACCACCGGATGGATGCCCGGCATCACGTGCGTCACGTTGCCCATGTCGGTGCTGCCCATGGGCAGCGCCGTTTCGAACTCGCGGGCCACCGGGTCGCGCCCGAGCCGGCGCGTCTCCTCGCGGAAGACGTCGGCCAGCCATTCGTCGGGCCTGAGTTCGTCGTAGGGCGGTGCCGGGTTGTCGATTTCGTATTCACAGCCGGTGGCCAGCGCACCCGCGGCGAAGCACGCGTACATCCTGCCCTCCAACTGCTTCAACGAATCCGATTCGACCGCCCGCATCGCATACAGCAACGTCGCGCGCCCGGGGATCACGTTGACCGCCTGACCGCCGTCGGTGACTATTCCGTGCACCAGTTGGCCGGGGGCCAGCTGCTGCCGCAACAGCCCGATGGCCACCTGTGCGACGGTCACCGCATCGGCGGCGTTGATCCCTTGATGCGGCGCGACGGCAGCATGGGATTCCTTGCCACGGTATTGCACGGTCGCTTCCGACAGCGCGAGCGAACGGGCCGCGGCGATGTCGGCCGGCCCGGGATGCAGCATCACCGCCGCCGTGACGTCGTCGAACATCCCGGCCTGCAGAAGCAGAGCCTTGCCGCCGCCCGCCTCCTCGGCCGGGGTGCCGATCAGAGCCACCCGCAGGCCCAGGTCGTCGGCCACCTCGGCCAGCGCCAGCGCGGTGCCCACCGCCGACGCGGCGATGATGTTGTGGCCGCAGGCGTGCCCGATCTCGGGCAGCGCGTCGTACTCGGCGCACACCCCGATCGTCAGCGGCCCGCTGCCGAAGTCGGCGCGAAAGGCGGTGTCCAGGCCACCGGCGGACGCGGTGATCTCGAAGCCGCGTTCGGCGACCAGCGCCTGGGCCTTGGCGCAGCTGCGATGCTCGGCGAACGCCAGCTCGGGCTCGGCGTGGATGGCGTGGGAGAGCTCAACCAGTTCGGAGGCCCGTCGCCGCACGACGTCCTCGACCCTGTCTGAGGGGCGGTCCAATGCGGTGGTGGGCATTCTCGCAGTATCCCACCGCGACGCCGGGAGCTGAGTTACACCAGTCCGGCGATGAATCCCGCCGCCTGTCCGGGATAGGGCGGCACACCGTAATCGTGGTGGGCATCCCGGTCCCGACCGCCGACCACGCACACCGGATCACCGGGGCTGCAGATGTCGATGGCCCGGCCGGCGAACTGGCCCGCCGTCGAAAGGGGCGTGTTGAACCGGTTGCCGGGGTTGCCGAACACCGCCACCGCCCTGACCTTGTTCGCCAGGCCGGGATCCAGCGCGGGAGCCGAACCGAAGTTGCCGATGCGTTCACCCAGCGGCGGCACCCCGGCCAGCATCGAGACCGCGGCGGCGCCCTGGGAGAAGCCGCCGAGCACCAGCTTCGTCGCCGGGCACTGGTCGACCATCTGCGCGATGTGGTCGCGCGCGTCGTTGGCGGCGTCGGCGGTTTGCAGGAAGTTGTAGCTGGCCGGATAGTTCACCGCGTACGCGTCGACGCTGCGCGAGCCGAGGGCGGGCTGTAGCGCGGCGAGCAGCGCGTCTCCGGCGACCCCGAGCCCCGGCGGCTCGGCCGTGCCGCGGGCGAAGATCAGCTGAACGTCGGGACATCCGTCGGCCCGCGCCGGCGCCAGGGGGCCGGTCGTGATCGAAAGCACCGACACCGCGACGGCGACGGCGAGGCCGACAACCGGCCACCTACGAAGATTCATGCGGCAGATTTTCACATATTCCGGCGAGTGCCACCGCGCCGCTAAGCTCCCCGACTGTGGCCGAACCCCCGCTCGACCCCGCCGACCTCGCGCGGAGAGCGGCGCAGGTCATCGGAGAGCGCACCGGCGTACCCGAGCACGACGTCGCCATCGTGCTCGGATCCGGCTGGCGGCCCGCGGTTTCCGCGCTCGGCTCGCCGACGGCCGTGCTGCCCCAGGCCGACGTGCCCGGGTTCGCGCCGCCAACCGCCGTCGGGCACACCGGAGAGCTGATCTCGACGCGCATCGGCGAGCACCGGGTGCTGGCGCTGGTCGGTCGCGTGCACGCCTACGAGGGCCACGACCTGTGCCACGTCGTGCACGCGGTGCGGGCGGCCTGCGCGGCCGGGGCGCGCATCGTCGTGCTCACCAATGCGGCCGGCAGCTTGCGGCCCGACCTGGCGGTGGGCCAGCCGGTGCTGATCAGCGACCACCTCAACCTGACCGCGCGGTCGCCGCTCGTCGGCCCGCAGTTCGTGGACCTGACCGACGCCTACGCGCGGCGGCTGCGCGACCTCGCCCGCCAGGTCGACCCGGCAGTCGCCGAGGGCGTTTACGCCGGCCTGCCGGGCCCGCATTACGAGACGCCCGCCGAGGTGCGCATGCTGCGAATGCTGGGCGCCGACCTGGTCGGCATGTCGACCGTGCACGAGACCATCGCGGCCCGGGCGGCCGGTGCCGAGGTGCTGGGGGTGTCGCTGGTCACCAACCTGGCCGCCGGGATCAGCGGCGAACCGTTGAGCCACGCGGAGGTGCTCGCCGCCGGCGCCGCGTCGGCCGGACGAATGGGCGCGCTGCTGGCCGGCGTCGTGGCCCGGCTTTGAAATGACGCCCGACCAATGGATCGCACACGATCCCGACCCGGCGACGGCCGCCGAGCTCGCGGCGTGCGGCCCCGACGAGCTCGCCGCACGCTTCGCACACCCGCTCACGTTCGGCACCGCGGGCCTGCGCGGTCCGGTGCGCGGCGGGCCCGACGCCATGAACGTGGCGGTGGTGTCGCGCGCCACCTGGGCGGTGGCGCGGGTGCTCGACGCGCGTGGCCTGGCCGACTCGCCGGTGATCGTCGGGCGCGACTCCCGGCACGGCTCCGCAGTTTTCGCCACCGTCACCGCTGAAGTCCTTGCCGCGCAAGGGTTCTCGGTGTTGCTGCTGCCCGGGCCGGTGCCGACGCCAGTGCTCGCGTTCGCCGTGCGCCGCACCGGCGCCGCGGCCGGGGTACAGATCACCGCCTCGCACAACCCGCCGACTGACAACGGCTACAAGGTCTACACGGACGGCGGCATCCAGATCGTCTCCCCCACCGACCGCGAGATCGAGGCCGCGATGACCGCCGCTCCCCCGGCCGACGAAATCCCCCGAACTCCGGTGCAAGCCGCCGCCACCGATCTGGTCGAGCGCTACATCGCGCGGGCCGCGGCGGTGCGGCGCGCCACCGGTTCGGCGCGGGTGGCCCTGACCCCGCTGCACGGGGTGGGCGGCGCCGTGGCCGTGGAAGCGTTGCAACGCGCCGGCTTTGAGCAGGTGCATACCGTGGGAGCCCAGTTCGCTCCGGACCCGGAGTTTCCCACCGTCGCCTTCCCCAATCCCGAGGAGCCCGGCGCCACCGACGCGCTGCTCGCATTGGCCGCGGACGTCGCGGCGGACGTCGCGATCGCGCTGGATCCCGACGCCGACCGATGCGCGGTCGGCATCCCGACCGGGTCGGGCTGGCGGATGCTGTCCGGGGACGAAACCGGTTGGCTCCTAGGCGATTACATCTTGTCGCGGACAGCCGATCCCCAAAGGGCGGTGGTGGCCAGCACCGTGGTGTCGTCGCGGATGCTGGCTGCCGTCGCGCGCCGGTACGGAGCCACCCACGTCGAGACCCTCACCGGCTTCAAGTGGCTGGCCCGTGCCGACGCCGACGTGCCCGGCGGCACGCTGGTGTACGCCTACGAGGAGGCGATCGGGCACTGCGTCGACCCGGACGCCGTGCGCGATAAGGACGGCATCAGCGCCGCGGTGCTGGTGTGCGATCTGGTTGCCACGCTCAAAGACCGGGGCCGCTCAATTTCCGACGCGCTCGACGAGCTCGCACGGCGGTACGGCGTGCACGACGTCGCGGCGGTGTCGCGCCGCGTCGCCGACGCCGCCGAGGCCGCCGACCTGATGCGGCGGCTGCGCGAGACGCCACCGGAGACGCTGGCCGGATTCACCGCAACCGTCACCGACATCGCCGACGCGCTGATCTTCACCGGCGGCGACGACGACGCTTCGGTCAGGCTGGTGGTGCGGCCTTCCGGGACGGAGCCGAAGCTCAAGTGCTACATCGAGGTTCGCTGCGCGGTGACCGGCGACCTGGACCGGGCCCGGCGGCGCGCCGGGGCGTTGCGCGACGAGCTGGTGTCCACGGCCCGGAGCTTATGAGCTAGCGCGGCCCGTATTGGCGGTCGCCCGCGTCGCCGAGACCCGGCACGATGTAGGCGTTCTCGTTGAGCCCGTCGTCAACCGCCACCGTGAACAGCCGCGCTCCTGGCGCCTTCTTCTCAAGTGCGGCAACGCCTTCGGGCGCGGCCACCGCACACAACACCGTGATGTCGGTCGCACCGCGTTCCAGCAACAGGCCGACGGTGTACTGCAACGACCCGCCGGTGGCCAGCATCGGATCCATGACGAACACCGGCAGACCGGCCAGCTCGTCGGGCAGCGACTCGAAATAGCCACTCGCCCTACGAGTTTCCTCGTTGCGGGCGACGCCGACGAATCCGACCCGAGCCTGCGGCAGTAGCGCGAGCGCCTGGTCCACCATGCCCAGCCCGGCCCGCAACACCGGCACCAGCAGGGGCGGCCTGGCCAGCCGCACGCCCTGCGTCTCGGCCAGCGGCGTGCGGATCGGAAAAAGCTCTCGGGGCGCGTCCCTGGTGGCCTCGTAGATCAGCATCGCGGTCACGTCACGCAACGCCGCCCGGAAACCGTCGTTCTCGGTGCGCTCGTCGCGCATCGCCGTCAGCCGGGCCACCGCCAGCGGGTGATCGACAACGCGCACCTCCACGATGTTCGACCTTATATAACGATCCGGCCGCATTTCGTTAACGCCCCGCTGAAGCCGCCCGCGTCGCCGCCGGCCGCATGCTGGGTTCACCCATATGCTCCCGTAGTGCTGAGCGGAATGACGGGTTCAACGGGGTTGACGGGCAGGGCCTTTCGAGTCCTCGGGGTGCTCGGCGCGATCGCCTTGATCGGACTGGCCGCAAGCCCGCTGACTCAGCAGATAGGCCTTGTGGCAGCGGCCATTCCGCAGCCCGCGCACATCGTGATCGTGGTCGAGGAGAACCGCTCCGAAAACGGCATTATCGGCAACAAGTCGGCGCCCTTCATCACCGCGCTGGCCGCCGGTGGGGCCAACATGGTCCAGTCGTTCGCCGAAACGCATCCCAGCGAACCGAATTACCTGGCGCTGTTCGCGGGCAACACCTTTGGGGTGACCACGGACCAGTGTCCGGTCAACGGCGGCGCCGCCCCCAACCTGGGTTCCGAATTGCTGGCCGCGGGTTACACGTTCGTCGGCTTCGCCGAAGGCCTGCCCGCGGTCGGCTCGCCGACGTGCACCGCCGGCAAGTACGCACGCAAACACGTGCCCTGGGCCAACTTCACCAACGTGCCACCGGCGAACTCGCTGCCGTTCTCCGCGTTCCCGATGGGCAACTACGCCAGCCTGCCCACGGTGTCGTTCGTCATCCCCAACAACGACAACAACATGCACGACGGCTCGATCGCTCAGGCCGACGCCTGGCTGAACCGCCAGCTGTCGGGCTACGCCAATTGGGCGGCGGCCAACAACAGCCTGCTGATCGTGACGTTCGACGAGGACGATAACGGCAGCCGCAACCAGATCCCCACCATCTTCTACGGCGCCCACGTCCGTCCCGGCAATTACAGCGAACAGATCAACCACTACAACGTGCTGTCCACGATCGAGCAGATGTACGGCCTGCCCAAAACCGGATACGCGGCCAGCGCGCCGCCGATCACCGATATCTGGGGCTAGGTCCGGGCTAGGTTCGGTCGCCCGGTTCTCCCCCGCCAGCGGGGACCCCCAACCGCGCCGTCCCGGCGCTCGCCTTCACCGGGCTAGGTTCGATTGCCCGGTTCCTTTCTCGCGCCGTCCCGGCGCTCGCCGTCACCGGGCTAGCCGCTGGCGGGCACCTTCCCCCGCCGTCGCTATTGTGTGCCGCATGGCTGCTGACCTCGTGCCCATCCGCCTGAGCCTGTCCGACGGTGACCACTACACAGTGTGGGCACCCCGCTGGCGCGACGCCGGCGACGAGTGGGAGGCGTTCCTGGGCAAGGACGAGGACCTGTACGTCTTCTCCTCCGTCGCCGACCTGGTCGCGTTCGTGCGCTCCGACACCGACAACGACCTGGTCGACCACCCGGCGTGGAAGGACCTGACCTCCGCGCATGCGCACAAGTTCGATCCGGCCGCCGCCTCGCAGTTCGACCTGGTCGCGGTCGAGGAGCTGGTGTCGGAGAAGCCGACCGAGGAGTCGGTGGCCGGGCTGGCCCGCACGCTGGCGCTCGTCTCGTCCATCGGGTCGGTGTGCGAGCTCGCCGCGGTGTCGAAGTTCTTCAACGGCAACCCCACGTTGGGCACGGTGTCCGGCGGGATCGACCACTTCAGCGGCAAGGCCGGCCTCAAACGCTGGAACGCGCTCGGCGAGATCATCGGGCGCAGCTGGGACGACGTGCTCAGCGCGATCGAAGACATCGTCACCACGCCCGAGGTGGACGCCAAGTTGTCGGCCAAGGCCGCCGACGAGCTGGCCGAAGAGCTCGAGGAAGAGGAAGAGGCGGAAGACGCCGAAGCGGTCGACGAGGCCGACGACGAGGCCGACGACGAGGCCGACGAGCCGGTGGAGGCCGAGGCCGAGGAACCCCGCGCGGCCGGCGACACGGTGATCCTGGGCAGCGACGAGGATTTCTGGCAGCAGGTGGGCATCGACCCGATTCGGATCATGACGAGTTCGGGCACCTTCTACACCCTGCGGTGCTACCTCGACGACCGCCCGATCTTCCTGGGCCGCAACGGGCGCATCAGCGTGTTCACCTCCGAGCGCGCGCTGGCCCGCTACCTGGCCGACGAGCACGACCACGACCTGGCCGACCTGAGCACCTACGACGACATCCGCACCGCCGCCACCGACGGTTCGCTGGAGGTCAAGGTCACCGAGGACAACATCTACGTGCTGAGCGGGCTGGCCGACGACATCGCCGACGGGCCGGACGCCGTGGACCGCGACCAGCTGGACCTGGCCGTCGAACTGCTCCGCGACGTCGGCGACTACTCGGAGGAGGGCACGGTCGACAAGGCGCTGGAGACGGGCCGCCCGCTGGGCAAGCTGGTGGCGTACGTACTCGAGCCCGGCTCGGTCGGGAAGCCCTCGGCCCCGTACGCCGCGGCGGTGCGGGAATGGGAGAAATTGGAGCAATTCGTAGACGGGCGGCTCAGGCGCGAATAGCCCCGTTTGACGGGCCCTCGAGTCTCCTCTTTACTGGCGGGTGTCGCTTCCGGGGATCGGCCCGTTACCGCTGTACGGCTTCCAACGCCCGGGCATGCTGTTGCTCGGTTTGCTCCCCCTGGCTCTGCTCGCGGTCTACGTCGTGGTCCAGGGCCGCCGCCGGCGCCGGCTGCGCCGGTTCACCGAGGCGAACGTGCCGCAGTCGCCGACGCGGCACATTCCCATCGCCGTCTCACTGCTCAGCCTGGTCCTGCTGACCATCGCGCTGGCCACCCCGACCCATGACATGCGCATCCCGCGCAACCGGGCCGTCATCGTGCTGGTCATCGACATCTCGCAGTCCATGCGGGCCACCGACGTCCCGCCGAACCGGCTCAAGGCCGCCGAGGAGGCGGCCAGCCAGTTCGCCAGCCAGCTGACGCCGGGCATCAACCTGGGCCTGGTTGAGTTCGCGGCCAACGCCTCGCTGCTGGTCTCCCCGACCACCAATCGCGAGGCGGTGAAGGCGGCGATCGACGGTCTGAAGCCGGCGCCCAAGACCGCGACGGGCGAAGGCCTCTTCACCGCGCTGCAGGCCATCGCGACGGTCGGCTCGGTGATGGGGGGCGGCGACGGCCCCCCGCCGGCGCGCATC
>NZ_LZJZ01000010.1 GCF_001667585.1 Mycobacterium sp. E2733
CCGCGACCAGCACCATCCACCCCCGCCTGACGAGGGAAGCCATCGAAATCCCCTTCACCCGTTCACCTTTCGATCATCGGGCGACACCATCACCCTCGGACCGATGGCAGCTGCCGCCGGGCCGGGTGTGATCGCATTGATGCTGTTCTTCGTCTATCGTTCGGTGCTCACCACGCTGCTCGTGCTCGCAACGGTCCTCATCGAGATGTCCGCCGCGCGCGGTCTGGTCGCCTTCCTCGGCAACGCCGGGGTGATCGGGCTGTCGACCTATGCGACGAATCTGCTGACGTTGTTGGTGATCGCCGCCGGGACCGACTATGCGATCTTTTTCGTGGGCCGCTATCAGGAAGCCCGCGGGACCGGCGAAGACCGCGAAAAAGCTTTCTACACTATGTATCACGGTACGACGCACATCGTGTTGGGTTCGGGGCTCACCGTTGCCGGCGCGGTCGCCTGCCTGGGCTTCACCCGGCTGCCCTACTTTCAAAGCCTGGGCATTCCCGCCGCGCTGGGCATCGTTGTCGCGCTTCTTGCCGCACTCACGCTCGGCCCGGCCATCCTCACCCTGGGTGCCAAGGCAGGCATCTTCGATCCCAGGCGGGCGATGAGAACTCGCGGATGGCGGCGGATAGGCACCGCCATCGTCCGCTGGCCCGGACCCGTCCTTGCCGCGGCGTGCGCTATGGCCCTCGTGGGCCTGCTCGCCCTGCCCGGCTACAAGACGAGTTACGACACCCGGCCGTACATGCCCGCCAGCGCGCCGGCCAATGTCGGATACACCGCGGCGGAGCGTCATTTCTCGCGCGCCCGGCTGGAGCCCGAATTGCTCATGGTGGAAACGGATCACGATATGCGGAACCCGGCCGACATGCTCATCCTGGACCGGGTGGCCAAGGCGGTGTTCCACGTGCCCGGCATCGCCCAGGTGCAGACCATCACGAGGCCGTTGGGCACCCCGCTCGACCACAGCTCGCTCGCCTTCGTGGTGAGCAATTCCAGCGCTGCCCAACAGGAGAACCTGACGTATCAACGTGATCGCGCGAACGACGTGCTGAAACAGGCGGATGAACTCGCGAAGACGATCAACATCCTCAAGCAGCAATACGTCCTGCAGCAGCAGCTGGCCGACACGACCCACAGTGAGGCCCAGAGCTTTCACGACACGATGGGCACGATCCAGGACTTGCGAGACAAGATCGCGAACTTCGACGATTTCTTCCGGCCGATCCGCAGCTACTTCTACTGGGAGAGGCACTGTTTCGACATTCCCGCGTGCTTCGCGTTCAGATCGCTCTTCGACGCCCTCGACGGCATCGACCAGCTCACCGAGAGGTTCCAAGACCTCACGGCCAGCCTGGACAAGCTTGACGCGCTGCAGCCGAAGCTGGTGGAGCTGATACCGCCGCAGATCGCCAGTCAGCAGACCAATCACGACCTGACGTTGGCCAATTACGCCACCCTGTCCGGCATTTACGCGCAGACGGCGGCCGCCATCGACAACGCCACGGCCCTGGGGCGAGCCTTCGACGCCGCCAAGAACGACGACACGTTTTACCTGCCCCCCGAGGTCTTCAACAACCCGGACTTCAAGCGTGGGCTCAAACTGTTTCTCTCGCCCGACGGCAAGGCGGCCCGCATGATCGTCACCCACGAAGGCGATCCCGCGACGCCCGAGGACATTGCGCACATCGAGCCGATCACCAAGGCCGCCCACGAGGCGTTGAAGGGCACACCCATGGCCGGCGCCAACGTCTACGTCGGCGGTACCGCCGCGACGTACAAGGACATCCAAGACGGCGCCAAATACGATCTGTTGATCGTGGCCTTCGCCGCGCTGAGCCTGATCCTGTTGATCATGATGATCATCACGCGAAGCCTGATCGCCGCGCTCGTCATCGTGGGCACGGTCGCCCTATCGCTGGGCGCCTCGTTCGGGCTCTCGGTTTTGGTCTGGCAGTACATCTTCGGCATTCAGCTGTATTGGGTCGTGCTCGCGCTTGCCGTAATCCTCCTGCTGGCAGTCGGTTCCGACTACAACCTGCTGTTGATCTCGCGATTCAAGGAGGAGATCCACGCCGGCCTGAAGACGGGCATCATCCGCGCGATGGCCGGCTCCGGTTCGGTCGTCACCTCGGCCGGCCTCGTCTTCGCCGTCACCATGTGTGCGTTCGTCTTCAGCGGGTTTCAGGTGCTCGGTCAGATCGGCACCACCATCGGCCTCGGCCTCTTGTTCGACACGCTGATCGTGCGGTCATTCATGACGCCCTCCGTCGCAACGGTTCTCGGACGGTGGTTCTGGTGGCCGCAACGCGTGCGTCCGCGCCCGGCTAGCACGATGCTGCGGCCCTACGGTCCGCGGCCGGCGGTTCGGCAGCTGCTGCTGTGGGACGACGACGACCCGGCGGTGCTGTCAGGGTCGAACTCCCAGCCGGTCTTGACGGCCGGCCACCTCCGCGGCACTTAAACCACGTATATGACACGCCGTGAGCGCCCGCCGTCGTCTAATGTCTCGCGCAGCGGCGGTCCATTCCACGAGGTGCCCTCGTAGCGCCCGCTAGCGCAGCATGGTTGCGACGATCCCGGCCAGGTAACCCAGCCGAGCCACCTCCGAAGGCCGGAATTCCGGGCCCGGGCGGCCCAACACCACCGCCGTGTGCGGATCGCCCAGGGGGGCGGCGACCATCGTGGTGTCCATGTCGCGCCAGGCCTGGGGCACCCACTCACCGGTGCTGTCCAGCGTCGCGGCCCGTTCGATGGGCAGCCACGGGGCCGACGCCGCCCGCGTCTCCGGCGTCCCCGGGCTGGCGGCCAGGCGCTGCAGCTCGTCGCCCGCGCTGCGCAGCACGGTGCACCAGCTGACGCGCAGCACCCTGGGCGCCTCGTTGGCCAGGACCTGCAGCCGCGACATCTTGTCGCCGGCCGCGGCGACGTGGTCGAGCAGCTCCAGCTCGCGATGCGCTTCCAACAACCCGGTGTGCGGCCGCACGCTGTCCACCCGGACGCCGGAGAGCGACTCCGCGGCGGTGATCAACGTGTCCGGCATGGCGCCCGGCGGCAACTCGATCACCAGGTCGTCGATCGCATACCCCGAGCTGCGCTCCACCACGTCGAGCGACAGGATGTCGGCGCCCACCGAACCGAGCGCCACGGCCAGCGAGCCCAGGCTGCCCGGGCGGTCGACCAGCTCGATGCGCAACAGATAGGACGGCACGGCCAACACTGTTGCACAGCGATGCCTGGACTGCATTTTCGCGGATAACCGGCGGCCCTGAACCCGGCCACACGCTCGCGGCTAGGCTTTCCTGTCGTGTCCCAGATCTCCCGCGACGAGGTGGCGCACCTAGCCCGGCTGTCCCGGCTGGCGCTGACCGATAGCGAGCTCGACAGCTTCGCCGGCCAGCTCGACGCCGTCCTGACCCACGTCAGCCAGGTGCAGGCGGTCGACGTCACCGGCGTCGAGGCGACCGGCAACCCGCTCAAGGACGTCAACGTCACCCGCCCGGACGAGCCGACCCCCTGCCTGACGCAGCGGGAGGCGCTGGCCGAGGCGCCCGAGGCCGCCGACGGCCGCTTCGCCGTGCCGCAGATCCTGGGAGACAGCGAGTGAACGACGTCATCCGAGCCGACGCCGCGACCCTGGCCGCCCGGATCGCCGCCAAGGAGCTGTCGTCGGTCGAGGTCACCCAGGCGTGCCTGGACCAGATCGCCGCGACCGACGACCGGTATCACGCCTTCCTGCACGTGGCCGCCGACGAGGCGCTTGCCGCGGCGGCCGTCGTCGACGAGGCGGTGGCCGCCGGCGAGCGGCTGCCGTCGCCGCTGGCCGGGGTGCCGCTGGCCCTCAAGGACGTCTTCACCACCGTCGACATGCCCACGACCTGCGGCTCCAAGATCCTTGAAGGCTGGCGTTCCCCCTACGACGCCACCGTCACCACGCGGTTGCGCGCCGCGGGCATCCCGATACTCGGCAAGACCAACATGGACGAGTTCGCTATGGGCTCGTCGACGGAGAACTCCGCCTACGGGCCCACCCGTAACCCATGGAACCTCGAGCGGGTGCCCGGCGGTTCCGGCGGAGGCAGCGCGGCGGCGCTGGCCGCATTCCAGGCGCCGTTGGCCATCGGATCGGACACCGGCGGCTCGATTCGGCAGCCTGCGGCGCTCACGGCGACGGTCGGCGTCAAACCCACCTACGGCACGGTGTCGCGCTACGGCCTGGTCGCGTGCGCGTCGTCGTTGGATCAGGGCGGCCCGTGCGCGCGCACGGTGCTGGACACCGCGCTGCTGCACCAGGTGATCGCCGGTCACGACCTCCGCGATTCCACGTCCGTCGACGCCGCGGTGCCTGATGTCGTCGGGGCCGCAAAGGCGGGCGCGGCCGGTGATCTCAAGGGCGTGCGCGTCGGGGTGGTGAAGCAGCTTCGCGGCGACGGCTACCAGCCGGGAGTGCTGGCCTCGTTCGAGGCGGCCGCCGGCCGGCTGACCGAACTGGGCGCCGAGGTGAGCGAAGTCGACTGCCCGCACTTCGAATACGCGCTGGCCGCCTACTACCTGATCTTGCCGTCGGAGGTGTCGAGCAACCTGGCCCGCTTCGACGCGATGCGGTACGGGCTGCGCGTCGGTGACGACGGGACGCACAGCGCCGAGGAGGTGATGGCGCTGACCCGGGCCACCGGTTTCGGGCCGGAAGTCAAGCGGCGCATCATGATCGGCACCTACGCGCTGTCGGCCGGTTACTACGACGCCTATTACAACCAGGCGCAGAAGGTGCGCACGCTGATCGCCCGCGACCTCGACAAGGCGTACCAGTCCGTCGACGTGGTGGTGTCGCCCGCGACGCCGACCACCGCCTTCGCGCTTGGCGAGAAGGTCGACGATCCGCTGGCGATGTACCTGTTCGACCTGTGCACGCTGCCGCTGAACCTGGCCGGCCACTGCGGCATGTCGGTGCCGTCGGGTCTGTCGCCCGACGACGGCCTGCCGGTCGGGCTGCAGATCATGGCGCCGGCGCTGGCCGATGACCGCCTGTACCGGGTGGGCGCCGCCTACGAGGCCGCCCGCGGCGCGCTGCCGTCGGCCATCTGACCTTTCGTCGCCGTGCGAGTGGCGGGCAGGGCAAGATGAGGGCATGCGGATCGGAGTTCTCACCGGAGGCGGCGACTGCCCGGGGCTGAATGCCGTCATTCGGGCGGTGGTGCGCACCTGCGACGCCCGGTACGGCTCGTCGGTGGTCGGCTTCCAGGACGGCTGGCGCGGATTGCTGGAAAACCGACGCATCCAACTGCAGAACGACGATCGCAATGACCGGCTGTTAGCAAAGGGCGGCACGATGCTGGGGACCGCCCGGGTGCATCCCGACAAATTGCGGGCCGGGCTCGACCAGATCAAGCAGACTCTGGACGACAACGGCATCGACGTTCTCATCCCCATCGGTGGCGAAGGCACCCTGACCGCCGCGCACTGGCTCTCCGAGGAGAACGTTCCCGTCGTGGGCGTGCCGAAGACCATCGACAACGACATCGATTGCACCGACGTGACTTTCGGCCACGACACCGCGTTGACGGTGGCCACCGAAGCCATCGACCGCCTGCACAGCACCGCCGAATCCCATCAGCGGGTGATGCTGGTGGAGGTGATGGGCAGGCACGCCGGCTGGATAGCGCTGAACGCGGGGCTGGCCTCCGGTGCCCACATGACGCTGATTCCCGAACAACCCTTCGACGTCGAGGAGGTGTGCCGGTTGGTCAAACGCCGCTTCCAGCGCGGGGATTCGCACTTCATCTGCGTCGTCGCCGAGGGCGCGAAACCCGTACCGGGCTCGATCTCGTTGCGCGAAGGCGGGATTGACGAGTTCGGCCACGAAAAATTCACCGGCGTCGCGGCACAGCTGGGCGCCGAGGTGGAGAAGCGGATCAATAAGGACGTCCGGGTGACCGTGCTGGGCCACGTCCAGCGCGGCGGAACGCCCACGGCCTATGACCGGGTGTTGGCCACCCGGTTCGGCGTGAACGCCGCCGACGCTGCGCACGCGGGCGAATACGGCCAGATGGTGTCGCTTCGGGGGCAGGACATCGGCCGGGTGGCACTGGCCGACGCGGTGCGTCAGCTCAAGCTGGTGCCTGAAAGCCGCTACGACGACGCGGCCGCCTTCTTCGGCTGATCGCGGCGGATTCGGCAAACGGCGGGTGGCTCCGAGTTGACGCCGACCTGAATTTGCCCGGCGATTGACCAGCTTAGGACCGGTCGGCGCAAATTCGTGGTTTTCAGACTGGTCCTCAGGGGTTATACCGGGGGTGTGAGCAACCGCGGTTCGGTTCGCGGAGTCGTTCAGCATCCCGCGTCGTCGGCGGGGCCACCGGGCCCGCCGGCCAATCCGCAGCGGCAACCTTCTCCACGCGTCGACGCCGATCCGGCAGCCGCCACGGTGCCGCGACCCCACCGCTCGGATCCCTCCATCCGCCGTCCGCCGTTCAGGCCGCCGCCGCCCCCACCTGCGCCCGCCCCGGCCTCGCGGGTCCGTTCGCGGCCGGCGCGACTTGCGGGTGGAACGGCGCTGGACGGACTCGTACAGCACGACCGCGAGGGCTCCGCGAGGCTCGACTGGCGCGAACTGATCCGCCGCGTGACCGGAGTTGATCTGGGCCCAGGCAAGGACGAGCAGTACAAAGAGGATCTGCGCAAGCGCATTCGCGCGGTCGTGGGCGGCGCATTTCCCATCGCAGTGCTCAATCTCAAAGGCGGCGTCGGCAAGACGACGGTGGTGGAGGCGCTGGGGTCAACGTTCGCCGATGTGCGCCATGACCGGGTCATCGCCGTTGATATCGACGCCGGGGATTTGCCGGAACGGCATGGCCGTCCCAACTCGGTGGGCATGCCCGAATTGCTTGCCGATAAAACCATCACGAATTATGCGGATGTCCGGGCGCACACCTACATGAACAATTTCGGCCTGGAAGTGCTCGGATTGCCCGACTATGCGAACACCGACTGGCGACTCGAGCGTCAAGACGTGGTGAAAGCGTTTTCGCTGCTGCGGAACCACTATTCGGTCGTGCTGGTGGACTGCGCCAAGGCCCTCAATTCCGGGGTGATGGACGCGGTCCTGCCCGAGGCGCAGGCCCTGGTCGTGGTGACCAGCACCTCCCTCGACGCGATACGAAAGACGGGCACCACGCTCGATTGGTTGGGCAACAACGGATATCAGGCGTCGGTTGGGTCGACGATACTGGCGATCAACCACGTCGAGCCGGCCAAGGTAGAGCTGCTGGCCGCCAAGGAACTCGAGCGATTGTCCGCGCGCGTCGCCGCGACGGTGGTGCTGCCGTTCGATCGCCACATTCACGAGGGCAAACAGATTGAGCTGGATCTGCTCAGCAAGGAAAGCCGGCGCAGTTACCTTGAGATGGCGGCCGTGCTGGCCGACATGTTCCCGGGCAGGGGTGAGGAGCGCAACCGGTTCCCGGTGCCGCGCTCGCCGCACTGGCCCTGAGTTCGCCCGGCTCCGCCGCGCTCGCGGTCACCACTACGCCTGATGGTGGTGACCCGCTTCGCCCGGCTCCGCCGCGCTCGCGGTCACCACTACGCCTGATGGTGGTGACCCGCTTCGCCCGGCTCCGCCGCGCTCGCGGTCACCACTACGATCGACGGCATGAGTGTTGCTGCCAGCGCCGATCTCATGGACTACGACGACGTCATCGCGCGTTTCGACCCGGTACTCGGCCTCGAGGTGCACGTCGAGCTGTCGACCGTCACCAAGATGTTCTGCGGGTGCTCCACCGCGTTCGGTGCCGAGCCCAACACCCAGGTATGCCCGGTGTGCCTCGGCCTGCCCGGTTCGCTGCCGGTGCTCAACCGCACGGCGGTGGAATCGGCGATCCGGATCGGGCTGGCGCTGAACTGCGAGATCGTGCCCTGGTGCCGCTTCGCCCGGAAGAACTACTTCTACCCGGATATGCCGAAGAACTACCAGATCTCCCAGTACGACGAGCCGATCGCCGTCAACGGATACCTGGATGCGCCGCTCGAGGACGGCACCACCTGGCGGGTCGAGATCGAACGCGCGCACATGGAGGAGGACACCGGCAAGCTGACCCACCTGGGCAGCGAGACCGGCCGCATCCACGGCGCGACGACGTCGCTGCTCGACTACAACCGTGCCGGCGTGCCGCTGATCGAGATCGTGACCAAGCCCATCGTCGGCGCCGGTGCCCGGGCACCGCAGATCGCCCGCGCCTACGTCACAGCGTTGCGAGACCTGTTGCGCGCCTTGGATGTATCCGATGTCCGTATGGATCAGGGCTCGATGCGTTGCGATTCGAACGTGTCGCTGATGCCGACCGGAACGACCGAGTTCGGCACGCGCACCGAGACAAAGAACGTCAACTCGCTGAAAAGCGTTGAGGTGGCGGTGCGTTACGAGATGCAACGGCAGGGCGCCGTCCTCGCATCCGGCGGCCGGATCATTCAGGAGACGCGCCACTTTCACGAGGCGGGGTACACCAGCCCGGGCCGCGCCAAGGAGACCGCCCAGGACTACCGCTATTTCCCCGAGCCCGACCTGGAACCGGTCGCACCCAGCCGCGAGCTGGTCGAGCAGCTGCGCCAGACGATCCCCGAGCTACCGTGGCTGAGCCGCAAGAGGATTCAGCAGGAATGGGGCGTTTCGGACGAGGTGATGCGCGATCTGGTCAACGCCGGCGCCGTGGAACTGGTCATGGAGACCGTCAAGCACGGCGCGGCCAGCGAGCAGGCGCGCGCCTGGTGGGGAAACTTCTTGGTGCAGAAGGCCAACGAAGCGAACATCGGCCTCGACGAACTGGCCATCACCCCGGCGCAGGTCGCCGCGGTGATCGCGCTCGTCGACCAGGGCAAGTTGTCCAACAAGCTGGCCCGCCAGGTCGTGGAGGGGGTGCTGGGGGGCGAGGGCGAACCCGAGCAGGTGATGACATCCCGCGGTCTCGAGCTGGTCCGCGACGATTCGGTGACCCAGGCCGCGGTCGACGAGGCCCTGGCCGCCAATCCCGATGTGGCCGAGAAGATCCGCGGCGGCAAGGTGGCCGCGGCGGGCGCGATCGTCGGCGCGGTGATGAAGGCCACCCGGGGACAGGCCGACGCGGCCCGGGTGCGCGAACTGGTGCTGGCCGCCTGCGGGCAGAGCTGACGAAAGCGCTTTTCCGCTAGGTCTTGTCGTCGTTGTTGCGCGGGAAGCCGCCGCCCTGCGGGAACAGCGGGAACACCACGTCGTCGAGCTTCTCCGCATCCCCGGCGGTCTTGTTGACCGTTGCGCCCCAGACGTTTCCGTCCGGTGACATCCGCAGCGCCCACGCGTGGGCATGGGTGTCCTTGCGCACCACGTCGGGTTCCCCGGTGACCGCGCCCGTCGACGGTGCCAGCCGCACGGCCACCGTCAGTTTGGTGTTGATCAGGTTGACCAGCACGGTCCCGTCCATCGCCGCGCAGCCGGCCACGCCG
>NZ_LZJZ01000011.1 GCF_001667585.1 Mycobacterium sp. E2733
CGGAGAGCGACTCCGGACGCGCGGCCAGTCGGGTACCCACCCAGGCCCCGCTCGCACCGGCGGCCAGCACGGCGGCCCGGGTGGCGGCGGCGGGTGCGTCGGCAACGTCTGCGGCGGCTACTGATCTCCGCGCGTTGAGCCCGCGGTAGCACAACAGAGACTTGCTCCCAATAGTCGGCGGGGCCGGGAACACCTGGCCCCGCCGGCTGAAAACCCGCGCTTGCCCGCGTTCTTCCGTGATGGCCTAGGCCGAACACCGCATCCGAGTTATGGTTCTGGCCAACCGGATGCAAGGGAGCCTCAATGGCGAAGCTCAGGTTTGGATACTTCATCGCCCCGTTCCACCGGGCGGGCACCAATCCCACGCTCGCATTGCAGCGCGACCTGCAATTCATCGAGCACCTCGACGCTCTCGGCTTCGACGAAGTGTGGTTGGGCGAACACCACTCGGCCGGCAGCGAGATCATCAGCTCCCCCGAGGTGTTCATCGCCGCCGCGGCCGAGCGGGCCAAGCGCATTCGCTTTGGCACCGGGGTCATTTCGCTCTCGTACCACAACCCGCTCTGGGTCGCCGACCGGCTGATGCTGCTGGATCACCTCACCCATGGCCGCATCATCGCCGGGGTGGGGCCGGGCTCCCTGCCCAGCGACTCGTCGATGATCGGGCTCACGCCCACCGACACCCGAGAACTGCTCGAAACGAATCTCGACATCGTCGTCCGGCTGCTCGCGGGGGAGACAGTGAGCGCCAAGACGGCCACGCACCAGCTGTTCGACGCCAAGCTGCAGCTTGCCCCGTACTCGGATGGCGGGATCCCGCTGTCCGTCGCCGCGGTCGCGTCGCCGACGGGTGCGCGGCTGGCCGGCAAGCATGGCATCGGCCTGCTCTCCATCGGGGCGACGTTGACCATCGAGGGCTTCAACGCGCTCTCGTATCACTGGGGCATCGTCGAGGAGCGCGCGGCGACCTTCGGCACGCAGGTCGACCGCAGGAACTGGAGCCTGGTCGGCCTGTTCCACCTCGCCGAAACGGAAAAGCAGGCCCGAGAAGAGGTCAAGTTCGGCATCGAGCCGTGGTTCCGGTATTTCCAGAAGGTGGCCGCCTTCCCGCAGATGACGATGCCGGGCGAGCAGCTGGACGAGATGATCGACGTCATCAACGACAACGGGGCGGGCGTGATCGGTACACCCGAGCGGGCGCGCGAGCAGGTTCAGCGGCTGTGGGATCAGTCCGGCGGGTTCGGCTGCATGCTGCAGATGGGCCACGAGTGGGCCAATCCGGCCGCCACCAGACGGTCCGCCGAATTGTTCGCCGCCGAAGTGATGCCGCATTTCCAGGGCCAGGCGCAGCCGACGCTGGATGCCGCAGCGCGCGCCGGGCAGGCCCGGGACAGCCTCGCGCAATCTCAGTTGGATGCGGTCGCGCACATGACGAAGAAGTATCAGGACGAGGTCGACGCGAAGTAGCACCGGGCCAACAACCCATAGGCCCTCCCTGACAGCGTGGCGGCCGCTTGTGCGGCCGTCATGGGCTTGGCGCTACCGCCCGCCGTTCGATTCGCGTTCGGCCGCCTTCACCAGCCGGCCGGCAAAGAACCGGACCGCGCCGCCCATGGCGGCCCGCATCACCGGGCCCGTCCCGCGCACCCCTTCGGTGAACGAGCCGGTCCAGCGGATGTCGGTTCCGCCCGCCGCGTTCGGCGTGAAGACCACCTCGCCCGAGTAATCCTTGGCCGGGGTAGGGGGACCGACGAGCTTGTAGGCATGCCGGCGGTCCTGCTCGTACTCGACGGTCTCCTCCTGCACGAGCACGGGCCACATCCCCACCTTGCGGACGGCCCCGATTCCGCCGGGCGCCGGATCGCCCTGCCGGGCCCAGCTCGAGTGAACAACGATGGGCTTGGCCCACTTCGACCAGTTGGCGCCGTCGGTGACGAGCCGGAACAGCGTCGCTGCGGGCGCGGCGCTGGTGCGGTTGATCTCGAATGAAAACGTCCTGCCTGACATGGCCAACTCCCGGTGAAATTCATCGACGACCTGCATGCCGCTCGCGCGTAGGCTACCGCTCACACCGTGGGCGCCGCGACGAGGGCGCAGGATAGCCGTTGACGCGCCGGGCTGGCCGGCGAATTCGATTCTCACCGAACGGCGTTCGCGCTCGGGTTGCCTATCATCACCTTCGCGGCACGGTGGCTGGCGCATCACCTTGCCTACAGTGGGGGCCATGGAGATCGGTTCGCGGCAGCGCGCCACTGGTGTGCCCGGCCTGCTCAAGATCGAGGACTGCCTGGACGCCGAGGGCAACGTCATGCCGCCGCCGGACGTCACGCTGATCTCGCTCATCGACCGCAACATCGCCAACGTCGGCGACGCCGTGGCGTACCGCTTCTTGGACCACAACCGTTCGGCCGACGGGTTCGTCGAAGAGGTGACGTGGAACCAGTTCGGTGTCCGGCTGGAAGCCATCGGCGCGCGCGTCCAACAAGTGGCCGGCCATGGCGAGCGGGTCGCGGTCCTGGCGCCGCAGAGCCTCGACTATGTGATGGGCTTCTACGCGGCGATCAAGGCCGGAACCATTGCGGTGCCGCTGTTCGCGCCCGAGTTGCCCGGGCACGCGGCCCGTCTGGACACGGCCCTGCGCGATTCGCGGCCGACGGCCGTACTGACGACGACGGGGGCAAGGACCGCGGTCGAGGATTTTCTGGGCACCCTCCCACAAGCGCACCGGCCGCGGGTCATCGTCATCGACGAGATCCCCGACTCGGCGCGGGATTCCTTCGCCCCCAACGAGTTACGCCACGATGACATCTCCCACCTGCAATACACGTCGGGCTCGACGCGGCCCCCGGTCGGCGTCGAGATCACGCACCGGGCGGTCGGCACCAACCTCGTGCAGATGATCCTTTCCATCGATCTGCTGGACCGCAACACCCACGGTGTCAGCTGGCTGCCGCTCTACCACGACATGGGCCTGTCGATGATCGGCTTCCCGGCGGTGTACGGCGGACACTCCACGTTGATGTCGCCCGCCGCGTTCGTCCGCAGGCCGCAGCGCTGGATCAAAGCCTTGTCGGCAGAGACGGGCCGGGCCGTCACCGCGGCGCCGAACTTCGCCTACGAATGGACCGCCCAGCGGGGGGTGCCCGCGCCGGGCGACGATGTCGACCTGAGCAACGTGGTGCTCATCATCGGGTCCGAACCCGTCAGCATCGAGGCGATCACCACGTTCAACAAGGCGTTCGCCCCCTACGGGTTGCGGCCGACGGCGTTCAAGCCGTCGTACGGCATCGCGGAGGCCACCCTGTTCGTCGCGACCATCGCGCCCGCCGCCGTGGCGACCCCCGTCTACTTCCACCGCGAAGAACTGGGCGCCGGTCGCGCAGTCCGGGTTGCGGCGGGCGATCCCGAAGCCGTGGCGCACGTCTCCTGCGGGCAGGTGGGCCGCAGCGAATGGGCCGTCATCGTCGACCCGGCCACCGGGACCGAACTGCCCGACGGTCAGGTCGGCGAGATCTGGGTGCAGGGCAACAACGTCGGCCGGGGCTACTGGGGACTGCCCGATGAAACCCGGCGAGACTTCGGCGCCCGGCTGCGGTCACGGCTCGCCGACGGCAGCCACGCCGAGGGCTCGTCCCTCGAACGCGCATGGCTGCGGACCGGGGACCTGGGTACCTATCTCGACGGCGAGCTGTACGTCACCGGCCGGATCGCCGACATGGTCGCCATCGGCGGCCGCAACCACTACCCGCAGGACATCGAGGCGACCGTGGCCGAAGCGTCCCCGCTGGTTCGCCGCGGATACGTGACCGCCTTCGCGGTGCCGGACGAGGGCGCCGATCAGCGGCTGGTGATCATCGCCGAGCGGGCGACGGGCACCAGCCGCGCCGACCCGCGGCCGGCCATCGAAGCCATCGGGGCCGCGGTCCTGCGCCGCCACGGCCTGCCGGTGGCAGACGTGTGTTTCCTGCCGGCCGGCGCCATTCCCCGCACCACCAGCGGCAAGCTGGCACGCCGGGCCTGCCGCGCTCAGTACCTTAGCGGTAGCCTGGGCGCCCACTGACCCAGCCGGGGCGAGACGGCCCGAAACGCTCGACGCTGGCTTAGTCTCCTTTCGGAGGCGTGGCGATGGTTCTCAAGGTTGCGGTGTCGGCGGATCAGATTCACGGCGACGTGGATGCCGGCTACGGAAAGGTCGCCGACGCCTTTCGCGCCAGCTTCCGTGACGGCGCGGAGGTCGGCGCGGCCGTCGCGGTCTACCGCGATGGGATCAAGGTCGTCGACCTGTGGGGCGGTTACCGAAACGGGTTGGCGAAACAGCCGTGGCAAGCCGACACGATGGTCAACATGTTCTCCACGACCAAAGGGGTCGCTGCCCTGGTCGTGGCGGTCGCGGTGTCCCGCGGCCTCATCTCCTATGACGCCAAGGTGGCCGGTTACTGGCCGGAATTCGCGCAGGCGGGCAAGGGCGACGTGACGGTCCGCCAACTCCTGGGGCACCAGGCCGGACTGTGCGCGCTCAAACCGAAGCCGGCGCTGGCCGACGTCGCCGATCCGGCCAGGCTCTCGCCGATCCTGGCCGGCCAAGCGCCGGCGTGGCGGCCGGGTTCGCGGCACGGTTACCACGCGATCACGCTGGGCTGGTACGAATCCGAGCTGATCCGCCGCACGGACCCGGCCGGCCGCACGCTGGGCCGCTTCATGGCAGACGAGATCGTCCGGCCGCTGAGGCTCGACCTGCACATCGGCCTGCCGGATGCGGTCAACCGTGAGCGGGTCGCGCACGTCCACAACTGGGCGCGCGCCGAAACGCTTCTGCATCTCAACGTCATGCCGCCCGGG
>NZ_LZJZ01000012.1 GCF_001667585.1 Mycobacterium sp. E2733
GTCATCGCCAAAGGCATGGCCAAAGACCCCGACCAGCGCTATGCCACCACCGTGGAATTCGCGCACGCCGCCCGCGAGGCGACCACCGCGCCGACCCACCCACCGGTCTGGACCGACCAGCCCACCGCGGGCCCCATCCACGGCCATGACACCCTACTGGCCCCCACCGCGACCGCGCCCGTTCTGCCACCAGCGGCACCGCTGGAGGTGACACCCACCCCGCAGCGGCCCAGGTGGCGGCGCCCCCACGTCGTGATTCCCGCCCTGCTCGCTACCGCGGTGTTGATCGGCGCCGGTGTCTTCGCGGCCGTCAACGTCTCCCACCACCACAAGCCGACCGCCGGCGCACCCCCCGCCGCGGCGCCCAACACGGGTCCCTTCACCGGTATCTACACCGCCAACTTCGACCCGCAGACCGATCTCGACGGCAATCGGTACGAGGGTGCGGCGCCGACGACCGAAACCTGGGGCCTGCGCTCGGTGTGCCGCCCGGGCGAGTGCGTGGCCACCGCCGCGCGCCGAAGCGGACAAACCACGCGCGTGTCGACGCAGGTGTTCGACGAGGTCGGCGGCCGCTGGCTGGCCGTCGGCACCGGCCCCGGAACGTGCCACAACGCTCCCGCCGAACGCTGGGAGGTGTTCACCCTGCAGCCCCGCCCCGACGGCACCCTGACCGGCGACTACAGCTCGACGACCAGCGATGGCTGCGAACTCAAGCGGGCCGTGAGCTTCACCCGCACCGGCGACGTCGACGTCACCAGCCTGCCCGACCCGGCCGGCCAGCCACCGCGGGTGGTGTCGCCGGCCGAGGCCCTGCACGGCCACTACCACCACACGAGAACCTTCGACGACGGGAGCAAACAGGAGGACGACTACGCTGTCCGCACCGATTGTCTGCGCACCGGTGACCGGTGCATGAGCTATTTCCACAACCCCGACGGTGTCGTGCCGCTGGTGCTCGCCGGCGGGCAGTGGACCCGGGACAACGAGCGGGACACGCCGTGTCCGGGCGGTGGCACTATGCACATGAAAATCACCGCGGCGTATCCGCTGCCGCAACCGCCGCAGGATCCGATCACGCTGCTCACCGGTCACAGCCAGCAGGAACAGACCGGCGCCTGCAAAGTCGGCCATTTTGATACCGATAATCAATACGTGCGCACCGGGGATTAGAGGGCCATCCCTTTCCGGGGTTTCTGCTCAGATGACAAAGGCTCGCGGTGGTAGCGCAGCCGGCCCGGCCATAACGTGGACCGTCTTTTGCTGGCTCGTCGATTTTGACCGGGTACTCAGCATGGAGGTCGCTTTCTCTGCCTGACGAGTCGGCGGTAGCCCCCTTGGTGCCGGCGTTGGTGATGCCGGTTGGCATGAACGCATTGATGTCAGGCCACCACAAGTCGATGGTGGTGGCGAGGCTGAGCGGTTCAAGGATCGGCGAGTCGATGCATCAGGTGACGCGGCGGCGCACCTTGGTCAGGGCGTCGTCGGCGCGGCGCACCAGGTGGAAGCGCTCGGCGACGATCTGCGCGCTGAACAACCAGCCCACGTGTGCAGACCGCCGACGCGTATGCGGCCCGAGCTGGGCTCGGACTCTGGCCGGCATCGGTGTCTTCAGCGGTGCGATACGAAGCGCGACCACCATTGCCACAGGCCGTTTACGTCGGGTCCGGGCAGATGGTTGAGATCGGATCCCCCGAAGGCCAGGGCGAGCAGCGGGCCCGAGTCATTGGTCCACATCACGGCATAAATGTCACCCTCGAACCTGCCGCACGCGATCGAGCCACCCGTGCCGTTTTGTCCCGTCCACGAAGCCGGGCTGGCCGTCATTCCCGGGCATGTCAGAGCCTTGAAATGGTGCGTGTCATCGTAGATATCCGCGAATGAGTTGTTCAGCGCGCCGACATCGCTGAACAATGTGTAGCGCGCATCTGTTGGGCCGTTGGGCAGCGAATTGCCCGAGCATTCCACCATTGCCAGTGCCCCGGGGTCTTTTAATGACCCCTCGAGCCGATGGCACGCGCCTGCGCTATACCCCGGCGGCAACATGCCGAACAGGTCAGCAGCGGGGTCCGCCCTCGCCGTTGGAGCCGCACCGATGCTGGCCGCTGCGATGGCCGCTACGACGAATAGTTGGCGAATCATCCGGTTCATTCTGCGTCGTCGGACTGCCTCCTAATAGGGGCCTTTGGCCCGGGCGCCCGCATCATGGTGCCGTGGATCGGGATGACATTCAGCTCATTTCGAGATCCATTGGCAGAACGAATACCGACCATTGCGCGATGTGGCGGTCGCTTGACCCTCAATTCGGTCCAGGGGATCGCGTGCGACCGGAGCGCCGACCCAGGGTACGAAGACCCTGGATCAGCGCTGCGACCAGGAGGGCGACGCCCAGAAAAATCAGTGTTATCGCCCAGTTGTAGCTGCCCGAAAGGATGGCCATGCAACCCAAATCTGAGGCATGGTCGTCAAACGCCGACCAGCACTGACCCCAGCTGCGCTTTCCGATGACGATGCCCGAGATTAATGCACCGGTGCCGAGCAGCAACATGTTCATCAGGCGATAGTCTCATGCGATCGCGCTCGTTCGGCGGTTCCTTTACAGGCCGACCTAACGCGCTTAACGTTCTAGCGACACAACGGTATTGGGTTGCTCGAAGCGCCCAAGCGCGGACCAGGTGTGCGTTTCCGAGATCCGGTTCGGTTCAGAGCACAGCGTCCAATGGTCCACCGCCGCCAGATGAGCTTGAGCGCAGCCACCATGACCAACCCCGGCCCGAGTTCGGCGCCCGTTATCTCGTTGGTCGTCTTGCCGACTCGACGTTTGCTGTAAATGGTCGCGCACGAAAGCGTCGGCTATGGCTCTTATCTCCTCAGTTTTCTGGTTGCCGTGATGAGCTGTTCGGGTGTTCTAGAGGGCCCGGTGCTTGCTGCACCACAATGGTTCGCGCACTTCGTGTTTGAGGGTCTTGCCGCTCGGATTGCGGGCAGCGCAGCGACGAAGTCGACCGTTCGCCGGACCCGCGCCGCCCACCAGCGTCAGCGGCACGAAACCGTTGTGCTGCATCGCCATATCAAAGATCGGCGTCTGGCCGCGGTCGGCTCGATCCGGGCCCTGGCCTCGTTGCGCAGCTCGCCGGGAGGCCGCCGCCACTTCGACGCGCAAAGGGTTCGTGTCAGCCATCGGCGGGAATGGGCAGTCGCGGACAGGCTTCGATGTAACCAATGTCCGGCGACACCCAGTCCCGCCACTGCTTGTGGCTCATATTGGTGGTGAGCTTGGCGCACACCGCCGCCACCGGGTTGGGGTAAGCAGGCCACAGCCGCACGGTCGTGTCGTAACCGCCGGAAGCAATCCGCTCGCCGTCGGGGCTGTATGCCACGCTGTCCACCGAGCCCAGGTGGCCGGTGAGCGGTTTGCCGAGGGGCTGACCGGTGGCCGTGTCCCACAACCGCACGGCGTCTTCGTTACCGCCCGAGACAATCCGTTTGCCGTCCGGGCTGAACGCTACGCTCCGCACGTAGCTCCGCACGGAGTCGTGCGTGCCTCCGGTCATCGGGTCACCGACGGGCTGGCCGGTGTCGGCGTCCCACAGCCGCGCGCCGCCCCCACCGCCGGAGACGATCCGGTGCCCGTCGGGGCTGAACGCCACGCTGGTCACCTCGTCGTGAGTCATCGGCTGGCCGACGGCTTGGCCGGTGTCGGCGTCCCACAGCCGCACGATGTCCTTGCCTGCGCCGGAGACGATGCGCTTGCCGTTGGGGCCGAATGCCACCGGGGCCGTGGAGCCGGTAAGCGGTTTGCCGACGGGCTGGCCGGTGTCGGCGTCCCACAGCCGCACGCTGTCGGCGCTGCCGGAGGCGATGCGCTTGCCGTCGGGGCTGAACGCAACCCTCCACACCCCTTCGTGAGTCATCGGCCGGCCGAGGGGTTGGCCGGTGTCTGCGTTCCACAACTGCACGCCGTCGGCGCCGCCGGAGGCGATGCGCTTGCCGTCGGGGCTGAACGCCACGTCTGACACCCCCTCGTGAGTCAGCGGCTGGCCGACGGGTTGGCCGGTGTCGGCGTCCCACAGACGCACGGCGTTGTCAAAACAGCTGACGGAGGCGACTCGGCGCCCGTCGCGGCTGAACGCCACGCTGTCCACCCCGCACGTGTGCTGTCCGCCCCTCGGCTGGCCGATGATCGTGGGGCCGGTGTTGGCGTCCCACACCCGCACGGTGGTGTCCCCACTGCCGGAGACGATGCGCTTGCCGTCGGGGCTGAACGTCACGCTGTTCACCGGGTCCGTGTGGCCGGTCATCGGCTGACCGATCGGTTGGCCGGTGTTGGCATCCCACAACCGCACGGTGCCGTCGTGGCCGCCGGAGACGATCCGGCGCCCGTCGGGGCTGAACGCCACGCTGCTCACCGGGTCCGTGTGGCCGGTCATCGGCTGACCGATCGGTTGGCCGGTGTCGGCATCCCACAACCGCACGGTGCCGTCGTTCCAGCCTTCCAGGCCGCCGGAGACGATCCGCTTGCCGTCCGGGCTGAACGCCACACTGAACACCCCGTACCACTGGCCGGTCATCGGCCGACCGATCGGCTGGCCGGTGTAACCGTCCCACAGCCGCACGCCGTCGGCGTCGCCGGAGGCGATTCGCTTGCCGTCGGGACTGAACGCCACGCTCTTCACAGGTTTGTCAGTGAGCGGCTGGCCGACGGGCTGGCCGGTGGCCGCGTCCCACAGCCGCACGCCGTCGTCACCGCCGGAGACGACCCGCTTGCCGTCCGGGCTGAACGCCACACTGAGCACCCCGTACTTGTGGCCGGTCATTGGCCGCCCGATCGGCTTGCCGGTGGCGGCATCCCACAGCCGCACGGTGTTGTCGTTGCCGCCGGAGCCGGAGGCGATGCGTTTGCCATCGGGGCTGAACGCCACGCTATTCACCGAGCCCGTGTGGCCGGTCATGGGCTGACCGATCGGCTGGCCGGTGGCCGCGTCCCACAGCCGCACGGTGTTGTCCCCACCGCCGGAGACGATCCGCTTGCCGTCCGGGCTGAACGCCACGCTGGCCACCACGGCAGGTGTCTCGATGATCTTGAGTGTGTTGCTCATCTCTTCCAGCACACTGAGATATGGAGCATCATCAGGCGTTTGCGCAAGTCGCCGTGCGGCAGCCAATTGCTGGAACGCGCGTACATCGCCTCCGGGACGGGTAGCCAGCATCGACTCGGCCTCGGCGATCAGCCGGAAGCTGGTCGCCTCGCGGAATCTTTCATTTGCCTCACGCTTGGCCTGCGAGGCCTGCACGAAGCCGACGACGGCGGCGATCACGGCGATCACAGCGATCACCGCCAACGCCGTTATGAGAATCCGTGAGCGTTTACCCAGCGCGGCCGCATGCTCCTTCTCTTGGGCGGCTTGGAGTTCGGCGGCGCCGGGGTGGTGTTCGGCATCGTCAGAAGCGATCACACGTCCAGTATCGCTCGCCGACGACTCACCGGGACCGGTTCGTCGAACCCGCGTGCATCGGCCCAAACCGCCGTCCTGACGACGCCAGGCGTCAGACTTTGGTGGCGGCGGACGAAAGCGGCCGAGCGCACGGAAGCCGCCACCGACGACGCAATTGGATACCTGGCCAGCCACCCAGGATCGACTTGGCAGGCCCAATCTGCGTGTGTGCGGCGGACATCCGCAAAACAGGGCAGAGGCGGTGTCGGCGCACCGAGATGATCTGTGTCTTTACACGTCGAAACGGGATGCTTGGAAGCCGCCGCGAACGGCTTGCGAGGTTCGACCCCACCGCTGCCCGCCGGGCGCCGGCGACTAGCAGCGCCGTGCTCGCCGGGCTAAGTCGAATCAGACTCCGCTGAAGCAGTCCTGACCGGTGTCTGGCGACGACGATGCCGCCGGGATAGTCGCGTTGTTGGTCGAGAACGTAGCCTCCACGCCGGTAGCGGTGACCTTCACGCTGTCGGCGTGGATGCCCAGCGGGTAGTTCTGGGTCGCTTTGGACGTGAGACTGTCCAGGTTCTTCTGCACCGTAGCCGTCGACATATTGGAGCCCAGCACGCTCAAGTTGACCACCTGCAGTGAGAGCCCGTTATTGGCGATCTGGGGCTTGACGGTGGCGCTGTTGAGGAAGCCCATCAACTCGATGGTTCCGTCGCTGGGATTGGTGGCGACTTTGCTAGTCACCAAGCTGCCCAGCACCGGTATGGCGTCCTGGATCGATTCCTTGATGCCTTCGGACGACCAGGTGATGGTGGCGTTCAGCGCACCGATGGTGCCCTTGGAGTTGTTTGTATTGCTCAGGCGGAGGTCCTTGATATCGATGCTGATTTTCATGCCCTTGGCGCTGCGCACTTGATTGCCGGCAGTCTGCACAGAGATGTCGGGGTAGTGACTGCCGATGTACTGCCAGAGCATCGGCTGCATGGAGGCAAACGAAACCGTGGCGCTGTCCTGCACCTCGCATGCCACTGCGCTTGCCACCTTGCTGGCGGCCAGGCGGCGGAGGAATAGGTCAGCGCCGATTACGGCTGCCAGGATGACCACCAGCACGATGGCTAGGACCAGAACCCTCGACCGCCGGTTGCCAAACAGGCGCCGTCGGGTTCGCGCCGGGGCCTCCCTCGGCTCCGGTTGAGTGGGTGGCCGAGTGGTGGCCTGCTCCGGCGGGCTTGGTGGCGGGCTGGACTGACCTTGTCGCGGGGCCGGCGGGCGCCCCGGCGGATAGGGCCACGAGGCGGGCGGGCGACCAGGCGGATACGGCTGCGGACTTGGTGGGCGACCTGGCGGCTGTGGTCGGTTCGGCGGCGGCGGCGGGTATGGCCGGCCTCCCTGAGGAATCTGCCGGGTCGGAGATCCCGACGGGGGCACGGGCGGAGGCCCCGGGCGGACCGGTCCCCTGCCGGGGGCAGGCGGCTTGGCGGGGCGATTCCATTCCGGCGAATCACCGCCCGAAGGCCCGTGCGGAGTTGTCACCACCTCAATGGTGCCTTATCAAGAAGCGTTTGCGGCGCACGCATTGGCTCGTCGAATACTGACACCAGGTTTGCGCGTTGGCGGCCACCAGCCGGCGCGACGGTTCGGAAGGTCGTGTCGTGCGGATCACGCCTCGTACGCTTGCCCTGGCTCGTTGCAGCGTTTGTGGTCGCTGCGGCCGCCACCCTCGCTGACTTGATCATGTGACGGCGCCGCTCACCAGCAGCCGGGCCACCGGCGTGCCGCAACCCCGCAACTTCGCCGCTGGCCCATACGTGGGTTTCCAACGCCGCGCAGTTGCTGCGGTCCCATCCCGTTTCACGAGCGTCTTCTCGGTATGCGTGTTTCGTCATGTGGGTTGCCGCGCCGGTTGCCGCCGTCGATGGCGACTAAGGCAGGACCATCTCGGACGTCCGAGGGCTTGGCCCCGCATCAGTTGATCGACGATGTCGAACGACTCGGTGTTGTATGGCTTGGTAAATGATAGCAATCAAATCCACCACGGCCGCGAGAAACAATGCCGGCCGGACACCTAGCCATGCCTGTTCAGTCCGGACACGTGGCTGACAGATCGTTACGGGGACATCCCTGACAAGACACCGCGCGCGTAGAGTAGGGCGCCCTCGCGGGAGGCAGCCAGATGCGGGTTGGGGCGCGACGATACTGGGCGTCTAGTGCTGGCGATCAGGGCGGATTCGGACGTTCTGGCGGATCCCGGACCGCGTCTCATGCCTGTGCTCGGCCGCCCATCGTCGACACGTTCGTCCCGCCCAGGACATCCGTTCGTGCGTGCGCTCCGCCTCGCGTACCAGCTCGAGTTCGACATGGTCGAGTTCTTCCTCGCCGATCACGTCGGTGCCGTCCTGGAGGAACTCGAATAGCAGCCCATCGGGGTCGAGCATCTTTCGCTCCCAGGCGCCGTGGTCGTTTATATCGTCGATGCCGATTGCGTCGGCGGCGGTGCGAAGCACCTCGCCGAGTTCGCCGTGTAGCAGCTGCCGCAGCGCGTCGGCACCCTGCCGCGGATTGGCGATCATCCACATGTGATGTTCGCCCGGAACCCTGTACAGCGTGGCGTTTGCGTGGTCGGCGATGTCGCGGGCGCTGCCGAACGGCACAACCATGTCTTTTTCGCCATGCAGCACGAACGTCGGCATCCCCTCCTCACGCATGATGTGCAGCATCGGCGTGGAATCACCGGACTCGACGATGGCCTTCATTGTTTGGATCGGTCCCGACGGGTGACTGAAGTTGGGTCTAGACACCGATGCCAACAACCACAAGTAGCTGGCCTGGTCTCCCGCGATCATTCGCCACGGGTCGTTCACCGCGTCGAGAACCGCGGCGGAAGCGGCACTCAGTGCCCTGCCCGGCGACCTCACCAGCTTCTGCAACGCGGTGTCGAAGCTCGCCCCGGCAGCGGGGTCTAACAAGACTGCGGCAAGCACACGCTCAGGGGCGCGCGCAGCAAGGTGGATAGCCATCCGCCCACCCATTGAATGGCCGACGAACACCGCCGGCCCCAGTCCGAGGGCATCCAACGTGCGTAACACTGAATCGGCGCGGTCGGTGAAGGCGCACGCATTACTAGGTAGCCGCCCCGTATCGCCGTGACCGGCGGCGTCGATGGCGACCACTAAGAACCCCAGACCGGCGACCCGGCTGAGCATCTGTAGGTATGCGCGCCGGCTCAGCATGATGCCGTGCATGAAAACCAACGGCACCCCGTGGCCGCCGACGGAAAGGCCGACGTGGCACTCGTCGTCTAGTTCCACAATGTGATGTGTCAGGCGAATCCGGCCTTGCGATCCGTTATTCATCCCCACTCCGATGGAAAGCCCCGGAATCCTGTTCTGGCAGCGCGTGTGGATGACGACGGCGGGTGATATTACGCCCTGCCATGGGCAAGTGGCCGGTTGTCGGGCACGCCGTGCGGGCGGCAGGTCGTGGCGATTGCGTCGCGCAGACGTTCATCGAGCAGACTGTCTAGACATCTCTGCCACTCGACGATGCAGGCATAGTTCCCATCCCCTCGCGCTCGCTTGAGCTCGTGGTAGGCCCGAAGAACGCGGCGGTGGTGTCCGGACTTGCGCGCACTCATCGGCGTTGCCTTTTCAGATGCCTTCGGATCGGTTCGGCAATCCGCCCACGGATAGGACCCTAACCATTGCCGTTACGCAGACATTGAGGCTTGGCACACCACGCTCTAACCGGACGTCCCTACGGGCGGCAACCGAACTTTACCATCGCTCTTGCTGCGGCATCCTGACCAGATGCGGGGCCATACCATGTTGATCGGACATTGGGTCTGCCGCGAAGTTTGGCAGAGGTGGTTGACGAGCACGCAGAATCGGTGACTGACGATCCGCGAAGCAGTAATCATCGAGTGTGCCAAGACGACGTGCTACAGCTGCGTTCATGGTCGGAGTCGTGCTGACACCGCGTCGAACGCGCTCAGCGTGTCCAACATGTGCGGCTCATGGGAATGCGGCTGGGTGGAGACCTTGGCGGCAACCATCTCCGCGGCGCGGTTGACGTAGATCATCTGACCGCACATGCCGAGGGACAGCACCACGTTGTTGCCCGCATAGGGGAACCACATCTGGTTTCGGTACATCCCGCCGGGCAGGTCGGTGTCGTGGTCGGGGCTGGCGGCGAACGCCTGACGCGAGTCAGGGCCGCCGCCGAGGGTGTCGGCGATCCACGCCTCGGGCACCACTTGCTGCCCGGTCAACGAGACACCGTCGCGCAGGAACAGCGACCCGAACCGGATCATGTCGGTGAGGCAGGCGTTGACGCCGCCGTCACAGAACCCGGTCCCGACCGGGTCGACGGCAATCGTGGCGTCACTTTCGGCTCCGATCCGGCTCCACAGCAGTTCCGAGATCAAGTCGGGCATCCGCTGGCCGGCAGCGACCTCGCAGATCCAGCCGAGGACGTCCGTTTCACACGAGCGATATTCGAATGGGCCGCCGTGAGCCGATTTCTGCCGCAGGGTCAGCAGGAAGTCGTGCAGCGTGGCGGGAACGTCCGGGCCACTCTTGGGCGCCCATCCCATCGCCTGGTCGAGACGGTGGATCTCGGCGGCCGGGTCGTCGTAATTTTCGGAGAAGGCGATGCCCGACCTCATGTCCAGCAGGTGCCGCACCGTCGCGCCGGCGTAGCCGCAGTTTCCCAGGGCTGGAACGTATCTCGTGGCCGGCGCCTCGAGTTCGATCGCACCGGAGCCGTGCAGGGCGCCGACGACGGCGCCCACCAGCGACTTGCTCACCGAGAACAGCAGGTGCCGGGTCCCGGCCACCATGCCGTCCAGGTACTGCTCGGCCACCATCGCGCCGCGGTGGGCGACGGCCCACCCGTCGGTGACGGTGGCAGCCATCACCGCACCGACCGTGGTGGCCGCCCCGTCAGTGTTGGTCAATGCGATCTCGGCCACCGGTACGGGGACCGAGGGCAGCGTCGCGACCGGCCCGGTCCCACGTGGGATCACCGCGGTCGGCACGAAGTCTTCGACGTGCTGGAACGACCACCGCGCATAGGGCGGCGACAGCCAGTTGTGCAGTGCGATGCCGGCCGGGCGGCTCACGCGCGCGCGACGAGCCGCGAGACGATCGGCGCGGCGGGCGTCAGGGGCGTCGAGGTGAACTTCGCCTTCATACCCTTGACCCAGCGCTGGCAGCGCTCGCTGAGTTGATAGTCGTCCGTCTGCAGGTGTCCACGGGTGACGAGCACGCCGAGTTGGGCACCCTCGGAACGTAAGTCGCCGGGCGCCGCGACCCGCATGTAGAAGGCCTCGGAGCCGTCGAGCAGCGTGGCCCAGTCATTGGCGGTCCGCGAAAAGGAGACCCGACCGTCGTCGTCGATGCGCCACACCCCGGTGCGTGGCGTCGCGGTGAAGATCTCGATATCCGGCGACGTCTCCGTGATGATCACCTGGCCCCAGACCTCGTCTTCGCCATAGCCCCGCTCCCAGCGCGAGTTGATCGCCTCGATGTCGAGCTCGTACTCCACGTCCATGTACTCGAGCAGGTGAAAGAGGAACAGCGGAATATCGGCGTAGGCCTCGGTGGTCAAGTTCGTCATCGGGCTTGCACCGGACAGGCGCGGATTCACCTCGCCGAGGTAGAGCTGGTCTGAGTCGAGGTCGTGCAGAAGGTCCACTTCGAAGTAACCGAGGTAACCCTCGCGGCGCATGACGTCGCCCAGCTTTGCCACCATCTCTCGCGCGGCGTGGGTCTGGGCGGGCGGCAGCACCTCGCGCCAGATGTCATTGCCACACCAGCTGCCCCGGCTCGGAGTCAGCTCCGAATAACCGACGAGACTGGTCATCGCGGGGCCGACCACAGTGCCGTGGCGGGTCACGGCACCCTCGAGGCACACCTCCACATTGCGGATCCGCTTCATAACCTTGAGATCCTGCCCGACCAGGTCGCCGGCGTACTTGTCCCAGTCGCCCTGCCCGTGGACAAAGAACGTCCCGCTGCCCGCGTTGCCATAAGCGATCGAGATGACGAGGTCGTCTCCCAATCCGGCGCTTTGCGCGAGCGCCAGGAGTTCCTCGTAGGAGCCGGCCCGCCCGATCGTGTTAGGCACGCTCGGCACTCCCGCCTCGTTGGCCAGGCGCGTCATGACAATCTTGGAGCCCAGGCGCTCGCGCAGCTCTATCGGCGGGTGCATGACCTCGAGACCCGCCTGCCGCGCGAGGGCCTGAATTTCCGCGTTCATCATGACAAAGCAGCACTTGCCACCCGGACCTCGGCCCGCGATGAACTCGAGCGTCTCCGGATCGGACAGGAGGTGGCTGCACACCTCGTCCATGGAGTCGAAATCGCGGCGGTCGCGTCGCCGGGGCACGAACACGCGCGAGTGTGTGCCCTCGAAGGAGTCAAAGTAGGTCAGGTAGAAGAAGTTTCGTATCCAGCGGTCGACACCTAGCAGGTTGAACGGGGTCGGCGAGATGAAGTACAGCGGCACCTTGTTGGTGTGAAAGAACGCACGTACGTCCGAGAGACCTTTCAGCGGGCCGCGCCGCTCCGACTCGGGCCCACCGGCGGGCACGATCACGCCACCCGGGGCGGCGCTGCGCTCAGCGCGTCGGCGTTGCAATCACATACGTTCATTCCACAAGTGTGACCCCGCATGGCCTGCGGCACTCCCTTAACGGAGTTCCTTCATGAACTCTTTCGCCAAAGGTGCAGCGGAGAGCGGTCATGGCGAACGGGACCCTCGCCATCGTGTTTCCCCCTCGCTAGCCGCAATGCATCCACGCGCCCAAGCGTCGCCCCTCCGATCACCCGCGTGCAACACCGCCCTCGAAGACATGCGGCATTAATGGCTCCTAACAAGTGCCGCGAAGCTGTCGGTCACCAAAAGTTTGCCATTTAGACCGTTAGGGAACGACAATTGGCGTGTCGTGCGAGCAGAAGACGCTAGTCGGGGGATTATGACGTAGGGCGTCTCTATTCGAGGGGTGGTCGATGTGACGTCGGACGACTGGCAACCGGTGGTGCGAGTTGGAGAACCCAAGTTCGTAGCCGGGCTGGGGAACAGGATCAAGGTCGAGGTCAAGACACGGGGGTGGCTAAGCCGAGACTGGCGCGGCTACTTCGGTTCTCAGGTGTCGCAGCAACGGCTCGATGCCCGGTATTCCTCCTATCCCTGTTGGGATGAGGTCCAGCGCATCGAGGGTACCTGCGCAGTGGACGAAGCGGAGCACTACATCGAGATGATCGATGCGGCAATCCACTATGCGAACACGAGGTTGCGGTACGGCGCGGTGCAAACCATGGTGCTCCAGGGGACGCAGCGCGATCAACGAGCGTATGCGGTCAGACGGCGCCAAGCGGCGCTCGATCAGCTGGCGAAGAGGTTGGCAAGACCCGAATGCGGGTGAGCAATTAGTCAGGCTTCGGCCTGAATGCGTGATGCTCCTTGCGGCGTCGCGTCAAGCGAAGTGGCGTATTTACGGTCCTGAATCACATCGCCGTCATTAACGTTTCCGGGCACCCTTTCGAGCGTCGCCCCTACGGCAAACGTATTCGCCTTAAACAACCATTCTTTGGAAACCCGTACGCGACCTCCAATAGCGTTCACGTCCTGAGAGTTGGCATCCCCTGCCGGTCAAGACGGAATGCGAAGGCATTCAAAAGGTTCTTGCCGGTGCCGATTACGTGAGACTCGCCGGGCCGCGCTCATACCGGCCGGCTTCCGTGAGCGGGGCGCGCAGTACCCTTACCGTGCCCCGGAGTCGCAGCCGACGGCACAGCATCGTGCGTCGCAGGACCCGCCAAACCCCAGCCGCGGAGGTGCCCGATGGCCCAATCCGACCTCGTCTTGTTCACCGTCGACAATCGCGTCGCGCTCATCACCGTCAACGACCCGGACCGGCGCAACGCGGTGACCGCCGAAATGTCGGCGCGTCTGCGCGCCGTCGTCGAGCGGGCCGAGGCCGATCCCGACGTGCACGCCCTGGTGGTCACCGGCGCCGGCAAGGCCTTTTGCGCCGGCGCGGACCTCAGCGCGCTCGGTGCCGCGGGCGGCGACAAGGCCGAGACGGGTCTGCAGCAGCTCTACGACGGCTTCATGGCCGTCGGCAGTTGCCGCCTGCCCACCATCGCCGCGGTCAACGGTGCGGCGGTCGGCGCGGGTCTGAATCTCGCACTGGCGGCCGACGTGCGCATCGCCGGTCCGGCGGCGCTGTTCGACGCCCGGTTCCAGAAGCTCGGGTTGCATCCCGGCGGGGGTGCGACCTGGATGCTGCAGCGGGCGGTGGGCCCGCAGGTGGCCCGGGCGGCCCTGCTCTTCGGCATGCGTTTCGACGCCGAGGCCGCCGTGCACCACGGCTTGGCGTTCTCCGTCGCCGACGACCCGGTCGCCGCCGCGCTGGAACTCGCCGCCGGGCCCGCGGCCGCCCCGCGCGAGGTGGTACTGGCGACGAAGGCCACCATGCGCGCCACAGCCAGCCCGGGATCGCTGGATCACGAGCAACACGTCTTCGCCATGCGCACGGAGCTGGGCCCGCAGGCCTACTCCATCCAGTCGCCCGAGTTTGCTCAGCGACTGGCTGCGGCGCAACGCCGATAGTGCCATCATGTGCTAGCAGGTTGGGATCGGTAGCGGAGCGAACATCGTTTGCTTGCTGCGAAGACGCCAGCCGACCTGGCGCATGGACAAGGACACGTAACGTGCACATCACCCTCACCCGCGTCGCCGCCGGGGCCCTGCTCTCCAGTGGACTCGCGACGGCCGGCGTCGCACTGATCGCCGACACCGCCCACGCCCAGCCGGGTCCCGCGCCACAGGTGTATTGGTGCCCGAACCAACCGTGGAACCCGGCCTGGGGCGAGAACAAGTACTGGAACGGGTAGTTACCGGAATACCGGATATTTGAGATTCTTGGGTTGACCTGTCGTTAACCCCAGAGCCCGATAGCATTCGACTTGGTCTTGAGCCGGTTGGTGTCCAGCACCACCCCTACCCACAAACTTGGCCGACTCAGCAGGGGAACCACTGGCCTGTCTGTCCATGATTGGGGCTCGCCTCGCACTGCCGATGTTCGCGTTTGTAGATATCGCGCAGGTATTGGTCGATGCAAGCCTGGTGGGCAGCGGGATCGGTGATGCCAGCACAGGGATTGTCGACCGCGTGTGCTAGTGCTGGTGGAATATAGAGGGGTGCTAGTGCTATGGCCGCCGCCGCCGACACGCCCAATAATGCCTTCTTCATCAGTTATTCCTCTTCTGACCCCCTAAATGGCCGCGCGTTGTTAACGCTATCGACACATGGTCGCACTTTCTGGGGGCTAGTAGGCAAGTTGGCGTGTCAACACCCTGTCAACACTGAGAGCTTCCGACCACCCTGCCACACCGGCCAACCGCCGAACGCTGCTCAGCGGCCACCTTGAGGGGCGCGGTTCGTCGTACCTGGCGTCACCAGTCGAGGAAGGGGGTTCGACATGGATGGCACGGTCACCGTCAAGGTGCTGCACAACCTGGCCCTGCATCATGGGCACGTCCACCTCTACTGGAATCAGTGCTGGGACACCGACAACCCGCCGCAGCATCCGCCCCCGCCGCCATTCCGCCAGCCCAATTTCAACTGCGGCCTGTTCTGGTGCCCCGTACCGCCGCACCCCTGAGCGGTTACAGGTCGAGCAACGCGGTCGCAGGCGACTCCACCAAGTCCCTCAGCTCGCCGACGAACCGGGCAGCCTGGGCGCCGTCGGCGACGCGGTGGTCGAACACGCACGTCAACGTCATCGTCGGGCGCACCACCACCTGATCACCGAGCGCCACCGGGCGCGGCTTGATGGACCCCATCCCCAGGATGGCCGCTTCGGGATGGTTGATCACCGGCACGCCGTCGTCGGCGCCCAACGCCCCGAAGTTCGACACGGTGAACGTGGAGCCATGCAACTCCCCCGGCGTGAGCGTGCCTTCCCGAGCGCCGGTGATCAATTCGGCTGCCCGGCTGGCCAGTTCGCGGGTGGTCATGTTGTGCGCGTCGGTGATCACGGGGACCAGGAGCCCCCGTTCGGTGGCCACTCCGAATCCCAGGTGCACTCGATGATCGACGCGAACCTGCGGGCCCTCGGGCGAGTCGACCCATGCCGAGTTAAGAATCTCGTTGTGGCGCAGCGCGATTACCAGCAGTCGCAGGGTCAGGACGAACGGCGTAATCCTCTGCTCTGCCGACGCCCGGTCGGACAGCTTCAACAACTCGGTGCAGTCAACCGCGACGCTGACTTTGGCGGCCGGGATCTCCCGGTGCGACGCCGTCATTTTGTCGGCCATCCGGGCGTGCACGCCGCGGACCGGTCGAACGTCGGCCCCGTTCTGGTCAGCCGCCGCCAGCACGTCCGCGCGCGTGATGATGCTGTCGGGATCGCGCTGCAGCGAGCGCAGGTCGACCATCAGCTCGTTGGCCAATTTGCGGGTGGGCGGGGCGGCGAGCGGCCGGCTGCTCCGCCGGCTGACGTCGATGCCGGCGTCCGCGCCATAGCCCACCAACGTGGGCAGCGACCCGGGGGCCGCGGGGAGGTCACCGTCCAGCGGTGCAGTGTCGATGCGGACCAGCACCGTCCCCACCGCGAGCACATCGCCTTCGCCGCCGTGGGTTTCGACGATCCGCCCCGCGTAGGGGCTGGGTATTTCCACCTCCGCCTTGGCGGTCTCCACCGAGCACAACACCTGGTTGAGCTCGACGTCGTCGCCGACGGCAACGTTCCAGTGCGTCACCGTCACTTCCTGCAATCCCTCACCGAGGTCCGGCACCCGGAATGACTTGACCCGCTCGTCGAGGCTCATGGCTGCCCCAATGCACGCTCGACGCAGTCCAGCAGCCGATCGGGGCCAGGCAGCCACAATCGCTCCAGCCGCGCGGGCGGGTAGGGAGTGTCAAACCCGCAGGCGCGCAACACCGGTGCCTCCAGCTCGTAGAACATCTCCTCTTGGATCCGGGCGGCCAAGCCGGCGCCGTATCCCAGGCTGCGCGGCCCCTCGTGCATCACCACACAACGTCCGGTCCGGTGAATCGACGCCGCGACGGTATCGAAGTCCAACGGGACCAGTGACCGCAGGTCTATCACCTCAAGGCTCCAATCACGTTCCTGCTGAGCCTCTTCCGCGGCGCCAACCGCGGTGCTGACCAAGCTGCCGTAGGTCACGACGGTGACATCGGAACCGGGGCGGCGCACGGCCGCCCGTCCGATCGGTGGTTCGGGCCGATCGGTGTCGACGGCGCCGCGGACCTGATAGCGGCGCTTCGGCTCGAGATACATCACCGGGTCCGGGCAAGAGATCGCATGGCGAAGCAGCCAGTAGGCGTCGGCCGGGCAGGACGGAACCACCACCTTCAGACCCGCGGTATGCGCCCAATACGATTCGGTGGAGTCCGAATGATGTTCGGCGGCGCCGATTCCGCCGAAGGACGGGATCCGCACCGTCACCGGCATGTTGATCTCGCCACGGGTGCGGGTGTGGTACTTCGCCAGATGGCTGACCACCTGATCGAAGGCCGGGTAGGAAAACCCGTCGAACTGAATCTCCGGCACCGGCACGAAGCCGCGCAGCGCGAGTCCCACCGCAATCCCGATGATGGCGGATTCCGCCAGCGGCGTGTCGAAACAGCGCTGTTCGCCGAAGGTTTGGGCCAGCCCTTCGGTTACCCGGAACACCCCGCCCTCGACCGAAACGTCCTCGCCGAACACCAGCACCCGGTCGTCGGCCGCCATCGCGTCATGTAGGGCACGGTTGAGCGACTGCACCATGGTCAGCGACTGCGCGCCGACGTTCTCCGTTGTGGCGGTGAGGGTGTCGTCGGCGCTCGCCGGGCGATCAGCGAGCTGAGTCATTCAGTCCTCCCGGTCGCTTCGGTCGAGTTCGGCCCGCAGCGCTTGGCGTTGCGCCTCCAGCCCCGGCGTGATTTCGGCGTATACCGTGGTGAACACCTCGTCGATGTCGAAATCGGGCGCGCCGAACACCGCGTCGCGCAGTTCGGCGCGCATCCGCTTCGAGCGGGCAGCGACGCGGTCCTCCAGGCGGTCCGACCACAATCCCTGACCCCGCAGGTACGTGCGGTAGCGAGGGATCGGGTCGAGCGCCGACCAGCGGTCCACCTCCTCCTGGGTCCGGTAGCGGCTGGGATCATCGCTGGTGGTGTGCGGGCCGAGCCGGTAGGTGACCGCCTCGATGAGGGTCGGGCCACCGCCGGCCCGGGCACGGGCGGCGGCCTCGGCCATCACCGCGTAGCAGGCCAGCACGTCGTTGCCGTCCACCCGGATCCCGGGCATGCCGTAGCCGATTGCCTTGTGCGCGATGGATGGTGCCGCGGTCTGTTTGTGGATCGGCACCGAGATCGCCCATTGGTTGTTCTGCACGAAGAAGACGCACGGCGTGGTGAAGACGGCCGCGAAGTTCAGCGCCTCATGCACGTCACCCACGCTGGTGGCGCCGTCGCCAAGGAAGGCGACCGTCACCGAATCCTCACCGAGGCGTTGCGCGGCCATCGCCGCACCGACGGCGTGCAGGGTCTGGGTGCCGATCGGAATCGAGGTCGGGGCGCAGCACTTCTTGGTGAATCCCAGTCCGCCATGCCAGGTTCCACGCCACACCGCGCCGACGTGGCCGGGCGGGATGCCACGCACCAGATATGCGCCAAGCTCGCGGTATTGGGGAAACAGCCAGTCCGTCTTGCGTAAACAGGCCGCCGCGCCCACCTGGGCGGCTTCCTGACCGCGGCACGACGCGAACAAAGCCAACTCCCCCTGGCGCTTCAGGTTGACGAACTCGGCGTCCAGCTCGCGGGTGACCACCATCATTTCGTAGAGCCAGCACAGCGTCTCCGCGGGAAGGTCACGGCCATAGCGGAGTTCGGGTGTCGGTATGCCGTCCGCGGCGACGAGTTGCACCGGCTCGAGGTCGACGGTCATCGGCAGTTGAGGCACCGTCGCCATACCGTCTCCCTACTTCGGTGCCGCAGGGTCACAGCTAAAACTCAGCCTGACCTACCGCGAGCCGAAGTCGATCGCCAGCTACACGAAAGGCTCCGCTCGCCGCGACACTGGCGTACTCACCATTATGCGCTCAAATCAGAAGAGACCGCGGTGATCGCGAACGTGTCGCGCCGAACGGCAACCGGGGTCGGGCGGCTTTCGTCGGTCACCCCGCCGCGGACTGCCCAGCCCGCCGCACCAGCATTTCCGCGTGCTTGAGCACCGGCGAGTCCACCATCTGTCCCTCGAACGCGAACACGCCGCGCTCGGTCCGCGCCGCCTCCAATACCCTTCGCGCCCAGTCGACTTTGTCCTCGCTGGGGCGGTAGGCGTCGCGCACGACCGGAACCTGGGTTGGGTGGATGCAAACGGTTCCGTGGAAACCCACCGCGACGGCGTCGTGGGCTTCCGCCCGCAAGCCGTCGATGTCGCGGATGTCCAGATGCACCGCGTCCAGCGCGATCCGGCCGAAGGCGGACGCCGCCAGCAGGACCGTGGACCGGACGTGGCGGGCGAAGTCGCGGTAGGTGCCGTCGGCCAGGCGGCTGGAGCTGCCACCGAGCGCGGCAACCAGATCCTCGGCGCCCCACATCATCGCGACAGTTCCCGCTGCGGCGGCGATCTCGGTGCTGAACACCGCCCCGCGAGGAGTCTCGATCAGGGCGATGACGTCGCGCGGCGCCAGCGCGGCCACCTGCGCGGCCGACTCCGTCTTCGAAAGCATCACCGTCGTGTAGGCGGTCTCGGCGAGGGCGTCCAGGTCGCGGCCGTGCTCCTCGGTGCCGGCCGCGTTGACGCGCACCACGGTGCGCTCGGGGTCCAGCGGGGTCTCCCGCAGCGCCTTGCGCGCGGCGGTCTTGTCCGCTTGGGCCACGCCGTCCTCGAGGTCGAGGATCACCACGTCGGCCGCGGCGGCGGCCTTCGCGAACCGCTCGGGGCGATCCGCCGGGCAGAACAGCCAACCCGGGCCGGCGGCTTGCAGGTTCACTCGGCCTCCTCGTCGCTGGGGCGTTTCTGGACCAGAGTTGTGCGCGCGGCCCGTGCGACGATGTCGCCGTGCTGGTTGCGCCCGGTGTGCTCGAGGGTGACGATCCCCTCGCCGGGCCGGCTCTTCGACTCACGCTTAGCGGTGCACACGGTCTCCGCGTAGAGCGTGTCGCCGTGGAAGACCGGCTTGGGGAACGACACCTCGGAGAAGCCGAGGTTGGCGACGATGGTGCCCAGCGTCAGCTGCGAGACCGACAGCCCCACCAGCGTGGACAGGGTGAACATCGAGTTCACCAGCCGCTCGCCCCGAAAGCCGGGCTGCTCGGCGGCCCACGCCGCGTCGAGGTGCAGCGACTGGGTGTTCATCGTCAGCGTGGTGAACAAGACGTTGTCGGCCTCGGTGATGGTCCGGCCGGGCCGGTGTAGATACGTCGTGCCGATCTCGAATTCCTCGAACCACAGGCCCCGCTGGATGATTGACTTCCCGCTCACGAGAGCCCCAGCGATCGCGCGATGAGCATCAGCTGAACCTCCGTGGTCCCCTCGCCGATCTCGAGGATCTTGCTGTCGCGGTAGTGCCGGGCCACCGGGTACTCGTTCATGAATCCGTACCCGCCGTGAATTTGCGTGGCGTCGCGGGCGTTGTCCATGGCGGCTTCCGACGCGATCATCTTCGCGATGGCCGCCTCCTTTTTGAATGGCTTGCCGGCCAACATCTTTGCGGCCGCGTCGTAATACGCCGTGCGCGCGGCGTGAGCGCGTGCCTCCATCCGCGCGATCTTGAAGCTGATCGCCTGATAGGAGCCTATCGGCTGCCCGAAGGACTGACGTTCCTTGGCGTACTTGACGCTCTCGTCGACGCAACCCTGCGCGGCGCCGGTCGCCAGCGCGGCGATGGCGATGCGGCCCTCGTCCAGGATGGATAGGAAGTTCGCGTAGCCGGTGCCGCGGGGGCCTAGCAGGTTCTCCTCCGGGACGCGGACGTCGGCGAAGCTCAACGGGTGGGTGTCGGAGGCGTTCCAGCCCACCTTGCTGTAAACCGGCTCGACGGTGAATCCGGGTGTGCCGTTGGGCACGATGATCGTCGAGATCTCCTTTTTTCCGTCGGCTGCGTTTCCAATGGTGCCGGTGACCGCGGTGACGGTGACCAGCTTGGTGATGTCGGTGCCGGAGTTGGTGATGAATTGCTTGCTGCCGTTGATCACCCACTCACCCCCGTCGAGCCGGGCCGTGGTCCGGGTGGCACCCGCGTCGGAACCGGCGCCCGGCTCGGTGAGCCCGAAGGCGGCCAGGGCCCGGCCGGCCGTCAGGTCCGGCAGCCACTTGGCTTTCTGTTCCTCGGAGCCGAAGCGGTAGATGGGCATCGCACCGAGGCTCACACCGGCCTCCAGCGTGATTGCCACCGACTGGTCGACCTTGCCGAGTTCCTCGAGCGCCAATGACAGCGCGAAGTAGTCACCGCCCATCCCGCCGTGCTCCTCCGGGAACGGCAGGCCGAACAATCCCATCTCGCCCATCTTGGCGACGACTTCGTACGGGAAGCTGTGCTCTTCATCGTGTTTGGCCGATACCGGCGCAACCACTGTGCGCGCGAACTCGGCCACCGTGTCGCGAAGATCTTCGTATTCCTTGGGTAGCGTTCCCGCGGTAATGGATGTCGTCATGTCTCGTCCTTACTCGAATCGGCTGCTGCTTCGGGCTCTTCGGGGACCAGTCGGGCCAGCACCTGGTCGACCGTGACCTGTTCGCCGACGGCCACCAAGAGCTCCACTCGCCCCGAGACCGGTGCGCGGAGCGAATGTTCCATCTTCATCGCCTCCACGACCACCACCACGTCCCCCTCGGCTACCTCGGCGCCGGCGGCGGCCTCGACCGCGATCACGCTGCCCGGCATGGGGCTGAGGATCTCGGCCTGCTGCGCGCCGGCCGCGCGATGGATCTTGTGCTCCTCGGCCTCGCGCAGGTGCCACGCTCCCCGCTCGTCGGCGATCCACAGGTGACGGTCGGCCTCCGCCCATCGATATTCGCGGCGCACTCCGTCTAGCGTCACGTCCATCCGGGCACCGTCGACTTGTGCGCTCGCGGAACAGATCTCCCGGTCACCCACCTGCACCCGGGCGTCGTCCGGTGATCCCCACACCGACACCGTCTCGCTGCGCAGCGGCGTTTGCATCTCGGTGCGGACCGGCGCCGGCGCACCCCCGACCCGCCAACCGGTCGGCACGGCCCACGCGTTGCCCGCGGCACGACGGTCCAGCGCCCACTGGCGATAGAGGCCCCCGGCGGCCAGCACGTCGTCGGGCGCCGGTGACGGCTCGAAGTCCGCCACCCGCTCGTCCAGCAGCGCCGTGTCCAGGTCACCTGCCTGCACACGCTCGTCGGCCAGCAGGAACCGGAGGAACTCGATGTTGGTCTGCACACCCAGGATCGCGGTCCGTGCCAGCGCCCCGTCCAGTTTGGTCAGCGCCTCGTCGCGGTCCTCCCCGTAGGCGATCACCTTGCTCAGCATCGGGTCGTAATCGCTGCCGACCAGCGTGCCCGCCAGCAGCGAGGAGTCGACCCGCACTCCGGCGCCGGAGGGTTCGGCGACCTGCAGGACCCGGCCGCCGGTGGGGAGGAACCCCCGTGCGGGATCCTCGGCGTATACCCGAGCCTCGATCGCGTGACCGCGCAGTTCGATGTCGTCTTGCGCGAACCCCAGCTTCTCCCCCGCTGCCACCCGGAGCTGCCACTCCACCAGGTCCAGGCCCGTAACCGCTTCGGTGACCGGATGTTCCACCTGAAGGCGGGTGTTCATCTCCATGAAGAAGAACTCGTCCGGCCGGTCGGCGGAGACGATGAACTCCACCGTGCCCGCGCCGACGTAATCGACGCTGCGGGCGGTGTTGCAGGCCGCCGCCCCGATGCGGTCGCGGGTCTGCGCGTCGAGCAACGGCGACGGCGCCTCCTCGATCACCTTCTGGTGGCGCCGTTGCAGGCTGCACTCGCGCTCGCCGAGGTGCACCACGGTGCCGTGGGTATCGGCGAGGATCTGCACTTCGATGTGTCTGGGGCGCAACACGAACCGCTCGAGGAACAGCGTGTCGTCGCCGAACGACGAGGCGGCCTCCCGCCGGGCACCCGACAGGGCGTCGCGCAGCCGGCTCGGGTCGTCCACCAGGCGCATCCCCTTGCCGCCACCACCCGCCGATGGCTTGATCAACACCGGATATCCGACTTCTTCGGCGGCCGCGACCAACTCGTCGTCGCTCAGTCCCGGCTTGGCCACCCCGGGCACCACCGGCACGTCGAAGGCGGCGACCGCGTTCTTGGCGGTGATCTTGTCGCCCATCACCTGGATCGCCCGTGCCGGCGGACCGAGGAACACCACTCCGGCACGCTCGCAGGCGGCGGCGAATTCCGCGTTCTCGGAGAGGAATCCGTAGCCGGGATGGATGGCCTGAGCTTCGGTGCGTGCCGCCGCATCAAGCACCTTATCGATGTCGAGGTAACTCTCGCGGGCGGCGGCGGGGCCCAGGCGGACGGCCGTGTCGGCCTCGAGGACATGACGGGCGTTCGCGTCGGGGTCGCTGTACACCGCCACCGACCGGATACCCAGACGGCGCAGTGTCCGCATCACCCGGACCGCGATCTCACCGCGGTTAGCTACCAACACCGTCTCAAACATGGTCATCACATCCGAAAAACGCCGTAGCACACCGGCTCCAACGGGGCGTGGGCACACACCGAAAGCGCCAGCCCGACGACCGTCCTGGTGTCGGCCGGGTCGATGATGCCGTCGTCCCACAGGCGCGCGGTCGAATAGTACGGGTTGCCCTGGTCCTCGTATTGCGCGCGGATCGGCGCCTTGAACGCCTCTTCCTCGTCGGGCGGCCACGGTTTGCCGGCCGCGGCGAGTTGCTCACCGCGCACCGTGGCCAGCACCGAGGCGGCCTGCTCGCCACCCATCACCGAGATGCGCGCATTCGGCCACATCCACAGGAAACGCGGCGAGTACGCCCGGCCGCACATCGAATAGTTGCCCGCGCCATAGGATCCGCCGATCACGACGGTCAGCTTGGGCACCCGGGCGCAGGCGACGGCGGTCACCATCTTGGCGCCGTGCTTGGCGATGCCGCCTGCCTCATAATCGCGGCCGACCATGAACCCGGCGATGTTCTGCAGGAAAAGCAGCGGGATCTTGCGTTTGTCGCAGAGCTCGATGAAATGGGCGCCCTTCAAAGCGGATTCGCTGAACAAGACGCCGTTGTTGGCGACGATCCCCACGGGATGGCCGTGGATGCGGGCGAAGGCAGTCATCAGGGTCTTGCCGTAATTGGCCTTGAATTCGCTGAATTCGCCGCCATCGACCAGCCGCACGACGACCTCGTGTACGTCGTAGGGCACCCGCGGATCCGGCGGCACCACGTCGTAGAGCTCGCTCTGCGCGTGTTTGGGCTCCACCACGGGCTGGACGTCCCATTGGCCGGGCTCGCGCGGGCCGAAGGTGGCCGCGATGGCGCGCACGATGCGCAGCGCGTGCTCGTCGTCGTCAGCGAGGTGGTCGGTGACACCGGAGACGCGCGAGTGCAGGTCGCCGCCACCGAGGTCCTCGGCGGAGACGATCTCGCCGGTGGCGGCCTTCACCAGCGGCGGACCGCCGAGAAAGATGGTGCCCTGCTCGCGGACTATGACGGCCTCGTCGCTCATCGCTGGGACGTAGGCGCCGCCCGCCGTGCACGAACCGAGGACCGCGGCGACCTGCGGGATCTCCTTGGCGCTCATGGTCGCCTGGTTGTAGAAGATCCGGCCGAAGTGCTCGCGGTCGGGAAACACCTCGTCTTGGCGCGGCAGGAAGGCGCCCCCGGAGTCCACCAGGTAGATGCAGGGTAGGCGATTCTGCAGCGCGACTTCCTGTGCGCGCAGGTGCTTTTTGACCGTCATCGGGTAGTACGTGCCACCCTTGACCGTGGCGTCGTTGGCGACGATCACGCACTCGCGCCCGGACACCCGGCCGATACCGGTGATGATCCCGGCGCCCGGGGACTCGTCGTCGTACATGCCGTTGGCGGCCAGTGGGGCGAGCTCCAAGAACGGGGTGCCGGGGTCGAGCAGCCGGTCCACCCGCTCGCGCGGCAGCAGCTTGCCGCGGCTGACGTGGCGTTCACGGGCCCGCTCATTGCCGCCCAGTGCGGCGGCCGCCAGCTTGGCGTTCAGTTCGCCGACCAACCGGCGGTGCTCATCGGCGAACGATGGCGCGGTCATCACGGATGAACTCACGAATGCCTCCCGGTTGTCGCCAGCACAAGCGGCGGTTCGGTCTTGTCGAGCACCTCGTCGGCAGAGACGCCCGGCGCGGTCTCGACCAGGTGCAGGCCGTCGTCACAGACATCGATGACGGCCAGGTCGGTGATGATGCGGTCGATACAGCCCGCGCCGGTCAGCGGAAGGGTGCACCGCGCAACGATTTTCGGGCTGCCGTCGCGCGCGGTGTGCTCCATCATCGCGATCACCTTGCGGGCGCCGTGGACCAGGTCCATCGCGCCGCCCATGCCCTTGACCATCTTTTCGGGAACCATCCAGTTGGCGAGGTCGCCGGTGGCCGAGACCTGCATCGCCCCAAGCACGGCGACGTCGAGGTGTCCACCGCGAATGATCCCGAACGAGGTCGAGGAGCCGAAGAACGCCGCGCCCGGCAAAGTGGTGACCGTCTCCTTGCCCGCGTTGATCAGGTCCGCGTCGGCGTCCTCGGGCCGGGGATAGGGTCCGACGCCCAGGATCCCGTTCTCCGAATGCACGACGACGGTGACGCCGGCCGGGATGTGGTTCGGGACCAGGGTGGGCATCCCGATGCCCAGGTTGACGTATTGGCCGTCCTCGAACTCGGCGGCCACCCGCGCCGCCAAACCCTCTCTGCTCCACGCCATTAGGCGCCACTCTCCCCCGCAAGCGGGTGGGGTCCCCGCGGAGCTGGGGAGGGCCCCCACCTCATCACTTCGTTTCTGCATCGTCGTGGCGCGCGCATCAGCGGACCGTCATCTTCTCGATGGGCTTGACGGGGTCGGGCGCATGCACGACCCGTTGCACGAAGACGCCCGGGGTGTGCACCGTCGCGGGGTCGATCTCTCCCGGCTCGACGAGGTTTTCGACCTCGGCGATGGTGATCCTGCCGGCCTGCGCGCAGTCCGGGTTGAAGTTGGCGGCGGCCCGGCGGTAGACGAGGTTGCCCTGCCGGTCGCCCTTCCAGGCGTGCACGAGCGCGAAGTCGGTGCGGATCGCCCGTTCCAGAACGTAGGTGACACCGTCGAACTCGCGGGTCTCCTTCGGCGGCGACACGACGGCCACCGCGCCCGAGGCGTCGTAGCGCCAGGGGAGCCCACCGTCGGCGACCGGGGTGCCCACCCCCGCCGGGGTGTAGAAGGCCGGGATCCCCATCCCGCCGGCACGCAGCCGCTCCGCCAGCGTGCCCTGTGCGGTGAGCTCCACCTCGAGTTCACCGGCGAGGAACTGGCGGGCGAACTCCTTGTTGTCACCGACGTACGAGGCGACAGCTCTGCGAATCCGCTTGTGCCGCAACAGGTGAACCAGCCCGACACCGTTTCCACCGCAGTTGTTGGACACGGTCTCCAGGTCACGCACCCCGGTGGCCACCAGCGCAGCGATCAAAGCCTCGGGGATGCCACAGAACCCGAAGCCTCCGACCGCCAGGGACGACCCGTCGGTTATGTCGGCGACCGCCTCCGCGGCCGTCGCCACCACCTTGTCCATCGCCGCAGCAGCCTCCTTGCCGTCGGGCGGGGTGATTGAGTTAATCCCCATTAACTCAGGGCGAGAATACCATCGTCGATCCCGCTGGTCCAGGGACGGCGGCACCGGGCGTCGCGGTCCCTCGACGCAGGTTAGCCGCAGGTTAATCGTGAATAACTCGTGCTAAGTTAGTGGCGATTAACCAACTGGACGGGGGTTCATCATCACAACGTCCGCCTCCCACGGCCAGGCCAGCCTCGCCGACGCTCCAAATCGACGCAGCCAGTTGAAATCCGACCGTCGCCTGCAGCTGCTGTCGGCCGCCGAGCGGCTGTTCGCCGAGCGCGGCTTTCTGGCCGTGCGGCTGGAAGACATCGGCGCCGCCGCGGGTGTCAGCGGTCCGGCGATCTACCGGCACTTTCCCAACAAGGAGTCGCTGCTGGTCGAATTGCTGGTGGGCATCAGCGCCCGGCTGCTCGCCGGGGCCCGCGACGTGCGGGCCCGCAACTGCGGCGACGCGGAAGCGACGCTGGACGGCCTCATCGACTTTCACCTGGACTTCGCGCTGGGTGAACCGGACCTGATCCGCATCCAGGACCGCGACCTCGCATATCTGCCCGCGGCGGCCGAGAAGCAGGTACGCAAGGCCCAACGCCAATATGTTGAGGTCTGGGTCGGGGTGCTGCGCGAACTCAACCCCGACCTCGCCGAGGCCGATGCGCGGCTGACCGCCCACGCGGTGTTCGGCTTGCTCAATTCGACGCCGCACAGCATGAAATCCGCCGACGCCTCGCGCAGCAAGTCCGCCCGCGCCGCACGGTCCCGTGCCGTCATGCGGGCGATGACGGTCGCCGCGCTCGCCGCGGGGAACGAGTGTCCCTGAGCCGCCAACGGTGAGGTGATTCGCCGACCGAGCGCCCGACGCAGGTACTCTGCAAGCTATGAGGTGGACATGAACGATTCACGTCCCACCGATCGGTTCAGTGCCTCTTTGCCGGGATCGGGGTCGCAGGGCCCCTGGTACCCGCAGCCCGCTGACCCGGCATACGCCGATCAGACGCCCTACGCGCCCGCCTATGGCGGGCAAGCCCCGCCGTGGTCGCCCAGCACGAACGATGTCAACGCGACCAAGCAACTGCCGGCGTACTGGCAGCAGGAGCTTCCTCCGTCGGGACAACCGCCGCAGCAGGGGTCGGCTCCCCCGCAATCCGGCGGCCCCACCCCACCGCCGCGATGGCTGTGGATCGTCGCCGGCGCGGCCGTGCTGCTGGTGGTCGCCTTGGTCATTGCTCTGGTGTTGGTGAACGACGCGATCAAGACTCAAACCGCGGTCCCGCCGCTGCCCGCCATGCCGGAGACCACTCCCACACTGCCGAGCCCCTCGACGCGCACGTCAACGCCGCGCATCCCCGCTCCGGTGCCGCCGACCGGCGGATCGCCGACGCCCACCGAGTCGACCGGCCCTGCCGCCCTGCAGGACATCGTCTACAGCGTGGCCGGCGAAGGCCGCGCGATCAGCATCATGTACATCGACACCGGGGGCCTGATCCAAACGGAATTCAACGTCGAGCTGCCCTGGACTAAAGAGGTCAGCCTCGCCAAGTCGGCGGCGCACCCGGCCAACGTCACGATCGTCAACATCGGTCACAACGTCACCTGCTCGGTCACCGTGAACGGCACTCAGATGAGCAAGCGTGTCGGTGTGGGCCTGACCATCTGCGACGCCCGGGGCTAGACGCGCTACGACGGTTCGGCCACGAGGGCACCGCGCGCCGGAACCCGGACCGCCAGCATGGCCAGCAGCCCGGCGATCAGCACCAGCGAGATGCCGCCCAGTCCGGCGCGCACGGCGCCGAATATGTCCACGAATACGGAGAACAGCCAGGGCGCGACGAACGCCACCGCCCGCCCGGTCATCGTGTACAGGCCGAACGCGACCCCTTCCCTGCCGTGCTTCGCCATCTGCAGCAGCAGGGCGCGCGAGGACGACTGCGACGGCCCGATGAACATGCACAGCAGCAGCCCGCATATCCAGAAGGCCACCGAGCCGGACAGCAGCATCAGGGTGATCCCCAGGACGACGATCGCCGCGAGCGACCCGACGATGACGGGTTTCGACCCGATCCGGTGATCGACGAACCCACCCAGCACCGCGCCCACCGCCGCCACGACGCTGGCCACCACACCGAAGATGAGCACGTCGCCTTGCGAGATGCCGTACACGTTGACGCCGAGCACGGCGCCGAAGGCGAAGATCGCCGCCAGGCCATCCCGGAAAAGCGCGCTGGCGAACAGGAAGTAGACCAGGTTGCGGTCGCGCCGCCATTCGGCGGAGACCTCCGTCCACAGCTTGCGGTAGCCGCCGAGCATGCTCGTCGGCTCGTGCACCTCGGCCGAGTCGGGGAGCCGGTGGGCGACGAACAGCAGTGGCAGGGCGAAAATCGCCAGCCATGCCGCCGCGACAAGCATCGCCTCCCGGACGTAGAGGCCGTCGTGCAGAGGCGCCCGGAACAGCCCGCGCGTCGCATCCGGCCCGGAGCCCTTCCCGGAAATGAACCCGCTGTAGACCACGAGCAGGAGCAGGACGCTACCGACGTAGCCGGCCGCCCAGCCCAACCCCGAGATCCGGCCGGCGGTCTGGGGCGTCGAAAGTTGGCGCAGCATGGCGTTATACGGGACGCTCGCCAGATCACCGCAGGCCGCCGTCGCGCCCATCAGAACCAGCCCGGCCCATAGGTAACCGGGTCGGTCATGGATGAAGAACATCCCGCACGTCAGCGCGACGGCCAGGGCGGTCAACACGCCCAGGGCCACCCGCCTGCGATGCGGGGACTCCACCCAGACGCCGACTGCCGGCGCCAGCAGCGCAACGGTCAGCCCGGCAATGGCCGCGGCGCGTCCTAGCCAACTCGCCGGCGTGGTGCCACCGGATATCCCCACACCCACGCTGCTGGTCAGGTAGACCGCGAAGACGAAGGTCGCCACGATCGCGTTCAGGCCGGTGGAGCCGCAGTCCCAAAGCGCCCACGCCACCACCCGGGATGGCACGGGCGTGAGAGAACGCGACGACGGCTGGCCCATGCCCGGCACTCTATGTGTTTCGCACACCGCGTGCCGCACGCGTTCGGCAGCCGACCCGCCGCGCCCGGCTTCACCGCGGCGGCTGTCTACGATTGGCTCATGCCGATCCCCGCGCCCAGCCCAGACGCGCGTGCCGTTGTGACCGGAGCTTCGCAGAACATCGGCGAAGCGCTGGCCACCGAACTGGCCGCGCGCGGACACAGCCTGATCGTCACCGCACGACGCGAAGACCTGCTCAATGAGCTCGCTGCCCGCCTGAGCGACAAATACCGCGTCGCGGTCGAGGTGCGGCCGGCCGACCTGGCCGATCCCGGGGAGCGGGCGAAACTGTGCGACGAACTGGCCGCCCGGCCGATCTCGGTCCTGTGCGCCAACGCCGGCACCGCGACCTTTGGCCCGGTGGCGACACTGGACCCGGCGACCGAGAAAGCCCAGCTGCAATTGAATGTGCTGGGCGTGCACGACCTTACGTTGGCGGTGCTGCCGGGCATGGTCGAGCGCAAGGCCGGCGGCATCCTGATTTCCGGTTCGGCGGCGGGCAATTCGCCGATTCCCTACAACGCAACCTATGCGGCCACCAAGGCGTTCGCGAACACCTTCAGCGAATCGCTGCGCGGTGAACTGCGCAACTCTGGCGTGCACGTCACACTGCTGGCGCCGGGACCGGTGCGCACCGACCTCCCCGACGACGCCGAACGGTCGCTGGTGGAACGGCTGGTGCCGGACTTCCTGTGGATCTCCACCGAGCACACCGCCCGGGTGTCGCTGGATGCGTTGGCGCGCAACAAGATGCGCGTCGTCCCTGGTTTGACGTCCAAGGCGATGTCGGTGGCGAGCGGTTACGCGCCGCGCGCCATTGTCGCGCCGATCGTGGGCAGCTTCTACAAGAAGCTAGGCGGCAGCTAGCCCTTACTTCCGGCGGCGACGGCCGTTGCCGAACTTGACTCGGATAAGTTCGCGGATCCCGGTGTTCACCGCGCTTTGCACTTCCCGATCGTGCCACAGCCTTTCTAACAAGCCGGGCCCTTTGGGCTCCGCCGGCTGCGGCATCGGCGACGGCGGCTCGTTCGCCGGGACTGGTGGGTAGTCGGACTGGACTTGCGGAGGCTGCGCACCGGGCTGGGCTTGCGGGCCGGGCTCAGGCCGCGCCGGTTGTTGAACGGTCTGGCCGTACTTCGCCTGCAGTGGACTGTTTTTCGCCGCTTGCGCGATCGCGTCGTCGCCGATCGAGGCCATCAGCGAGCGAGGCACCCGCATCCGGGTCCAGGCGACCGGTGTGGGTGCGCCCTTCTCCGAAAGGACAGTGACAACGGCCTCGCCGATTCCCAGCGACGTCAACGCCGACTCCAGGTCGTAGACATCGGTTTTCGGATACGTGCGGACCGTCTTGCTCAGTGCCTTCTGATCGTCCGGGGTGAATGCCCGCAGCGCGTGCTGGATGCGGGCACCCAGCTGGGAGAGCACGTCATTGGGCACGTCGGTGGGTAGCTGGGTGCAGAAGAACACCCCGACGCCCTTGGAGCGAATCAGCTTGACCGTCTGTTCGACCTGTTCGAGAAAGGCCTTGGAGGCGTCGGCGAACAACAGGTGCGCCTCGTCGAAGAAGAAGACGAGCTTGGGCTTGTCGATGTCACCGACCTCGGGCAGCACCGCGAACAGATCGGTCAGCAGCCACATCAGGAAGGTGGAGAAGATGACCGGACGCAACGACTGACCGCTGAACTCCAGCAACGAAATGGTGCCGCGGCCCTGGCCGTCGGCGCGCAGCAGATCGTTGGGGTCAAGCTTCGGCTCGCCGAAGAAGGTGTCCCCGCCCTCACCGCCCAAATTCACCAACGCCCGCAGGATGACGCCCGCCGTCGTCGACGACACCCCGCCCAGGTCTTTCAGGTCGGCCTTCCCTTCCTCGCCGGCCAGGTGGCTGATGACGCCGCGCAGATCGTCCAGCGTCACCAGCGGACGATTGTTCTCCTTGGCCCAGTGGAAGATCAGTCCCAGCGTCGACTCTTGGGTGGCATTGAGCCCCAACACTTTCGACAGCAGAACCGGACCGAAGCTGGCCACGGTTGCGCGGACCGGTACGCCCACTCCGCCGGTGCCCAGCGACAGGAACTCGACCGGGAATGCGGTCGCCGCCCAGTCGTCGCCGGTGTCTTTGGCCCGGGCGGCGGTCTTGTCGTTGCCCTCGCCCGGCCGGGCCAACCCCGAGAGGTCACCCTTGACGTCGGCCATCATCACCGCAACGCCGGCCGCGCTGAGTTGTTCGGCGATCAGCTGCAGCGTCTTGGTTTTGCCGGTTCCGGTCGCGCCGGCCACCAGACCGTGCCGGTTGATCGTGGAGAGCGGGATGCGAATCTGTGCCGTCGGGTCGGCCGCGCCGTCGACGACGACCGTGCCCAATTCGAGTGCCTTACCGGCGACGGCATAGCCGTCGGCGATCCGGCGTGCGGGTGTCTCCGCTGATTCGGTGCTCATCGTGCTGCGCCCCCCTGTTCTCCAGTGGTTCGGCATGCGGTCCGGCAACGCTCACACTACTTCTCCGGCCGAGTTTGGGGCGACGGGCAACTTGAGCGCCACATGGGCCTAGTGTGAGCGCTGTGCGAGACGAGTTGGTGTGGATCGACTGCGAGATGACCGGGCTGGACCTCGGCTCGGACAAGTTGATCGAGATCGCGGCCCTGGTCACCGACGCCGAATTGAACGTTCTGGGCGACGGCGTCGACGTGGTGATCCACGCCGACGATGCGGCTCTGTCGTCGATGATCGAGGTCGTCACCGAAATGCACTCGCGTTCAGGGTTGATCGACGAGGTGCGGGCGTCCACCGTCGATCTGGCGACCGCCGAGGCCATGGTGCTCGACTACATCGGCAAGCACGTCAAGCAACCCAAGACGGCGCCGCTGGCGGGCAATTCCATCGCCACCGATCGTGCGTTCATCGCCCGCGACATGCCCGCGTTGGACTCGTTTCTGCACTACCGGATGATCGATGTGAGCTCGATCAAAGAGTTGTGCCGGCGCTGGTATCCGCGGATTTATTTCGGCCAGCCGGTCAAGGGGCTCACCCACCGGGCGCTGGCGGACATTCACGAATCGATCCGCGAGCTGAAGTTCTACCGCCGGACCGCGTTCGTCTCCCCACCGGGGCCGTCGACCAGCGAGATCGAGGCCGTGGTGACCGATCTGGACGGCGGACAGGCCACACCGGGACCAATCGATTCGGTCCCCGAGCCACCGACCGGCTAGTATCGACGTCGCCGCTCGTTCACCGCTATCGGTATCAGCTGGCGGCGATGGTGGCTGTAGTTCAGCTGGTAGAGCACCAGGTTGTGATCCTGGGTGTCGCGGGTTCGAGTCCCGTCAGCCACCCCAATCGGTCGGAAGGCGTTGCCGCTTCCCGACCCCCGGGTCCGTACCGGCCCGCGCCACGCGATCGCATCCGCAACGGGAGGACAGCGGGCCGTGCCGCCGAATCATCGCCGGATGCACCCCCGTGCGCCTGGTACTGGGCGAGGCCGCGGAGCCTGGACACCGGCGACATCATCGACAACGCCGTCAACGACGGTCCACAGGTGGTGCAGATCTTCCCGACCGATCGCGCGTTCATGACCAGGAACTGCGCGGACTGGAAGAAAGTGGACTGACCGCGGGTCAGGTGTTGGCGTTGCCCGCTTTCCACTGCGGCCATGGGACGTTCCAGTCACCCAGCCCCTCGGTGCCCGGCAGCGTCGGCCCCACGGTGTTGATGACCTCGACGATGTCGCCGCTCTTGCTGTGGTCGTAGAACCACTCCGCATTGCTGGGGCTCACGTTCAGGCACCCGTGGCTGGTGTTGGTGTGCCCCTGGGCGCCGACCGACCAGGGTGCGGAGTGCACGAACACGCCGCTGTAGGACATCTGGGTGGCCCAGTCGACCTCGGTGCGATATCCGTTGGGCGAGTTGACCGGAACGCCGTACGTCGAGGAATCCATGATGATGTGCTTGAACCGGCCGCCGATGATGTAGAACCCGTTGGCAGTCGGCGTGCTGTCCTTACCCATCGACGTCGGCATCGTCTTGACCACTTCGCCGTTGACGCGCACGGTCACCGTCTTGGTGGTGTCGTCGGCCGTCGAAATGACCTCGTCGCCAATGGTGAAGTGGGTCTTGACGCTGTCCTCGCCGAACATTCCGTCACCCAGGTCCACGCCGTAGGTGTTGACCGCCACATCGACGGTGGTGCCCGATTTCCAGAAATGCTCCGGGCGCCAACGCACTTCACGATTGTTGAGCCAGTAGAACGCACCCTCCACGGGCGGGTTGGTGGTGATCGTGATGGCCTTCTGCGCCGCGGCGCGGTTGGCGATGTTCTCGTCGAAGCGGATCGCCACCGGCTCACCGACGCCTACCACCTCGCCGTCGCCCGGGTTGACGTACGGCATTGTCAGGTGGGCCGGTGAGCTGGTCTGGAAGGTCATCTGCCGGCTCGCCGCGCCACCCATGCCCAGCGCTTTGGCGCTCAGCGTGTAGCGCCGGTTGTAGCCGAGCTGCTCGGTGGTCGACCAGCGCAGCCCGTCGGGGCTGAGTTGGCCGCTGATCGACCGCCCGTTCTCGTTGACCATGGTGACCGATGCGAGAACACCGTCCGCGACGCTCACTGTCACCGGCGAATCGACGGTGACGCCGACGGCGCCGTCGGTCACCGAGGCGGTGAGCTTCGGGACGAGCAGATCGGCAAATGGAGTGCCCTTGTCGAAGATGACCTTCTGCGGTGCCGCGGTGTTGCCGCCACCGCAGGCGACGCCGAATACAGCAACCGAAGCGATCGCAGCAGCCAGCCACAATCGTCGTTTGCGCAAAGGCGTCATCGAGTGACCTTCCGTAAAATCCGATGTAGTTGGTCACCGCTGACCAGAAACAGTGCATGAATTGTAATGGCTTTTGGGGCGCGCGCATGCCGCCCTTGACAGGTCCGTGATCAGGTGTCACGCGAGGCCGGCTGGAGGGCCCGTTCAGGCCGGTTGGTCGACCCTGGCGTGGAGTTCGGCCTCGACCCGATCACGGGTCGCGACCGCCTCTACCCGCGCGAGCTTGACGATGGCCGCCGCCGTCACCAGGACGGCGACCGCCAGGGCGATCATCCCGGCGGGACCCGCGTTCAGCGTCTCGTCGAGCACAACGACCCCGAGCACCGCCCCCACGACCGGCTGCGACACCTCCAGGGTGGGCATCGACGCCGTCAGGGGTCCCGCGCGGAACGCCGACTGGCTCCACACCACGCCTCCCACGATGACCAGGATGGCGGCGTAGAGCTCCGGGGTCTGGATCACCGCCCATCCGCCCTCGCCGAGCCGGGCGACGACCTCCTTGGCGAGCACCGCGAAGATTCCCCACAGTGAACCGGACACGAGGGCGAACAGCACCGCGGCCGCGGCGCCGCCCCAGATCCGGCCGGCCACGATGCAGGCGACCAGTAGGGGCCCCAGCACGACGGCCACGACGGCCCAGGTTCGAAGCGGCGCGGAAGCGTGACCCGCCTGCGGGTTGCCGACAACGACAATCATCGTCACCGCCGCGGTGAGCAAGCCGGCCCACATCCACTCGGTGACCGTCACGGTGCGGTGATACAACCTGGCATTGATCGGCAGCGCGAACAGCAGCGAGAACATGAGCAGCGCCTGCACCAGCAGAACCGAACCCTGGCCCAGCGCGGCGGCCTGCAACCCGACGCTGGCCGCGAGCAGCAGCGCGCCGCACCACCAGCGCCGGTTTCGCAGCAGGCTGGCGAATAGTTCGACGTGCCCCACCGCCCGGTCCTCGATGCAGTGGGCCGCTCGCTGCTGCAGCACGTCGCCGATCGCGACGCACAGCGCAGAAGTCAGCGCGAGCAGGGCGGCGATTTCCGTCTTGGCCATCACGGTTCCTCCGTCGATGCCGAACGGTGCGAATACCGTTGCGCCACAACAGCATCCGACCCGCTAGCCACGGTACGTCGCGGCTTTGGTGGGCCACCTCCGGATCGAGGGCCGCTGCGGTTCGGGCACGTCGGCGCGCCAGCGGCGCTGCCCCACCGCGGCGGCCGCGTCTTCGCCGGTCGCGGACCGTTCCCGCAGCCACTCCAACGGTTTGGGCGCCCACCAGGTCCACCGGCCGAGCAGGTGGATGAACGCGGGCACCAGGACCATCCGCACCAGCGTGGCGTCGGCCAGCACGGCCAGCGTCAGGCCGAGACCGAGCATCCGCATGAACGAGACGTGCGCGGGTATCAACGCGGCGAACGAAATCGACATCACCAGCGCCGCGGTGGTGACGACGCGCCCGATGCCGGCGATGCCCAGGGCCGTGCTTTCGTCCGTGGCCGCACGCGCCTCGGCCGCGGTCGGCGGCGTCTCCTGGATTGCTTGCGACGCCAGCCAGTACTCGTGGATCCGCGACACCAGGAACACCTCGTAATCCATGGCCAGCCCGAAGGCGATGCAGAACAACAGCACCGGGATGTTGGCGTTCAAAGTCCCGTTGGGAGTGGTCCCCAGCGCGCCCAAATTGCCGTCTTGGAAGATCCACACCATGGCCCCGAATGCGGCCGTGAGCGACAGCAAGTTACACACCAGCGCCTGCAGTGGCAGCACCGCACTGCCGGTCAGCAGGAACAACAGCGCGAAGGTGATGAGAGCGATCAGCCCGAACACGATCGGCAGCCGCTTGGTGATTGCGTCGACGCTGTCGCGGTTGATCTGCGCCAGCCCGGTCATCTGCACCGACCGCCCGGCCGGTCCGGGGACCTTGTGCAGTTGGTCCAGCTGCGTGTTCGAGGCTTCCGAATAGAGCGGCGCGCTGCTGGTCACCGAGAAGAACGCGCTGCCGTTGGCGGCGCCGGCGGGTGCGGCGGGCGGGCCCGCCCGGTTCCCGGCGACAAATGTCCCCGTCGGCGCGCTGACCGCCGACACATCGCGCACGCGCGACAGCTCGGCGGCGTAGCGGTCCAGGTCGGCGGGGGTCACACCGCGGGCGTCGGGTACGACGACCGTGACCCCGGTACCGAATCCGTTGGCAAAATCGTTGTCCAACATGTCGGCGACCTGGCGGGCCGACGCCGACCTAGGCAACACGCGCTCGTCGGGAAAGCCCCACTTCACTCCCAGGAATGGAACCCCCAGCAACAGCATCAACGCAACGACGCTCAGGCCGACCGGCAGGGCGTGGCGCAACACGTACCGAGTCGACCGGTACCAGAACTGCTGCTCGAGCGGCTTGTGCGCATGATCACGGAACGAAAGTTGCCCATGCAGGATGCGATTCAGCACCCGGCGGCCGTCCAGCGAGTCCAGCCGGGGGCCCAGCAGCGCGATCGCGGCCGGGGTGACGACGACCGACGCGATCGCGACGATCGCCGCGGTGGCGACGATGGTGTACGCCGACGACTTCAAGAACGCCATCGGGAACACCGCCATCACCGCCATCGACAACCCCACGGTGGTGGCGGAGAACAGCACCGTCCGGCCCGCGGTGGCCATGGTGCGCACCAACGCCCGATCTCGGTCCCCGCTGCGCGCCAACTCCTCGCGGAAGCGACTGATGATCAGCAGGTTGTAGTCGATCGCCAGGGCAAGTCCCATCGCGATGCTCAGGTCCAGTGCGTACGTCGACACGTCGGTCGCGAAGGTGATCAGCCGCAACACCGACATGGTGCAGACGATGGCGAGGGTGCCCAGCACGATCGGCAGCGCCGCCGCGACCACGCCGCCCAAGACCCAGACCAGCACCGCGAAGCTCAGCGGGATCGCAATGGACTCCATCATCAGCAGATCGCGCTCGTTCTGGTCATTGATCTGCGCATACGCCACGGCCATGCCCCCGGCGCGGACGGTCACACCGTCGCGGTCGTGCACCAATTGGTCGGTGAGCTGGCTGGCGTACTTCTGCGCGTCGTTCTCCCCGCCCTTCAGGCCGGCCACCACCATCCCGGACTTCTTGTCCTTGCTCACCAGCTGGGCGGCGGCCTGCGGCGGCGACGTCCACGCCGAGGACACGTTCAGCACCCACGGCGATCGTTGCAGGTGGTCGACGATGTCGGTGCCGACCTGGCGCGCCCGATTGCTTTGGACGCCGGCCGGTGCGGTCACCACGATCAGCATTTGCTGATCGGTTTGGTTGAACTTGTCGCGAAGCACATTTGTCGCGCGTGCGGACTCCGACGTCGGGTCCTGAAAGCCTCCGCCCGACAGGCTGTTGATCACCGGGAGACCGAAGACCGCGGACCCGACCAGCACCAAGGCGGCGACCGCGATGATGCGCCGCGGCGCGGCGATGGCAAGTCGGGTGAGTGCTTGCAGCATCCTTGTCCCTTCATCCCTAACGCCCGCCCGTACCCCTATACCCGAACGAGGCCGACTAACCCACCTGCTGGGCATTGACCGGAGCGCCGGCGACGTTTGGCAATCCAGCACTCGGGTATCGGAAAGGGGCGCATGGGGTATGCCATTCGCTGTGCGAGCGTCGTTTGAGTTGAGCTATAAGCGGATTGGATGACGATGAACTCGACGGACAACGCCATCAAAATGAGACATCCCACGGAAGATGACCTGCCCGCGGTTTTCGCGAATCAGGCACGCACTTTCGGCGATCCCATTGACCAGCGCGATATCGAAGCGTGGAAACGCCGCGTCGACGTCGAAAACATGCTGGTGGCCGAGGACTTCTCCGACCCGCAACGGTCATTCCTGGTGGGGTCGTCCATCATCTACCCCACGCAGCTGACGGTGCCGGGTGACACCAGATTGCGCGCCGCGTGGTTGACGATGATCGCGGTCGCGTCAACGCATCAGGGCAAGGGGGTGTGGGGACAGCTCAGTGCCCAGGGGCTGGGGATCCTCATCGAACGCGGCTATCCGATTGTCTTCGGGGCGCCGACCCAGACCGCGATGTACGACGGCTTCGGCGCAGGCGTGGCGAGCTATCTTCGCAGTTACTCCATTGACCGCCGCTTCGCGAAGTTGCGAACCAAACCGGGCGAGATGCGGGCTCGCGAGATCGGCGCTGACGAAGCGAAAAGCCTTCTGCCAGAGATCTACGACCGTTGGTGCGCCACAACGACGGGCGCGGTCGACCGCGACGACGCATGGTGGGCGGACTACTTGGAGGACCGGCCGACGCAGCGCGGAAACGGAACCGCGTTGAATTACACGATCCATCCGGACGGCTTCCTGACATACCGCGTCGTCGGTGACTCGAATCACGGGTACCGGCCCCCGTTGGGAACCGTGGTGGTCGAGGACTTCTGCCCCATCACGGACGAGGCTCACAGCCAGCTGCTGCAGACGTTGTTGGTCTTGGAGATGTTCAACACCGTCGAGATCGACGTGCCGGTCGACGACCCGCTGCCGCTCAAGCTCACCGACCCGCGGGCAGCGGAGACCACCGGTGTCAACGACTTCCTGTGGGCGCGGATCAACGATGTGCCTGAGGTGCTCGGCGCCCGCGCCTACGTCGCCGATATCGAGATCGCGCTGGAAGTCGACGACCCGCTGGGCCTGGCGGGCGGCCGGTTCCTGCTCCAGGCCCGCGACGGCGTGGGGAAATGCACGCCGCATGACGGGCCCACCGACGTCAAGATCGGCCTGGCCGACTTGGCCACGATTTACATGGGCGCGCACAGCGCCTCCGAACTCCTGCGAGCGGGCCGTATCGAAGAACTGCGGCCGGGTGCGATACACGACTTGGATGCCGCCTTCAGCACCGACCGGGCACCGTACTGCGGGACGCTGTTCTGAGCACGCTGCGCTGCAGGCCATTTCGTGATCGACAGCAACAGGTCAGTCCGGGCGGAGGCTGACCATCCCTCCTCCGTGTCTATGCTGGAGGGGATTGCGAGATTTCACTCCGCGGCAAGACGCCTGTTATTCTCGCGTACGCGGTCTCGACCGTCGAAAGCGCCGTTAGCTCAGTTGGTAGAGCAGCTGACTCTTAATCAGCGGGTCCGGGGTTCGAAACCCTGACGGCGCACTCAGACATTACCGCAGGTAAAGCTCGTTTCGGGCATCCTTCCATCGGCGGCGAGCAACCTGACCCGTCCCGACGATGATCAAGCCGCGGTCATCCGAGCTGGCGGTCTAAGTTGTAAGCGGCGCTAATCAAGGCTAGGTGCGTTAAGGCTTGCGGGAAGTTGCCGAGTTGCTCGCCTCTCGGCCCGATTTCCTCGGAGTACAGCCCGAGATGGTTGGCATAGGTGAGCATCTTCTCGAATGCCAAGCGCGCGTCATTGAGCCGGCCGGCTCGGGCGAGGGCTTCCACCCACCAGAAGGAGCACATCGAGAACGTGGCTTCCGTGCCGGCGAGCCCGTCCGGTGATGCTTGGACGTTGTAGCGGTAAACGAGGCTGTGGGAGATCAGCTCTGCGGTGATGGCGTCAAGCGTGCAGATCCAACGGGGATCCGTCGGCGCGATGAACTTGCACAACGGCATCAGTAGCAGCGACGCGTCAAGCACGTCACTGTCGTAGTGCTGGACAAATGCCCGTCGTGCGGTGTTCCAACCGCGGTCCATGATCTGGTAATAGATGCTGTCCCGCACTGCGCTCCAACGCGCGATGTCGGCTGGCAAGCCGCGCTGACGCGCGATTCGAATTGCCCGCTCGATCGCGACCCAGGTCATCAGCCGGGAGTACGTGTATTCCTTGCGACCGCCGCGAGATTCCCAGATCCCCTCATCGGGTCGGTCCCAATGATCTATCAGCCACTCGAGGCTGCGGGCGATCTGCATCCAGCCATCGTGATAGATAAGTAGGCCATTCTTGTTGCAAAGGTAGAGAGCGTCCACCAGCTCGCCGTAGACATCCAGTTGCAGCTGGTTGGCCGCGGCGTTGCCGATCCGCACCGGCGCTGAACCCATGTAGCCCTCAAGGTGTAGTAAGCACTCCTCGGGCAGTTCTTCGCGACCGTCGATGCCGTACATGATCCGCAGCGGGCCGGATTCACCTTCTGCCGCTTGACGAATCCGGGCTTGGAGCCACTCTAGGAATGCCCGGGCCTCATCCGTGAAACCGATTTTGAGCAGTGCGTAGAGCGTGAAGGCGGCGTCGCGCATCCACGTGCAGCGGTAGTCCCAATTGCGTTCACCGCCAAGCTGTTCCGGCAGGCTGGTGGTGGGAGCGGCGACAATTGCGCCGGTCGGCGCATAGGTGAGCAGTTTTAGTGTCAGTGCCGAGCGATGCACCATCTCGCGCCAGCGCCCACTATAGGTTGAGCGGCGCAGCCAGCCGCGCCAGAATGCCACGGTGACATCGAGGTCAGCGGCGACGTCAGCATCGGAATAGTTCAACGGCTGCTGGCCGTGCTCAAGGCGGTCAAGCACGAATGTGACCGTCTGCCCAGCTTGAAGGACGATGCGGGCCTGTACATCGCGACCCTCGAAGATCTCTAGCGGGCAGTGCGCGGATAGGCCCAGCTCCAGCTTGTGGGACCGGAAGAGCGCGCCGTGCGGAGTTAATTCGACTTTGTGGCTTGCACGTCCGTAGTCGAAGCGCGGGGCAACGTCGACAACGAAGCGCATTCGGCCCCGGACGGCAACTACGCGGCGGACCATGTGTTGACGATGCACCCCGCCGCTACGAGGTGGCGGCATGAAGTCTTGTACTTCCCCCACTCCGTCCGCCATTAGGAAGCGAGTGATCAGGACATTGGTATCCGGCAGGTAGAGCTGTTTGGAACTCCAGCCGTCACAATCTGGCGAAATGCGGAAGAAGCCACCGCGATTGGCATCGAGGATGCCCGCGAAAACACTCGGCGAGTCGAACCGCGGACAGCAATATTAGTCGATGGTCCCGTCGGTGCCCACAAGCGCGACGGTATGCAGGTCGCCGATAAAACCGTGCTCGGTGATGGGCAGATACCGAGTATGACCAAGAGGGGCAGATGCCATCAGCCATTGTCCTCGTCGGTCCTAGGCCACAAGCACAAGTTTTCCCCTCGCTGCCGCGCGATCGAGCATTTCGTGGGCTCGGCGCGCCTCGGCGAGTGGCAGGCGCTCGGCGACCACCGGATGAATCTTGTCGGCCCGCAGGAATTCGAGAAGCACGCCGAAGTCCTCCTCGAACCAGTCCTGATGGTGGATCCGGAGCTTCTGGACGCGGTAGGCAAGTACTCGCCGGTGCGGCGAAACCAGGCTCCACAGTGCGACGACGGCGGTGCCCGTGTACCACTCAAAGACTGCCGGCCAGTTCTTGCGCCCGTCCGCAATCGTGTTTTGGCGGCCATAAATGACGAGCCGTCCGCCGGGACGCAGCGCGCGGAAAGAGCGAAGCGCCATCGCGCCACCGAAGGGATCCAGCGCGATGTCCACACCGTCATCAGTCAGGTGACGAAGGCGCACCAGGAAGTCCTCGCTGCGGTAGTCGATCGGAACACCGCCGAGCCGCTCGACCGCGGCTCGGTCGCTGGCTGAAGCTGTCCCGTAAACCCGCAGTCCGGCCAGGACGGCCAGCTCGAGCACCGCGGTGCCAACCCTGCCGGCCGCGCCATGTACCAACACCGACTCGCCGTTTTTCGCCTGCGCAGCGCGATGAAGCATCTGGTAGGCGGTCATGTAGGTGAAGACCAGGCTCACGACCTCTGCGGGATCGAGCTCCTCGGGCACCACGACCGCGTACTGCTCCGGTACGCAGACTAGTTCTGCGTTTGCGCCCCACTGCGTGAGCACGCCGACACGGTCGCCTACTCGGAGCCTCGAACAGCCGGGTCCGAGCTGATCGATGACGCCGACGAGCTCGTAGCCGGGCGTGAACGGTGGTTTGGGACCACCCAGATACGTGCCGGCGCGCATCTGAGCATCGCTGAGTGACACACCGGAGGCCAGCACCCGGACGCGAACTTGCCCCTCAACCGGGTGGGGGTCATCGTCCTCCACGACGCTCACGACCTCTGGTCCACCGAAGTGCTCGATGAGAACACGCTTCATCCGGTCAACGTAAGAGGACAGGGGCCTACCTCCTAGTGGCTTGGGTCCTTAATAAAAGCGCCAAAGGTCACGGATGAAGCCCTAACCACCGCTCGACCCATACGAGGCCGAGTCAGCCCAGCTCAACGGTAGCGACTTGAGTGCAAAACTCTTCGAGGGGAACTTGATCTCCGGGATATATCTCTGCGGCACTTCGAAGTCGGGAATCTGTTTGAGCCACTCGACGACGACAATCGTGAGTTCTATGCGCGCCATGTGGGAACCAATGCAGCGGTGGGGTCCGCCGCCGAATCCCCAGTGTCGGTGCACCTTTCCGTCCATCACCAAGTCGTCAGTCGACGTCTCGTCGCTGCCGTCGCGGTTGATCGCGGCCGTGCACAGCCGGACCGGTGTGCCTGGCGGGAGTGTCATGCCGCCCACGTTGACGAAGTCGGTGGTAACCCGCGCCGCCAACGGAGCTGCCGGCTCGAGTCGGACGATCTCTTCAATGAAATCCTTGACCCGCGCCGGTTCGTCCCGAAGCGTTCTGCGCAGCTGCGGTCTGCGCGCCAGTTCGAACAGCGAGAACCCGATCGCCGCGGCCACGGTGTCCAGACCGGACAAAACCAGCAGGTGGCTCATGCCGAGTAACTCGAGGTCAGTCAGTTCGCCGGGTCCGCTCATCACTTGCGACAGCATGTCCGAGCCGGGGTTCTGCCGGCGCTGCTGAATGGCGTCGGTGAAGTACCCCAGCAGATCGTGCCCGCCGGGCCGGCCGTCGACGGCGGCGTCTTTCCAGCCGATCACGCGATCGCGGTCTTCCACCGGAAGCCCGTAGAGCTCCATGAACACCTGGTACGGATAGAGCCGCGCAAAATCTGCCATCGCCTCGCATTGGCCACGGCCCGCGATGTTGGCGATCATGTCAACGGCGTGGCGCTCCATGACGGGCCGAGATTTGGTCATCGCGTGTGGGCTGAAGTGCGGTTGCAGAATTTTGCGGTAGCGGGTGTGCTCGGGCGGGTCGAACGCCGACGGCAGCACCGGCACCGGGCTGCCCGGAGGTTGAAGCGCCAAATGCGCTGAGAAGAGATTTGGTTGGGAGAGCGCCGCGAGCACGTCCTCGCGACGGGTCAGATAATAGGCGCCGTTCATGTACACGACCGGCCCCGCGTCTCGCAACGTCTTCCATCCGACACCTCGGTCGGCGGCCATCGGCAATGTGGAATGCTCGAGCCGCGGTAGGTGGAACCTTTGCGGCCGGCTTACGTCGAGCAGACCGCCGGAGTGGCTATCCCACGGATTGCGCTCTTGCGCAGATGACTTCATCACCACCTCGCCCGGCGCGCAGGAGAAGGCGGACTTGTGCCTACAGACATGACTATTCCTCAAGGACGGGAAATGGCCGACGCTCAGGGCGTCGCTATGTTTGACCGAACGGCCTGAGCCGCAACACCCACGGGGTTATCAGCACGGCCGCAACCCCTGTGATTGCGTTAGCCGCACGGGGACGCGGTATCAGAGCAAGTTGTTGTGCGCGTTGGCCTTATGGGCCTCTTCAGACGGCACGAAAAGTTTGGATCCGAACTCTCAGCAACGGGTGACGCAGCACTGGGCCAAGATGTCTGGGCCGTCGGGAGCGATCGTGCGCACAGCCCGGTTTGCGCAGCATGGCGGAAACTGAGGCGCGGCAAAAGAAGTCGGCAGAGGCAACCAACCAGATTGCGGCGACAGGCAAGGCCAGCTGACGGGCCGGTCCCGCGTCATCCATGTGCTGTGGAACGGCTTTTTATTCGTCGGTGTCGAGCCCGGTGACACGCCATGGTGCACGCGACTGCCGACCGTGGCCGCACCAGGCCGCACCTGGCCGGCATGCGCTCGGGCGCTTTGGGATTCATGAGTCCACGCCGCGGGCAACGGGAGCGAACCCGCCGCGAGTTGTGGGCGCAGAGACGACCCCGCGATCAACGCTATGAACACGCTCAGCGCGGTGATGGCTGCGACGGCCGATTGTCGTCGTCGAGTCTTGAGAGCGCTCCCATGCCCCACAGTGGCAGGACTGTACAAGACGAGACTTGCGTGCTAGCCACCAGTAAGCTGTGAAAACGATCAAAGTCCGGTGTACGCCTTCCCCAGATTGTTCCGGTTGGGCGCCTGCCTGCCCCGGCCCGCAGCGACTGGGCGCAACCCGAGCTCGCCAGGGGAAGTTGCAGCTCATAGCCTCGCCCGTGCCACGTCGTTTGCCACCTATGCCGGCCGGATGCGTAGAGATTGAGCCGCGGCCGCCGACCGCGTCGCCCAAACCGGCTCGTGCGCTTATCAATTCGACCGGCTGATGTCGCGCCCAGGGCGGTGTATCAAGAGGTCGCTGCGCTTGAGATGGCTGCGCCGCAGTTGGTTTGGGCCAGACTGCAAGAGCAGGGCAGTACGAGCCGCAAGCAGGGACACGCGACATGGGAGGCGACGAACCGAAAGCAACGGGCAGCTCGAGGAACGCGATGAATTCTTGACGTCGTATGCACGCGCCGTAGCTGTTCCTCCAGGTACTTTTGCTGACACCGGTTGGCGCCATAGGCGCCGCCGGCACCCACGGAACGAGCCGCATCGAAGGAGCCGCAATGGGGTTCATCCAGCCGAATCTGCCCGTCGTCGACGTGGCCGAATGGAGCAAGCAGAGCCGCGCCGAGCGGATCGTGCCGATGGTGCGCCACATCGCCGAGAACGGGTTCGGCACCCCGCTGATGATGCATGTGATGTACGGCGTGAAGATCGCGCTGTACATCCTGGGCGGCTGGGTGTTCGGGTGGTGCACCACGGGCATCGGCAGCTTCACCGGCGTGGCCGCCTGGTGGTCGGAACCGATCGTGTTCGAAAAGGCCGTGCTGTACACGATGCTGTTCGAAGTCGTCGGCCTGGGATGCTGCTTCGGGCCACTGGCCGGCCGCTACTTCCCGCCGATGGGCTCCATCCTGTACTGGCTGCGGCCCGGCACCATCCGGTTGCCGCCGTGGCCCGATCGGGTGCCGCTGACCAAGGGCAGCGTCCGCAGCCCGTTCGACGCGGTGCTCTACGCCGCGCTGCTGGTGTTGCTCGCCGTCGCCCTGGTGTCCGACGGCACCGGCCCAATCCCCGCCCTGCACACCGAGATTGGCGTGTTGGCGCCCTGGCACACCGTGGCGATCCTGGCGGTCCTGGCCGTCGCCGGCCTGCGCGACAAGGTCATCTTCCTGGCCGCTCGCGGCGAGGTCTATGCGCCGCTAGCGCTCGTCTTTCTCTTCGCCGGGGCCGACTCCATCATCGGGGCCAAGGTGGTCTTCATGGTGATCTGGCTGGGGGCCGCCACCTCAAAACTCAACCGGCACTTCCCGTTCGTGATCTCGACGATGCTGGCCAACAACCCCTTCATCCCGTCCGGCCCGCTCAAGCGGTCGATGTTCAAGCGCTATCCGGACGACCTACGGCCCAGCGCATTGGCGGGTTTCATCGCCCACTTCGCCACCGCCGTGGAAGGCCTGGTGCCGCTGGCGCTGCTGTTCTCCCACGGTGGCTGGCCGACGGCCATCGCCGCGTTCGTGATGATCGTCTTCCACTTGAACATCCTGCTCGCGTTCCCGATGGGTGTGCCGCTGGAGTGGAACGTGTTCATGATCTTCGGGGTGCTGTCGCTGTTCGTCGCGCACGCCGGCCTCGGGTTGTCCGACCTGGCCAACCCGGTACCGGTGGCGATCCTGTTCGTGGTCATCGCCGGCGTCGTCGTCGTCGGAAACCTCTACCCGCGCAAGGTGTCCTTCCTGCCGGGCATGCGCTACTACGCGGGCAACTGGGACACCACGGTGTGGTGCGTCAAGCCGTCGGTCGACGAGAAGTTCCGTACCGGCTCCCGCGCGCTCGGGCCGATGCAACACCTGCAGCTCGAGCGCCTCTACGGCTCCAAAGAAGACACCCTCGTTCCCCTGCACCTGGCGATGGCGTTCCGCGGTATGAACACCCACGGTCGCGCGCTGTTCACCCTGGTGCACCGCGCGCTGGCGGGCTACGACGAGGACGACTACAACCTGTGCGAAGGCGAGGTCCTGTGCTCGATGGTGCTCGGCTGGAACTTCGGCGACGGGCACATGCACAACGAATGCCTCATCGAGGCGCTACAGCAGCGCTGCGATTTCCAGCCCGGAGACGTGCGGGTGGTGATTCTCGACGCGCAGCCCATCCACATCCAGCGGCAGGAATACCGGCTGGTCGACGCGGCCACCGGCGAATTCGAGCGCGGCTACGTCGACGTCGACGACATGGTCACGACGCAGCCCTGGGCCGACGACATTCCGGTGCACGTGCAGAGCGGCACGGGTGCCGGCATGGCGTGACGTGTCAGCGGTTGCGCACCCGGTGCACCACGACCACGACGACGAGGACACCGACGCCGGCCAGCGACACCGTCACCGCGGGCTTCTTGACGAAATCCACCACCTTCGCCTTCAGGTCGTCGGCGAGGCGGCGCGGGTTGGCCCGCACGGCGAGCGTGTCGACGGTAGCCGCCAGCTGGTCGCGGGCGACGTCGATGTCCCGCTTGATCGCCTCGGGGTCCCGGTCCGCCACGTGTCTGTCCTCCCAGTCGGCCTGATGCACCTGACGCACTACCCTAGATCAGCTGGTGATAACCCCAACGCTCCGGTGAACAGAAAGGGGCCCAGAATTGGCCGAGATCACGCGGCTTGCGCCGGGCGACAAAGCGCCCGCGTTCAGCCTGCCCGACGCCGACGGCAACAAAGTGTCGCTGTCCGACTACAAGGGACGTCGCGTCATCGTGTACTTCTACCCCGCGGCCTCGACGCCCGGCTGCACCAAGCAGGCCTGGGGCTTCCGGGACAACCTGCACGAACTCAGCGACGCCGGCCTCGACGTCATCGGCATCTCCCCCGACAAGCCGGAGAAGCTGGCCAAGTTCCGCGACGCCGAGAAGTTGACGTTCCCGCTGCTGTCGGACCCCGACCGCAAGGTGTTGACGGCCTGGGGCGCCTACGGCGAGAAGCAGATGTACGGCCGGACCGTGCAGGGCGTCATCCGCTCGACCTTCGTGGTGGACGAGAAAGGCAAGATCGCCGTCGCGCAGTACAACGTCAAGGCCGCACACACAACATCATTCATCCAAAAACTGCTCAGCGCCTCGTAGTGGCGGCGGCTTCAACCGCGACATCACAATCGTTTCCTGGGGGCGATTCGCAGAGCAGGCGGAAAAGGACCATCGGCCCTATGGACGGCCGAGATGTGGGGGCATTCTTGGTGCCAAGTCATTCGACACTGACTCTTGCAGCCATTCCTGAGGGGCGATCATGGCAGAAGTTACCGAGAAGAAGACGGCGGCCGAACGAGCGTCGGAACTGACGGAACGGGTAGCGGGCCTGTCCGACGAAGTGCTCAAGTCGGTCGAATCCGGACAACGGACCGCCATCGATGCCGTGCGCAAGTTCGTTGGCGCTGTCGATGAATCGTTGCCCGGGCACAGCGACGACCAGCCGTCGAGACGCAATACCATCATCGACGCCGCCCTCGAGATGGCCGACAAGCTCGTCAAGACGCAGTACGAGTTCATCCGAAGCGTCGTCGGCAGCGCGAGCGAGACGTTGAAGAAGCAGATCGACGACACGCCCGCCGAATAGGTCGCGCTGTCTGCCGAGCAAGGTCGGCTTGGCGCCGGCTGCTGCCTTTCAACCGTGGTAGCCCCGTGCGCAACGAGGGAGGATGCCACGATGAGTCAACAGTCCGATGTCACTTCCGTCGGATCTCTCGACCTCAGCCGTTACAGCGGCCTGTGGTATGAGATCGGCAGGCTCCCGCTCAGATGGGAGGACGCCGACGCCTCGGATATCACCGCGGAGTACACGCCCGAGGGCGACGGGAGCGTGCGTGTCGACAACCGGTGCATCGACAAGGCCGGCAGACCGTCGCAGGCGATCGGTCGTGCAACCCGGGTGAACGGCCAGGCCGGTCGGTTGCAGGTGTCGTTCCTTCCTCAGTTTCTGCGGTGGATTCCCTTCACGAGAGGTGACTACTGGGTTCTGAAGATCGATGACGCCTACACGGTTGCCCTTGTCGGTACGCCCGACCGCAAATACCTGTGGCTTCTGGCCCGCGAACCCCACATCGACCACGCCACGGAAGCGGCCAATCTCGCCGAAGCGACCCGGCAAGGATTCGATCTCGCAAAGTGGATCACACCAAGGCAGTCGGGTGGGCGCGTCACGGACGATCTGCTCAACGCCTGACTCGAAACCGACTCACCGCAACCACGCCCGGCCCTTCCCGTCCGGGCTGGTCGCCCAGCAGACCACCGGCCACTTCGCCAAGCTGCGGCGCGACCTCGACGTCTAGCCGATGACGGCGTCTTCCTTGTACTCGGTGATGGGTCGAGCAATTCCCTGTCCGTCGCAGACGCGCTGCAGCTTGTCCAGCGTCTCGTCGATCCCGGGTCCACGACGCCTGCCGGGCGTGAAGGTGGCCGGAAGGTGCTGCATGCCCTGTATCACGCCGATCGTCGGATAGTGCACGGTGCCCTCGGGGTCGCAGCGGTAGTCCGGCATCCGGTCGAGCACCGCCGTCAGCATCGACTTGAACACGACCCGCGCGAGATTGGAGCCGATGCAGCGGTGGATGCCGAGCCCGAAGCTGAAGTGGCGGTTGTTCTTACGGCCGAGGTCCAACCGATTCGGATCGGGAAACACTGACGGGTCGCGGTTGGCCATCGCCCAGGACAGCCACAGGCGATCGCCCTCCTTGAACCGCGTGCCCGCTATCTCGAGATCGGCGGCGATCGTGCGTCCGTCGCCGGGAGCGGGCGTGAAGTAGCGGAGGAATTCCTCGGTCGCCGAGTCGAGCAGCGTTTCCGATGCCCGTCTCAGCAGTTCGCGCTGTTCGGGATTTTCGCCCAGCCATTCGAGCGCGTGCGCGGTCAGCGCGGTCGTCGTGTCGAAACCCCCGCCGATGATCAAGCTGAGCATTCCGAGCAGTTCGGCGTCGGGGGCGGGCTGGCCGTCGATCTGCAGTCTTGCCAACGCGTCCACTATGCCCGGGCGTGGGTTCTCGCGGATCTCGAGGAGGTGGTTGAACAGGTCCGCCACCATCGCCATCGTCTGCTCCAAAACCCTTGGCGCATCCGGGGAATCGGCGGGGGTGTAGACGTTGGCGTGGGCCGGCTCGCAATACAGCTGCCACTTTTTCAGGGGAACGCCCATGATCGCCAGAGTCAGGACGGCGGGCACGACGTTCGCGAGATCGTCGACAAAGTCGATGCGCCCGACTTCGATTTTCTCGTCGATGCTCGCCCGCACGATCTCGTCGACGAACGGCTTCCAGCGCTTGACGGCCGCCGGCGACAGGTAGGGGTTGAGGATGCTGCGGTAGACGCTGTGATCGGGTTCGTCCATCTCCAGCATGCCGGCACGGACGCCGGTGCCCTGCGACAGCGCGGGAATCGTGATGCCCTTGTAGCCGGTGCCTCCGCCCGTGACATCGTGGTCGTTGGACACGTGCGGGCAGCGGGCTAGCTCGAACACTTCGCGGTTGCCCGCGGCCACCCAATGCCCGTCGTAGGTGTCGGTCCACGCCAACGGGCACCTGGCGTGCATGTCCTCGGTGATCTCAATGAATCGTTGACGGTACTCGGGGGTGTGGCGATCAAAGTGGTAACGGTTGCTCTTGCCGGCCTTGGTTCGCTTGATGCCGGTCTGGGTGTCTTCCGTAGTCACCGTGGCCTCTCCTGCGGACGAGTGGCGTACAGAAGCAGTATGCGTCGAGACGACCGATCTCGATATGCATTCTCCGTTCGCGGCACCTGCGGTTGGGATCGGTAGCCGCAAGCGAACGCCAAGAATTTCGCAAGCGGTTCGCCGTGACGTACGGCGCGCTTGGCAACGAAAGGGCTCCTTCGATGAATGCACCCCGCCCCCTGGGTCGGATCATCGCGGCGATGATGCTTTCCGGCGGCGCAGCGGCGGCCGCGATGGGCTTGGCCGCTCCCGCGCAGGCCGGCCCGTCCTATTGGCACTACTGCCCAGGCCAGAAATGGGGATACACCGTTCCGATACCACCAGGCTTCGACCTGAGCGTATGCCACTGGTTCGCCGTTACCGTTGAGAACGGCCCGTCGGGCCCGGTGTATCACTTCGCGGAGGCTGACCCGGCGCAAGTGCCCCCTCCGGCCCCCGGCTTCCCCTGGCCGTGAAACGTCCGCTCCGGTCAGCCCAGGTTGGCCAGCAGCAGCGCCTCGGCGACCGCGGCGCGTTCCAGCACCCCCAGGTGCAGGCTCTCGTTGACGCTGTGCGCCTGGGTGCCCGGGTCCTCGACGCCGGTGACCAGGATCTTGGCCTGCGGGAACGCGTCGGCGAATTCGGCGATGAATGGAATGGAGCCGCCCATGCCCATGTCGATGGGCTCGGTTCCCCACGCCTGCCGGAACGCCGCGCGCGCGGCGTCGTATACCGGGCCGCTGGCGTCGACGGCGTAGGGCTCCCCGATGTCGCCGCGGGTGACGGTCACCCGTGCGCCCCAGGGGGCATGTTGTTGCAGGTGAGCGGTTAACGCGTCCAGGTGCGCCCCGGCGTCGCCGCCCGGCGCGACACGCATGCTGATTTTCGCGCGGGCCCGCGGGATCAGCGTGTTCGACGCCTTGCCGATGGGCGTGGTGTCGATACCGATCACGGTGATCGCGGGCTTGGCCCACAGCCGCTGCGGCACCGAGCCCGAGCCGATCTCGGACACCCCGTCCAGCAGCCCGGAGTCGGCACGGACCCGCTCGGGCGGATAATCCACGGCGGCGGCGGTACTTTCGTGCAGGCCGGCGACGGCGACGTTGCCGTCGTCGTCGTGCAGGCTCGCCAGCAGTCGCACCAGCACGCTCAACGCGTCGGGTACCACCCCGCCCCACAGGCCGGAGTGCAGACCGTGGTCGAGCGTGGCGACCTCGACCATGCAGTCGACCAGGCCCCGCAGCGAAACCGTCAGCGCCGGAACGTCGGTGCTCCAGTTGTCCGAGTCGGCGATGACGATCACGTCGGCAGCCAGCGCATCGCGGTGGGCGGCCAGTAACCGGCCCAGCGACGGCGAGCCGGATTCCTCCTCGCCCTCGACGAACACGGTCACACCGACCGGCGGTTGGCCGCCGTGCGCCCTGAACGCCGCCAAATGCGTTGCGATGCCGGCCTTGTCGTCGGCGCTGCCTCGCCCGTAAAGCCGGCCGCCGCGTTCGGTGGGCTCGAACGGCGGCGACACCCACTGGCCGGCATCGCCTTCCGGCTGCACGTCGTGGTGGGCGTAGAGCAGCACGGTCGGTGCGCCCGGGGGCGCGGGATACCGCGCGATGACGGCCGGTGCACCATCCTCGCTGACGATTTCCACATCGCCAAAACCGGCCTGCGACAACAGGTCCGCTACCGCACGCGCGCTGCGGTGCACCTCGTCGCGGCGGCCGGGGTCGGCCCACACCGATTCGATGCGCATCAAGTCCTCGAGGTCGCGGCGCACCGACGGCAATACCTCGCGGACGCGCTCGACAAGATCACTCATGGCGTCGAGGCTAGTCGTCGATCGCCGAGCTGGGGGCACCCCCACTTGCGGGAGACACGCTGGCGTGACACCGGAAGTCGACGGTCAGGCTGGCGTGACGCCCGGCGACGCTCAGGTCGTCTCCAGGATTGCCACCGCGGCGGCGGTGTCCCCTTCGTGTGTCAGCGACACGTGAATCGTCACGTCGGCCAGATGTTTGGCGATGTCGCCGCTCAGCCGCACCCGGGGCCGCCCCCACATGTCGGTGACCACCTCGATGTCGCGGTGGATGTCCTCCGGCAGCACGGGTCGTTGCGCGAAGCGGGATCCCGACCAGGCCTTGATCACCGCCTCCTTCGCCGCCCACCGCGCGGCCAGGTGCCGGGCCGCCGACGAGCTCTTGTCCGAGGCGTCGCGGCGCTCACCCGGTGTGAACGTCTCGGAGAAGACGGTTCCCGGCTGGTCGACCTGCTCGGCGAAATCAGGGATGGAGACGACATCGATCCCCACACCGACAATTCCCATGGGTCGCCAGGCTAACGGACGGTAGTCGGCGTCATCCGGCGGAGACCTCGTAGGCCTCGCCCTCACCGAGCCGCGACGCCGGGTTCAGCAGCATCGCCGCCTCTTGGCGCTTCTCGGGTGCGTCGTGATCGAAGCGACGGTCCGCCGGCCGCTCGTACATCGGCGCGCCGCCGGCGATGGCCGAGGCCAACCGGCGCTGACCGGCCAGCAGCCGCGCCTCCGCGCGCCGCTGGTAGTCAGCGCGCTGGTCGGCGTCCAACGCCGCGATGAACGCCTGCGGGTGCACCAGCGCCACCAGCCCGGACACGTGGCCGAACCCGAGGCTGGTCAGCATCCCGGCTTTGAGCGGGAACTTCTCGCCGAGCCGCAGTGTCTCCCGCACCCACACGAAGTGGGCCGATCCGGCCAGTTCGTCGTCGACGCAATCCAGGCTGCGGTTGGGCGGGATCACCCCGTCGCGCAGCATCTGACACAGGCCCATCATCTGGAACACCGCGGCGCCGCCCTTGGCGTGGCCGGTGAGGCTCTTCTGCGACACCACGAACAGCGGGGCGCCCTCGGAGCGGCCCAACGAGTCCGCCAGGCGCTCGTGCAGTTCGGTCTCGTTGGGATCGTTGGCCAGCGTGGACGTGTCGTGCTTGGAGATCACCGCGATGTCGTCGGCCCCGACGCCGAGCTTGGCCAGCGAGCGCGCCAGCGCCGACTCCTTGCCCCCGCGGCCGGCGCCCAACGCGCCCAGACCCGGGGCCGGGATCGAGGTGTGCACGCCGTCCGCGAACGATTGCGCGTAGGCCACTACGGCCAGCACGGGCAGGCCCATCTTGAGGGCCAGGTCGCCGCGCGCGAGCAGGATGGTGCCGCCGCCCTGCGCCTCGACGAAGCCGAGCCGGCGCCGGTCGTTGGGCCGGGAGAACTTCGAGTCATGAATGCCCCGGCCCCGCATCATGGAAGTGTCGGCCGTGGCCGCCATGTCACCGAAGCCGATGATCGCTTCCAGCGTCAGGTCGTCGAATCCACCGGCAACGACCAGTTCGGCCTTGCCGAGGCGGATCTTGTCGACGCCCTCCTCGACCGACACCGCCGCGGTCGCGCACGCACCTACCGGGTGGATCATCGCGCCATAGCTACCCACGTAGCTCTGAATGACATGCGCGGCAACGACATTCGGCAGCACCTCCTGCAGGATGTCGTTCGGCTTGTTCCGGCCGAGCAGGTTGCCGTGATACATGGTCTGCATCGACGTCATCCCGCCCATACCGGTGCCCTGGGTGCTGGCCACCAGGCCCGGGTGCACCCACCGCATCAACTCGGTCGGGGTGAATCCCGAAGACAAGAACGCGTCGACGGTCGCGACGATGTTCCACAGCGCCACACGGTCGGTGGAGCTGGCCATGTCCTGGCTGATGCCGTAGACGGTCGGGTCGAACCCGGTGGGAATCTGCGCCCCGACGACTCGCGACAGCTTCGTCTTGCGCGGCACGCGAATCTCGGTGCCCGCCTTGCGCGTGACCTGCCAGTCGCTCGAGTCCGGGACCGGACGAATGACCGTGTGCTCCGGGTCGAACTCGACGAACCCGCGAGCGTCGGCCTCCGACGAGACCACGAAGGTGAAGTCCTTGTCCAGGAACACCGACACCAGCAACGGCGACGCGTGGTCGGGGTCGATAGCGCCGTCATCGACGAACTCGCGGATGCCCACCCGCTCGACCACGGTGTCGTGGTAGCGCTCGACCAGCTCGGCTTCGTCCACCAGGTCGCCGGATTCCGTGTCGTACCAACCCGGTTGCGGGTCGTCCTCCCAGCGGATGAGTCCGGTGGTCCAGGCCAGTTCCAGGACGCCCGCCGCCGACAGTTCGTTGTCGACCTCCATCTCGAAGCGGGTGCGCGACGAACCGTACGGGCCGATCTCGGCGCCACCGACGATCACCACCAGGTCGGCCGGGTCGACGTCCAGGTCGTCCCATTCCGGGGGCGGCACGGGGGTGAAGCCGCGCGGCGGCGACGGCAGCGCGGCGATGGTGCCTTCGGCCGGCGCGTCGTCCGTGGCCAGCTCGCCCGACGTGGCCTGCTCGCGCGCTTTGGCGGCCAGCTCGGTCATGTCGAGGTTGGCCTCGGCGAGGCCGCCTGTCAGGTCCGCCTTGATCGGCGCACCGGCCGCCGCGACCTTGGACTCGACGTCGCAGAGGTCCAGCAGCATGGCCGCCATCTCGTCGGTGGAGTAGGTGGTGACACCGGCCTCCTCGACGGCCTCGACGATGGCGTCGTTGTGGCCCATCAGCCCGGTACCGCGGGTCCAGCCGATCAACGCGTGCGCCAGGCTGACCCGGGCGGCCCAGGAGGTCTCGGCGTGCCAACGGCTCACCAGCGCGTCCAAAGCCGACTTGGCCTCGCCGTACGCGCCGTCACCGCCGAACATTCCGCGGTTGGGCGAGCCGGGCAACACCACGTGCAGCCGCGACGCGATGTCGCGCTCGGCGCCGATCTTGGACAGGCCGCCGATCAACCGCTGCACCGCCCACAGCAGAACCTTCATCTCCATCTCGGAGCGCGAACCGGCCTCCGACAGGTCGCCCGCGACACGAGGCGCCGCGAAGGGGAAGAGCAGCGTGGGAGTCTGCGCGTCCTTGATGTGAATCGATTGCGGCCCAAGGCTTTCGGTCTGTTCCGTACCGATCCATTCGACCAGCGCATCGATATCGGAGTAGGACGCCATATTGGCGGCGACGACCCAGAGCGAAGCGCCGTACCGGGCGTGGTCGCGGTAAAGCCCGCGGTAGAAGGCCAGCCGCTCGTCGTCGAGCTTCGACGTCGTGGCAATGACGGTGGCTCCGCCGTCGAGCAGTCGCGCGACGACCGACGCCGCGATCGAACCCTTCGAAGCGCCTGTCACCACGGCAACTTCGTTGCTGTACGGGCCGGGATCCGGGTTCTCGGCGCCGGCCGCGATGCGGCCGTACAGCGACGCGTGGATCTGGCGGCCGGCGGCCAGGGATTTGCCCTGCCACCAGGTGGCCTGGGTCGCGACGACATGGCCTGCGCCCTCGAACCTTTCGGACAGACTCTTCCACTGGGCGTCGACGTCACCCTCGTCGGTCAGCCAGAGCTTGACCAGGTCCTCACGGGCGCTGGCCCACCGGTCGTCGAATACCACGGCCTTCTTGGCGTCGAAGGCGGGCGCGACCAGACGCGGCCAGTCCGCGCCGAGCTCGGCGGTGACCAGGTCGATGAGCTCGGCGTCGGTGCTCGCCGGTGACGCGCTGACCGGGTCGTCGTGGCCCAACTGGCCCAGGATCAGGCGGGCCGCCGAAGCGAGCACGCCGTCGCGACCGGTGATCTGCTCGGTGAATTCGCTCAACGCGGCCGCGTCGACGGTCGCACCGCCGCCGCCGCCCGACGACGGCAGCGCCACCGAGATGCCGCGGCGCGCGGCAACGAACGTGACCGCGGCGTCGATGACCTTGTCGACCGAGGCGGCGTCGGCCAGCGCACCCTCGTGCAGGTGGCCCATGGCGCCGCCGCGAACGCTGGTGCCCTCGCGGGTCCCCAGGGCCACTTCGACCGTGACGTGTTTGGCCCAACCCTCGCCGAGCTCCCACGTCTTCTTGACCCGCTCGGCGATCGCGCCCGGTCGCTTGCCCGAGGGCCCCAGCACCGTGCGCAACTGGTCGTTGATCGCGTCGGAAAGCACTGGGCCGAAAGGCTTGTAGGTGCGCGCCAGCTTGGTCACCTGCGACCGCAGCCCCGCCAGGTCGGCCTCGGCGGCGCCGTCGATCGCGCCCAGGTTCAACTCCGAACCGAGGTCCACCAGCAGCTGGTTGCGCCGCGACGAGGCACCGTCGGTGATGGACTCGATGGAGTCCAGCTCCTCGATTTGGTCGATGCGCATCTTGGCCGAGAGCGCGATCAACGCCAGGGTGGCGTCGGCGGCGTCGAACCCGATGTCGTCGGGTCTCGGAGCGCCGGTCGGAGCTGCCGCCGGAGCGGCAGCGACGACCGGCGCGACATTGGGGTTGGGCCCGACGTCCGACGCGGCCGCGTCGGAATCCCCCTCGTCCGCCTCGGGCTCGGGGTCGGTGTCGGTGGCGAACAGCACCGCGGCGTCGCGCTCGGCATTGAGCACTTCCACTGTGCTGTGGGCATATTCGGGCAGCTTGAGGGTGTTGGTGGCCAGTCCGGCGACGGTCGGTGCCGACTTCACGCCGATTTCGACGAACCGCTCCACGCCCAGGCCGCCCGCGGCCTCCTCGGTGAACAGCAGGTCCTGGGTCTCGATCCAGCGCACCGGGCTGGCGAACTGCCATGCCAGCAGCTCGATCAAGACGATGCGGGCCATGTCGTTTCGGCGCTCGGCGAGCCAGGTGTCGTAGTCGGCGAGGATCTCGTCGAGCGGCTCGGCGGGCACCAGGTCACGGATCTCCTGGATGAAATCGCGGTCCAGGGTGAACGGACGTGGCACCAGGTTGGGGATGTAGCGCCCGATGATGACGTCGGGGTTTTTGTCCCGCGGCATGACGCGTTCCAGCGAGCGGCGGAATTCGGCCACCCCGACGCGCAGCACCCGCGAGTGGAACGGCACGTCGATGCCGGGCACCAGGATGAACGAGCGCTTGCCGCCGGTGAGCTCGCGACGGCGCTCCACCTCGGCTTCCAGCTCCTCCAGACCGCGGACCGTGCCGGCGATCGCATACTGCGAACCGCGCAGGTTGAAGTTCACGATCTCCAGGAATTCACCCGTGCGCTCAGCGATTTCGGCGACGAATGCGGGCACCTCGTTGTCCGGCAGGTCGATCTGCGAGGGCCGGATCGCCGCCAGCCGGTAGTTGGAGCGGCCCAGCTCGTCGCGCGGGACGATGTCATGCATCTTGGAGCCGCGATGAAACACCGTCTCCAGCAGCGCTTCCAGCTCGTAGATGCCGGTGACGCAGGCCAGCGCGGTGTACTCCCCGACGGAGTGGCCGCAGGCGATGGCATCTTCGACGAACGCGCCCTGCTCACGCATCTCGGCGACCTGCGCCGCCGCCACGGTCGCCATCGCGACCTGGGTGAACTGCGTCAGGTACAGCACGCCCTCGGGGTGGTTGTAGTGCACGCCGCTGGCGATGATGCTGGTCGGGTTGTCGCGCACCACGTGCAGCACCGAGAAACCCAGCGTGTCGCGGGTGAACTTGTCCGCTTTGTCCCACACCTTGCGGGCCGCCTTCGACCGGGCGCGAACGTCCATGCCCATGCCCTTGTGCTGAATCCCCTGGCCGGGGAAGGCATACACCGTGCGCGGGGAGGCCAGGCGGGCCGTCGCCGACATCACCAGATCGGACCCGATACGGGCGGAGACATCCAAAACCTCTGCGCCCTGGTCGATTCCGACGCGCTCGATGCGGAAGTCGACTTCGTCGCCGGGGCGCACCATGCCCAGGAACCGCGCGGTCCAGCCGACCAGCCGGGCCGGGGGCCGGGCCTGGCCGTCGGTCGCGGTCACCGCGTGCTGCGCGGCAGCCGACAACCACATGCCGTGCACGATGGGCGATTCCAGGCCGGCCAGCAGGGCGGCGGCCCGGTCGGTGTGGATCGGGTTGTGGTCACCGGACACCACGGCGAACGGTCGCATGTCGACCGGGGCGGTCAACCGGACGTCGCGGCGGCGGCGGCGCGGGGTGTCGGTCGCGTTCTCCGACACCGCGCCGCCGGCCCGCACCGGCTCGGTGAGCTCGGCCGCGCCGGTGCGTCCCAGGATCGCGAACCGCTCATCGAGAATGGCGATCGTCGCGCCGTCGGTGTCGGCGATCGTCACCGAGACACGGACGACGCGGCCCATGTCCGTGTCGATGGCTGGCGAAGCCGTTGCGGTGACGCTCAATTCGGCCGGGACCTTGGGCAGCGCGCCGACCACGTGGGCGGCGTGGTCCAGGTGCACGAGGCTCAGCAGGCCCTCGACGACCGGGACGCCGGCGTCGGTGACCGCCGAGCCGATGGCCGCGAACACGGCGGGCCAGCACAGGCCGACCAGCGCGTCGGGCACGGTGGTGAGGCCGGGCGCCAGCGGCTCGCCGAAGGTGGCCGTGACGCCGGTGTGGTCGGCGACCCGCTCGGGGTCCCAGTCCACCGTCACGGTGGCGGTCCCGTCGACGACCGCGGGCAGGAATTCCGGCCCGTCGACCCCGGCGGCGATCGCCAGCACGGCGCGCATGGCGGTGGCGGCGTCCTCGGTTGACACCACGGGGGTGCCACCGTCGACGGTGTTGGCCGGCAGGGTGAACGGGATGTCGATCCAGGTGCCCGAGATCGGGATGCTCAGCACCACTCGATCACCGTCGACCTCGAGGCGAGCGCCGGTGAACGAGTGTGTGGCGCGGCGACTTTCGGGCCCCTCGTGCACGAGCCAATCGCCGGGGTCGGCGATCCGGTGGACCGGATTGGTCGCGGTGCGGCCGGCCCACTGCACGTCCGGGGCGTCCAGCACGACGGCAAGCGGTCCGGTCACGTCCGGGCGACCCAGACGACGCGACGCGACGGCGCGGGGCTGCCCGTCGGAAGACAGCACCTCATCGATGGCGGCCTGCTCGAAGCGGTCCAGCAACTCACCGACGGGTTCGTCCATCCGGGTGATGCCGGCCACGGCCGCGGTGCCCGGGATGATGCACACCTGGTCGGCGTCGTAGCGGGCATCGTGCGCCTGCCACAGCGAGTCGCTGCGCCACCAGCGCCGCACGTCCTTGTCGATAACCGGCACGAAGTTGACCGGCTTACCCAGCGTCTTGCACAGGGTGACGAAGAACGGGACGTCGGCCGGGTGCAGTTGCACGGTCTCGGCATCGGGGTATTGCGCGAGCAGCGTCGCGATGGCCTGCTGGGGACTTTCCAGCAGCGCGGGGTCGTCGAACAGCGTCTCGATCGGGCCGGAATCGTTTGCGTGCAAACGGGCTTCGGCGCGCTGCAGCATCTGCTGGAAGCGGTCGCGCCAGGTGTCGGCCAGCCACGGGCTGCCCGGTGCGGCGGTGTCGGCGGTGGAGTTGCCCGCACCGATGGTCAGCTCGACGTAGCGCTGCAACCACTGCAAGTACGTCATGTCGGCGACGTCGCCGAAGTACGGCTTGGCGGTGTTGGCCATCGCCGCGATGATCTCGTCGCGACGCTCGGCGACGGCCTCCGCGTCACCGGCGACCTCGTCGAGAAGCCGACCGCACCGCGAAGCGCTGTTGTCGATCTCGTGAATGTCGGCGCCCAGCTGGCTGCGGCTGGAAGCCATGCCGCCCACGGCTTTTCCGGCGCCGACCCATTCTTCGGTGCCTTGCGTCTCGACCAGCATCCGCTTGACCGAGGGCGACGTGGTGGCCTCCTTGGTCGCCATCGCCGCGGTGCCGACCAGGATGCCGTCGATGGGCATCGGCGGGAAGCCGTAGGCCTGCGCCCACCGCCCGGACAGGTACTCGGCCGCCCGCTCGGGCGTGCCGATGCCACCGCCCACGCAGACGGTGATATTGGGGCGCGACCGCAGCTCCGAATACGTTGCCAGCAGCAGGTCGTCGAGGTCTTCCCAGGAGTGGTGGCCACCGGCGCGCCCACCTTCGATGTGCATGATCACCGGCTTGGTGGGCACCTCGGTCGCGATGCGGATGACCGAGCGGATCTGCTCGACCGTGCCGGGCTTGAACACGACGTGACTGATTCCGACGCCGTTCAACTCCTCGATCAGCTCGACGGCATCCTCGAGGTCCGGGATGCCCGCACTGATCACCAGGCCGTCGATCGCCGCGCCGGACTGACGCGCCTTCTGCACCAACCGCTTTCCACCGACCTGCAGCTTCCACAGATACGGGTCGAGGAACAGGGCGTTGAACTGATAGGTGCGGCCCGGCTCGAGCAGCGTGGAGAGCTCAGCCACGCGACCGGCGAAGATTTCCTCGGTGACCTGCCCGCCGCCGGCCAGCTCGGCCCAATGCCCGGCGTTGGCCGCGGCGGCGACGATCTTGGCGTCGACGGTGGTCGGGGTCATGCCCGCCAGCAGGATCGGCGAGCGTCCGGTCAACCGGGTGAACTTCGTCGACAGCTTGACCCTGCCGTCGGGAAGTCGGACGAGGGTGGGGGCGTACGTCGACCACGCCCGCGCCACCTCGGGGACGGCCCCGACGGTGAAGAGGTTGCGCTGCCCCCCGCGGGTCGCGGCGGGCACGATGCCGACGCCCAGGCCGCGGATGACCGGCGCGGTCAGCCGGGTCAGGATGTCGCCGGGTCCCAGGTCGAGAATCCAGCGGGCGCCGGCATCGTGCACACGGCTGATCTCCTCGACCCAGTCGACACGTCGCACCAGGATCGCTTCGGTCAGCTCGCGGGCCAGCGCGACATCGAGACCGACCTTCTCGGCCCAGCCGCCGACGATGTCGATGCCGTCGGCCAACCGGGGCGTGTGGAAGCCGACCTCCACTTGCACCGGATCGAAGACCGGCGAGAAGACGTCCCCGCCGCGGAGCTTGTTCTTGCGGTCGGCCTCTTCCTTCTCCGAGATCTGCTGGCAGTAGAGCTCGAACCGGGACAGCTGTTCGGGAGTGCCCGTGATGACAACCGAGCGCCGGCCGTTGCGGATGGACAGCACCGGCGGCAGCACGGTGCGAACGTCCTGCGCGAACTCGTCGAGCAGTCGACCGATGCGTTCTGGGTCGGCGTTGGTCACCGACACCATGGGCGGGCGGTCGCCGAGCACCGAGATGCCGCGCCGGCGGGCGACCAGCGTCCCGGCTGCACCGATGAGCTGGGCCATTGCCAGCAGTTCGGCGTCGCGGGCCCCCGCCGCCTTGAGCGCCTCGACGGCGAGGACCCCCTGCGAATGCCCGGCGACGGCGACCGGCGGGGTGGCCTTCAGGTCCATGCCTTGGCGGGCCAGCGCGCGCACGGCCGCGATCTGGGTGAGCAGCACGCCGGGGATCGAGACAGCGGCCGACGTCAGGTGCTTGTCCGATGGGACCGGATCCTCGGCCGCCAGCGCGCGCACCCAGGCGAGCGGCTCGAAACCGATCGGACGCACCACCACCAACTCCTTGGCGACCGGCTCGAGCAGCAGTTCCACCTCACCGGCCAGCGTTGCCAGGTCGGATTCGATGCCGGCAGACGACACCAGTTCTTCGAGGGTTTCCAGCCAGGCGCTGCCCTGGCCGCCAAACGCAACGGCGTACGGCTCGCCGGCCGTCAGACGGTCGACCAGAGCATGGGCGGTGTGCGGTCCGTCCGGATCGCGCCCAGCGGACACTCCCCTCGCTTCGCTGGGGGACCCCACCCCTCGCTCCGCTGGGGGACCCCAGTCATGCCTCTCGTGGATCGTCACGTCTCTATCTCCCTCGATGCGTCATGTACGTCTTACGTATCGGTGCGTTCAGCCGGTCCGAAGGGGACAGGAACTCACAGAGTCCGTCGATTCCGCATCGAATCGCGACCGAAAATCTGTCTGACCGGTGCGTTGTCGGCTGGCCGCCAGTGTGGGTTGAGCGGCGCGGCGGACTGCATCGGCTGTACTAAGAGTGTCATAAGGACGGACCCCCGTTTTGCGTGGTAATCGGTTACTGACGAGTTCTACGCATGGGTAACCGTGTCGTGGGTAACACCGGGTTTGATCCGCTGCGCGGGCGCCGCGAACAAACTTGCTGCATGCAGGTGGTTACGGTCGAGTAGCTATAACTGCCCTGATCAAAGCAGTTTTGTTATGTAATCGTTATGTAAAAATTTCGAGCCGTGAAGTCGCGTCGAGCACGCTTCCGTCGCGTCGTCCGCGCGGCCTTCCCGGCCGCCGCACCGGAAAATGAGCGAACGAGTGTTTGCTGGGATCTCTAAGAGTCGCGGCCCGCGGATGCCGGGTGAAGGTGCGCGGCGGCTAGACCCACTGGCCGAATTGCGGCTTGAGGATCTCGTTGATGTCCACTCCGACCCCGCCGACGCTGCGTTTGTCGATCTCGACCTGATGCAAATGGGCGGCCGGGTGCGCGAACCCCTTGGGCGAGCCCCAGTTGTGCTGCCAGAAATAAGAGCCCAAACCGTCGTGCAGCGCCCAGTCGATGGTCTTCGAATTGGCGTACACACCTGTGCGCTGATGACCGATCACCGACTCCCAGGACCGCAGGTAGGGGGCTATCTGCTGTTTGTACTGGTCGTAGGACGGGTCATCGTCGATCGAGGCGTAGATCGGGGCGTTGGCGGGGCCGCCCGCGGCGGCGTGCAGCTGCATTCCGCGCTGCGCGTGCTGGAGACCGGCGTTGGCTCCGCCGAGCCAGTCGGCGGTGTTGCCCTTGCCGTACTGGTAACACGAGACGATCTTCAGCCCATTGCTGCTGAGGTCGCGCGCCTCGGCGACCTGGATCGGCTTACCCAGCATCCAGTTGCCGCCGGGGCGCCGGTCCGACACGTACCTGATCGACCCGACGGCGCCGGCCGCCCTGATCTGGCTGGCCGGGATGACCCCGGCGGCGTAGTCCAACAAGGTGCCGAGCGACGCCGACGCCGGTGCGGGACGCAGCGACGCACCGGCGACGGCCAGGCCCATCAGGGCCGGGGCCGCGGCCGCCAATTTGAGTACGTCACGCCGCGAAACCGATGACACAAGCGTCAGAGTACGACAGGAACACCACCTGACACGTTGACCACACTGGTCACATCTGCATCACAGTGGCCCATCGTTGGTTTGGCTCCGCGTCGCAGCGGGCAGCACGATGACGCTCACGGCCTCCAGGCCGCGGCGAGCGGTCTGGCGGGCGACCTCGTCGAGGAAGTGGGCGGCCGCCTTGTTGATCGATCCTGCCCAGGCCCGGAATCCCTGCACGATCACGGGATCACGCTCCAACGACGGCTGCACCCCCCGCAGCACATTGACCACGTCGTCGGGCAGCGGGTCGGCGAGTTGCCGGTCGATCCAGCTCTGCGCGAGGTCCGTTGCAGCCACCCGGTCGTCGCCCAGTCCGACCACGTCGCCGGCAAGGTTGCGCAACCGGTCGAACAGCACCTGGCGTCCGGGTGTCTCGGCCAGTTGGGCCAGCAGGGTGCTGGCCGCCGGCGGCAGAACCATCTGCCCGAACAAGACCGGTACCGGCAAGGCCCATTCCTCGAACAGGTCGGCATACATGGTGGCTACGGGCGCGGACAGCGGCGCCGTGAGCCGCCCGATGACCCCGATGCTGTCGCGGTGGGTGGTCGCCAGCCTGCGCAGGATGTCCTCGTTGACGTCGTCGTCGGGGCAATCGGAGGCTGCGCGGGATTGGTCGATGGCCGCGATCAACTGGTCCAGCCGGTCCCGCTGGCGCATCAACAACGTCCGGTGCTCGTCGAGCAGACCCGCCAAGGTGGTGCGCCCACCCGCGATCAAGCGCTGGATGTCATTGATGCTCACGCCGAGACTTCTCATCAGATCGATGCGCAGCAGGTCGAGCACCTGCTCCACGTCGAAGACCCGATAGCCGTTGGACAGATGCTCGGCGCGCAGCAGACCGATTTTCTCGTAATGGCGGATGCGACCGGAAGCGATCCCCGTCAGGGCCGTGACGTCGCCGATCAGCAACTGCTCAGCCACTCCTTGACCTTACAACTGTGGCAAGGTCTGTACTGGGCAGATGGAACGCGACCAGCTCATCGACCTCACCCGCCGCGCCCTGAAGTTGGCGCGCGACAAGACGACCGATCTCGCCCCGACCGAGCATCGCGTCGAGGCGCGGGCCTACACGTCGGCCGAGCGCCACGACCGGGACCGGGCCATGGTTCTGGCCAGCCCGCAGTTGGTCGGTTACGTCTCGGAGCTGCCCGGCCCCGGCGCGTACTGCACCAAGACGGTGATGGGCCGGTCGATACTGCTGACCAGGACGGCCGATGGATCGGTCAAAGCGTTCAACAATGTCTGCCTGCACCGTCAATCGCAGGTGGCGACGGGCTGCGGCACTGCGAAGCGGTTCACCTGTCCGTACCACGCGTGGACGTACGACAACACCGGCCGGCTGGTCGGCCTGCCCGGCCGCGAGGGATTTAGCGGCGCAGCGATCGCAAGGGCGGCGAAGCCGGCCGAAGCGGGTCGCCGCCAAACCACCGTGACCGTCAGGGCCGATGGCCTGACCGAACTTCCGGCGGCTGAATTCGCCGGCTTCCTCTGGGTCGCATTGGATCCCGGGGCCGGCCTGGATGTCGCCGCACACCTGGGCCCCCTGGCCGACGAGCTCGATTCGTGGGGAATCGGGCGGTGGTCACCATTGGGTGAGAAGGTGCTCGACTGCCCGATCAATTGGAAGCTCGCGATCGACACCTTTTCGGAGAACTACCATTTCGCCACCGTGCACCAGCAGACCTTTGCCACCATCGCCCGCAGCAACTGCACGGTGTTCGACGCGTTCGGACCGCATCACCGGTTGATCTTCCCGCTCAACACGATCCTGGCGCTGGACGACGTCCCCGAAGATCAGTGGGATCCGTTCCAGAACATGGTGATAATCTACGCGCTGTTCCCCAACATCGTGCTGTCGGTCACCATCGCCAACGGCGAGCTGTTCCGGATCTACCCCGGCGATCGGCCGGGGAGATCGGTCACCGTGCACCAGAACTCGACGCCACTGGACCTTTCCGACGAATCGGTGGCCGCCGGCGCGCAGGCCGTGTTCGAGTACGCCCACGCCACGGTGCGCGACGAGGACTACCGGCTGGTCGAAAGCCTGCAGGCCAATCTCGAATCGGGCGCCAGCGATCACCTGTTGTTCGGCCGCAACGAACCCGGCCTACAGCATCGCCACAACGCCTGGGCCCGCGCGCTTGGCGGGTCAGCCACTCTCGGTTGACGCTTCGGCGGATAGCACCGCAACGAGGTCGTCCAACAGTGTTGCCAGCGCGTCGCTTTGCGCGGGTCGCACCGTGGTCAACAGCCCGACCGCTTCCTGTCGGCGTCCCCGGGCCAACAGCTGCAACAGCAGACCCGCGGCCATCTGCAGGTCTCGGTCGGCGGATTCCATGTTCGCGACGGTGGTGGCCAGCACCTCGGCCAGCTCCCAGTCTCGGTACAGGGCCAGCGAGCGCTCGTTGAACGCGAAGCCGGTCACGGGTTGGCCCCACAGGGTTCCGCGGTAGCGGTACGGGCCCTCCATGTATTCGATGGGGAGGCCGTGCGCGGGGGCGGGCACCAACGGCTCGCCGACGACGTCGAGTTGCATGGTGCGGCAGGTGATCCGGTGCCGGTCGGGCATATAGCGGGCGGCGGCCTGCGGCCGCACCAATGGCTGCACCGCGTCCGGCCACCGCACGTAGCTGCTGACCGTCACCTCGACGTCTTCGGCGTACTCCGGCGACACCCCCGGATCGGGATGGCTTGTCGTCACGCCCGTAAACGGCTGCAAGGCATTGTCATTGGTGCGGTCGAACTGTCGCCAGATGCTCAGGTCCACGCCGTTGTCGAAATTGATGGTGCGCCACTCGTGGGACCGGGCGCGCGGATCTCCCCCGGTTCCTCCACCGCCGGCGTATTTCGGGAACCACTGCCGGTCGATGTGCCCGCTGCTGCCGGAGACCTGCTGGACGAGATCACCCCAGCGCAGAGTGCCCGTCATGGCCATGCCGGTCTGGAAATACGAATACGTTTCGGTCTGGCCGAAGCAGCAGATCTTTCCGTTGTAGGTCGACGCGCCCACCGGTGTCGGTGCGCGCGTTGGTGTTACGGCCAGGTCCAGCCGCATGGGCCGACCCGACTGGTCCTCGCCGACCAGGCTGACGCGATACGTGTAGGGCAGCAGCTCCCCGTCGCCGTCGCGGCAGGTGATCCACGACGCGGTGCCGGCCGCGCTGGAGTAGTGGATGTCGAGATGGCCCGGGGCCAGTTTCAGCTTGCGCGGCGCCCCGGGTTCCAGGTTGGCCGGCGGCATGTCGTAGTCAGTGAAGGTGCCGTAATCGCCGGTGTCGAGATCGAAGAGCGCCATCGTGTAAAAATCGGCGACCACGGTCCCGCCCGGCCGGTTCTTGTTGAAGATGGTCAGGAAGGCAAACGACCGGCCGGCCTCGGCGGCATCGAGCTGCCCGGCGATGAACCACGTGTCGGACTCCTGGTCCGGGTGCTCGCCCTCGGCGGCGGGGAAATCCAGGTGGCTGTCGCCGGGCACCAACTGGAACGGGTAACTGCGCCAATCGCTGGTCATATCGGGCCTCGCTGCTTTTTTCGCTATGTTAGCGTCAAAAGCAAAATCCCGGTCACTGCCGCCTATGCGCCCAACCCTCGAGGAAGTGCCCGATGACAGAAACCTCCGGCCACCGGTCTTATAGCGAACTCTTCATCGGCGGTCAGTGGCGCAAGCCCGCCAACCCCCAACAGCTCGCCGTCATCTCCCCGCACTCCGAAGAACCCGTCGGCCACGTCCAGCTGGCCGGACCCGACGACGTCGACGCCGCCGTGGCCGCCGCGCGACACGCCTTCGACCACGGGCCGTGGCCGCGGATGACCCACGCCGAGCGGATGTCCAAGGTCGAACAGCTCGCCGCGATCTACGCCGGCCACATCGAGGAGATGGCCGACCTGATCACCGACGAGATGGGCTCACCGCGCAGTTTCAGCCGAATGGGCCAAGCGGCGGCCGCGGCGTCGCTCATCCATCTGGCGCTGGCCGCCGCGCGCGAGTTTCCGTGGGAGGAACGGCGCCAGGGCGTGCTCGGCGAAGTGCACTTGCGCAGGGCGCCGGTCGGCGTCGTCGGCGCGATCGTGCCGTGGAACGTTCCGCAGTTCCTGATCATGCCCAAGCTGATCCCGGCGCTGATCGCGGGCTGCACGGTCATCATCAAACCCGCACCCGAAACCCCCTTGGACGCTTTGTGGTTGGCCGAAATGATCGAGCAGCTGGACCTGCCCGACGGGGTGGTCTCGGTACTGCCCGGCGGCCCCGAGATCGGTGAGGCGCTGGTGCGCCATCCCGGGGTGGACAAGGTCGCGTTCACTGGTTCGAGCACCGTCGGGCGCCGGATCGCCGCCCTGTGCGGCGAACAGCTCAAGCGGGTGAGCCTGGAACTGGGCGGCAAGTCGGCGGCGATCATTCTCGACGACGCCGACATCGGCAAGACCGTCGCCGGATTGAAAACCGCCGGCCTGATGAACAACGGCCAGGCGTGCGTCGCCCAGACCCGCATCCTGGTCAGCGACCGGCGTCACGACGAGGTCGTCGATGCACTGGCCGACATGATGTCGGCCCTCAACGTTGGCGATCCGGCCGACGACGCCACCGACATCGGACCCCTTGTCGCGCAACGACAACAGCGCCGCGTCCAGGACTACATCAAGTCCGGCCAGGCCGAAGGCGCCCGCGTCGTCCTGGGCGGCCAGGACAGCCCGTCGACGCGTGGCTGGTATGTGCAGCCGACGCTGTTCGCCGACGCCACCAACGACATGCGCATCGCCCGGGAGGAGATCTTCGGTCCGGTCCTGACCGTGCTGCGCTACCGCGATGAGGACGACGCCATCCGGATCGCCAACGAGAGCGACTACGGCCTGGCCGGTTCGGTGTGGACCTCCGACATCGCACACGGCCTGGAGATCGCCGCAGGCGTGCGCACCGGGACGTACGGCATCAATATGTACACGCTGGACATCGGCGCCCCGTTCGGCGGCTTCAAACAGTCGGGCATCGGGCGTGAATTCGGCCCGGAGGGCCTTCACGAATACGTCGAGCTGCAGACGCTGGTGTGCAAGGGGCAGCTACCTCCGCTATCCGGCTGACGCTCAACCACTTTCGGGCATCTGCAGGGTGAGCTCGACGGGGCAGCACAGCGCGCCGTGCTGGTTGGTCACCTGGATCTCGATGTCGACGAGGCAGCGCGGCGGGTCCACCGAGGTGTCCCGCCGCTTGGCCACCGCGCGTCCCCGGCCGATCATCGTGTCGCCGGCATACACCGAGCCCGCCAGCCGCATGGAGCGCCGCACCACCCGGCTGCTCGGACCCGCCCAATCGGTCGCGACGCGGTCGGCGAAGCCGGCGAGGTGCATCGTGTTGACGTAGATCGTCGGATTGCCCTGGCGCTGCGCGTATTCGGGGTCGAAGTGGCCCGGGAAGTAGTCCCACGTCGCTCCCGCGTTCTCCACCACTCGCTGGTAGCTGATGTGGTCGACCACCTCGGGCAGGTCGACGGGAACGGTGATCTCGTCGAAGTCCAGGTCGTCTGCGGTCACGGCGATGCTCCGGGTGTGAAGCGGAACAAGGTGTTCCGGCAGGTGGCGACCACCGCCCCGTCCTGGCGGCGGTAGGTCTCCAGCGTCTCGACGAAATGACCCGCGCCCAGCCGCGTCCGCTTCTCCGGTGACACCGACACCAGCTGCTCGACGACGGTAAGAACGTCGCCCTCAACGATGGGCACCACGAACTCGACGTCGTTGGCCGCGTTGATGAACGTGGTGCCCGGCAACGGGACTCGCAGCACCAGGGATGCCACCGGCGGCCGGCCCTGCGGCTGCCACGGCGGCGGGATCAGCCACCCCATCAGCAAGGCCGGGGGCGCCGGCAGACCTCCCCATTTCCGGCGGGCGAACTCGGCGTCCCAGTAGGACCGGTTGCCGTCGTGGACCATCGCGGCGAACAACTGGATGCGTGCCCCGCTGACCGCCGTGGCCGCGGTGCGCGGCTCGCTCGTCGCGCCAACCATGCGCAGCGCGTCTTCATAGGTGCCGAAGGTTAGCTGGTAACTGAGGTCCGGGTCCACGCGGCTCACATAACGAGCGGGTGCCGACTGGGCACCGAATCCCACTGCAGCGCACGGGAAGTGAAGTACCAGCCACCACGCTCGTAGATCAGCGTGTCCCGGAATATCCCCGTGGCACGCAGCGTGGTGTCGCCGTACATGCTGGCGAAAAGCAAGACGACGCAACGCTGGACGGCGTTGACCCCGTCGACCCGGATCTCGTGGTCGACCGTCACCAGCCGTTGTCCGTCCCCGCCGTCGAACGCCGCCCGCAGATCGTCGAACGTGTCGCCATCACGTTGGTAGGTGGCGCCGGCGTGGCGGAACGTAGCAATCCAGCGCTCGCGATCGCCCTCGGAGTAGGCCCGGTTGTGCCGGGCGTTCAGATTGAGGATGGCAGCACGGCCCGTGGCGGCCTGCAGCATTTGCTGTTCCTGATAGGACATGGTCATTTCGGTCTCCAGCCTCTCCCGGGAAAACGACTGCCAACGAGCGGACGGATGGAACGGTAAAGTCACTTGCCGACTAATACGTAACATTAACGTAACCTACCGGCTAACGATATAGCCCTGAGCTTCACGATCCCACGCCTCCCGAGTCACCCCCCGCTCGCGCAACAAGTCCTTACGTATCCGCCCGATGACAGTCTTCGGGAGTTCGCTGACGGTCTCCACGTATCGGGGCACGCAGAAGTACGGCATCCGGGCCGAGCAGAAATCGAGCAGCTCGGCGTAATCAACTGTGGCCCCGGGTTGTAACGTCACGATCACCAGGATGTCGTCTTCGCCCAACGCGCTGGGCACCCCGATCGCGGCGGCTTCCGCCACGGCGGGATGACTTGCGACCACGGTTTCCACCTCGACCGAGGAAACGTTTTCACCGCGCCGGCGAAGCGAATCTTTCCTGCGGTCGACGTATGTCAGGTTTCCCTCCGCGTCGAGCCGGCCGACGTCGCCGGTGCGAAACCATTCCGGGTGTGGGATGACCCGCATGTCTTGCGCCACATAGCCTTCGCTCATCAAATGCGGATACCGGGGCCGGCAGGCGATTTCTCCGGCCGTGCCTGCCGGCACCGGGTCGCCGCGTTCGTCGACGATCCGCACGTCGAAATTCGGATTCGCCCGGCCCGACGTGCCGGGCACCCCCTCGTCGGCCAGGGCCTTGACGGCGATCGGAAACGCCTCGGTCATCCCGTACATCGTGACGACGCGGCAGCCGTAACGCTTTTCGATGTCGCGATAAGCCTTGGCGTCGATCGGGGCCGCCGAGATGAACCGCAGTGGCAACTCGGCGTCACGCGGATCCGCGGGCAGGTTATGCAACATCGACACCATCGCGCCGGCGCCGGCGAAGCCGACGGCGCCTCGGGCGCGGATGTCGTCCCACACCTCGGCGGGGTGAAACGCTTGCGCCAGCACGGTCGTCGCGCCGAGCAGCATCGGGGCGAGCACGCTGGGCGCCGCGCTCAGGTGAAACAGCGGCATCGCCGTCCACAGCACCTCCCCCGCGCGCAATTCCCAGGCCGACGCGACCGTCGCGGCCACCGTGAACAGGTAAGGCCAGGTGGTGGCGACCGCTTTCGACGACCCGGTGGTGCCCGACGTGTAGAAGAGACAGCCCACGTTCTCCACCGCCGTGCCGACGTCTGCGACCACGCCGCCCCGGCTCAACTTCGCCTGGAGTAAATCACCTTGCAGCACAACGCTCGGCGCGGTCTGCAACGCCCCGGCAACCTCGTCCACCCGGGGCCGGCGCTCGGCATCGGTCAGGATCACCTTGGCCTGCGACAACCGCAGGGCGTGCAGCAGGAAATCCCCTTTGTTCGCGGCATTGACGGCGGCGCTCACCGCGCCGATACGCGCCGCACCCAACCAGAAGTAGACCCATTCCGGGCAGGTCCCGGTGAACAACGCCACGCAATCGCCACGACCGACGCCCAAGTCCGTGAGCACGTTCGCGGCGGCGCGGGAGCGCTGCCGCATCTGCTCGAAGGTCACGTCAACGCCGGCGATCGACATCATCACCCGGTCGGGATACTGCTCGGCCCGCCGATCGAGCACGGCCGGGACCGTGAAACTTTCGACGCCGAAGTCGGCGGGCCCGAGAGGTCCGCTCCGGTCGGGACTCATGGCGCTTCCAGGGGCTTTCGCTCAGGCTTTCGCGGCCGCCGGGTCGGGCTCACCGTCCGCCGTGTACCCGAAGTCGGACGGCGAAGGCTCCGTGCCCGGGTAAAAGCGGTGCGCCCAGCGGCGAAGGGCGGCATAGTCGTGCGCCTCTTCGGGAGCCAGGTTCGGCTTCTCCAGATACTTCATGTTCTCCCAGGTGAAGAAGTCCTGTTTGATGACCTCTTGCTGCAGCGCCAGGAATTTGGCCGCGCGACCGGTCGGGACGTCGCCGGTGTCGCCGGGCTCGCGGACGGACGCCTGCGTGTAGAAGTAATCGGTGTAGTCCTCGTCGACCGGCGTCTGCCCGGTCACCTGCACCGTGGCTACCAGCTCGCTGGGGAAGCGCACGACCCCCAGCCCCAGCGAATAGTTGTCGTAGATGATCTTGGCGTCGACCGGCCCATTGGGGGTCAGCCAGGTCGACGCGCGCCCGCCGCCGAAATGGGCGTTGACGGTCGCGTGCAAGTGGTAACCGGACACCTCGAACGACGCGGTGGTGGCCGGATTGGCGGCCTTGTGGACGTACTGCACGTGGTACGGGTCCGCGGCGTTCTCGATGATCATCTGCGGGTGCACCTTGACCCGGTTGATCATCTGCGTGTGCGGGTGGAGCGGGTAGTACTCGTTCGTTTCCAGTTCGGGCAGCACCGGGGGCTGCCAGTACGGCGCCCGCCCGTGCCGCTCGTGCCACGCGAGCACGAAGCCATACCACTCCATGCTGGGGTACGTGCGGATGCGGACGTTGTTCTTGCACCCGATCTTGCTGTACGGGATCAGCGCATTGCTGCCGTCGCCACGCCAGCGCCAGCCATGCCACGGACAGACAATGTTCTCGCCTTCTACCGTGCCGCCGACGCCGAGGTTGGCGCCGAGGTGCTGGCAGTAGGCGTCCATCACGTGCACCTGGCCGGACTCGGTGCGGAAGATGACGAGTTCCTCACCAAAGTAATGGGCGCGCTTGACCTGACCGGCGGCCAGGTCCGAGCCGAAGGCGACGATGAACCAGCCCGTCGGGAACCGATAGGTCGACAGCGCGATGCCGGCCTGCCCGAACTCGCGTTCCGAGGGATCCCCGGCCGAATCCGGAGCCGGGTCAGAAATTGTGTGCGTCACGAACTCTCCATATCCCGCCCAGACCAAGGCGAGCCGAGCGCAACTTGGTCGCCCTTCACTCACGGTGGTTCGACGACAACGTCTATTTTTACTATTTTAAGCATTGAACGTCAACGCGGCACCAGACGCGCCCAGGGCAGAGCGGAGTTTCAGATGACGGCTGCGGCAGTGGACCTTTCCGACTTCGCCCTGTGGCGCAACGGGTTTCCCGACGAATTGTTCACCGAGTTGCGGCACAGCCGGCCACTTTTCCGCCACGACCTGACCCCGGGCGTAGCCAAGACCGTCCAGCGCCAGTTCTGGGTGACCACCAAGCACCGGCATGCGGTCCGGCTGCATCGAGATGTCGAGTCCTTCACCGCGGTCGACGGCCCGCTCATCCAGCCAGTCGGGATGTTCTCGTCGTACCCCACCATCATCAACATGGACCCGCCCGGGCTGAACAAGCGCCGCAAGCTGATCTCGAACGCGTTCAATCCGCGGGCGATCGCCAGGCTCGAGGCCGGCATCCGGGCGAGGGCGGCGCGCATGATCGACCGCCTGCTCGGCGAGGGCGGCGGCGACTGGATCGAGGATGTGGCCGACGCCCTGCCGATGACGGTCATCGGCGACATCATCGGCATACCGGAGGACGACCGGCCCCGAATCTTCGACGGCCTGGACCGCATATTGAAGGCCAACTCACCGGAGGCGCGGCTGAGCCGGCAGGACGAAACCGACCTCTACGCCAACATCTTCGGGTACGCGATGGAACTCACCGCGGAGAAACGACGCAACCCCACCGACGACATCTGGAGCACGCTGGCGACCGCGGTGATCACCGGCGAAGACGGCGAGCACTTCAGCTTGCCACCTCACGAACTCGAGTTCTTCTTCTTTGTGCTGGCGTTTGCCGGCAGCGACACCACCAAGAATGCGCTGGCCATCGGGCTGCAGGCGTTCGTGGCGAACCCGGAGCAGATCGAGCGCTACCGCGAGCAGGAAGGGCTGCGGCCCAGCGCCATCGAGGAGGTGTTGCGGTGGGCGACACCGGTCGCGTACTGGACGCGCACCGCAAAGGCCGACATCGAGATGGACGGCCAGCACATCGCGAAGGGCGAGCGGGTGGTGTCGATGCTGCGGTCGGCGAACCGCGACGAGGAGGTCTTCGATTCGCCGTTCACCTTCGACATCGGTCGGCAGCCGAACCCCCAGGTGGCCTTCGGTGGCGGCGGACCGCATCACTGCCTGGGCGCCATGCTGGCGCGCGCGGAACTCCGCGCGGTGTTCGACGAACTTTTGCTGCGGTGCGACAACATCGCCCTCGGCCCGGCGAAAGTGGCCTACCCGAACCTCACCACGAACATGTCGATCTACGACGAAATGGCGATCTCGCTGACCGCTCGCCGTTAACTCAGTCGGTCAGCCGCAGCGCGGCCTTGGGGCACTGGTCCACCGCGGCGCGCACGTCGATCTCCAGCCGCGGCGGCACCGGCCCGTCCGCGATCTGCACCACATCCTCGTCCCCTAGCTCGAAGACTTCCGGCGCCAGCGATTCGCAGAAGCCGTTGGCCTCACAAAGATTTTCGTCGACTGTCACGCGCATCAGATGCCCTCCACTTCTCACAGGCCCTTGGGTCGGGTCCCGATCACCCCGCTGGTTGCGAGGCGCGTCAATTCTTCGTCGGCCAGCCCGGACCGCTCGCGCAGTATCTCTTCATTGTGCTCGCCCAACCGCGGCGGTGGCCGCAGCAGCCACCTGTCCTGGCCGGCCAGCCGTGCGAACGGTGGGCAGGGATAGAGACCGGCGCCGGTGCTGGGGTGGTCCAGGGGCTCCAAGAATCCCCGATGGCGCAATTGGGGGTTCTCGATGACCAACGACGGCGACACCACCGGTGCGGCGGGGACGCCGGCGGCGGCCAATCGCTCCACCGTCGAGTCGAGGGGTTGGCTTGTGAACCAATTCGCCAGCCGGCGATCGACGTCGTCAGCCCGCTGTCGCCGCCCGGCGACGGTGGACAGCTCCTCGTCACACCACGCCGGTCGATCCATCACCTCGACCAGGGCACGCCACTGCCGGTCGTCGCGCACGGTCACCGCGATCCAGTCGTCGTCGCCTGCACACCGGAAGATGTTTTGGATCGAGTCGCCGTGACCGCGGTTGCCCCGCCGGGTCAGCGTGATCCCGAAGACCTCGGATTCGATCGCCTGTATCGCGGTGGCGTTAAGCACCGTTTCGAGCATCGGCAGCTCGAGTTGCTGCCCCGACCCGGTCCGTTCCGCGAAGTTCAGGGCGGCCAGCACGGCGAACGCGGCGTGCACACCGGCCAGCGGATCGCACGCCCCGCGCGGCGTGACCGGCGGGGTATCGGGCAGCCCGGTTACCCAGGCCAGGCCGGCGATCTGCTCCATGGTGGGAGCGAATCCGACACGATCCCGCCACGGTCCGTCCAGCCCGAACGCCGGCATCCGGGCAACGACGAGCTTCGGGTTGACGTTCAGCAGCGCGTCGGCGGTCAGGCCGAACTGGTCCATCACCCGCGGTGAGAAGTTCTCGATCACCACGTCGGCGCCGGCGGCCAGCCCGGTGAACAATCGGCGCCCGTCTTCGGAACCCAAATCCAGTGTGACGGAACGCTTGTTGGTGTTCATGGCGTGGAAGACCCAGCCGTACTCCCACCAATCCTCGACATCGGTGCGCATGCCGCCCGAGTATCGAATGCCGTCGGGTCGCTGTATCGACTCGACCTTGACGACGTCGGCGCCGAACGCGGCCAACAGGTGGGTCGCCGCGGGACCGGCCCAGAACGCGGTCAGGTCGACTATGCGCACACCGGCCAGCGGCAACCCATTCGAGGCGCGGTCTTCCATCGGTTCTCTTCGGGGCCAAGGGATTTCGTCGTTGGCCTCACCGAGCGCCGGTGTGGCCCGCGGCGGGGCGGGCGCGCACGCCGACATCAACCAGGGCGGCCGGGGCTGGTGAAAGCCGGCGGGGTTGCGGACGAATACCCCGCGCTCGGTCACGTACCCCATCTCCCGGATCGTGGAGCCGTTGCCCAGCGCCGCGATCGGCAGCCGGAACAGTTGGCCGAGCTCGACGATTTCCTCGACGGTGCGTTCGGCCAGCCATGGGCCGATCTGTTCGCGGATCAGGTCACGGTAGGCCCACCTGCCGATCTGGAAGCGGAGCTGTTCGATCTCTTCGAGCTGCGGGCACTCGACCATCGCGACGAAGTCGAGCCATTGCTGGCCGGTGACCATGGTGATCCCGACGTAGCCGTCCTTGGCGGGCTCGATCGATGGCACTTCGAGCGTTCGGCGGATAGGGGGCACCCGCAGCAGCTGGGAGTGCAGCCATTCGCTGCTCTGCATCGCGGTCAACGCCTCGAGCATGGACAGATCGAGGTGCTCACCGGGGCCACCGCGCTCCACGCGGCGGCGCACCGCCAGTACGCCGAAAGCGGCGTAGACGCCGCCCATGTACTCCCCCAGGTCGCCGCCGATGGAGATCGGCGGCCCCGCTGGATCGCCGCGGAAGCCGGGCGAGCCCGCCCACGCTTGCAGGGTGAATTCGCTGGCGGCCCGGTCGGCGTACGGTCCGGTCCAGCCGAAGTCCGAGATCGTGACGATGGTTGCGCGCGGACAGGCCGCCAGCAGCCGCTGCGGGTCGACGCCCAGCGCCGCGGCCTGCTCCCGGCCGGCGGTGACCACCACCGCGTCCGCGGCGGACAGTTCGGCGGAAAGACGCTCAGCATCGGGCGGGTAAGTCACGCTGCGCTTGCCGGAATTGAGGTAGGCGAAAAACGGTGAGCTCTGCCCGTCGGGCACCGGCGATCCCGTCGCAGAGTACCGGCGGAGCCAATCCCCCTGCGGCGGTTCGAGTTTGCGCACCTGCGCCCCGGCGTCGGCCAGCAGCTTCCCGCAGTAGCTGCCGGCGATCCGGTCGCTGATCTCGACGACACGCAGGTCATGCAGCGGTGTGGGCCGGCTGTCGGACCGCTCGCTCACTTACACCCGCCCTCCCGATCGACAAGCGATCGAAGAAGCTATTTATACCATTACTGCTAAAATAGCTAAGCCAGTGAGTTGCTATGCATCGAGGATCGGATGACCGCCTTGGGAATTGGGAGCGACGCCCGTCGCCGATTGTCGGCGCCTCGAATCGCAGAAATCGTAGCCGACGAACTGCGCCGCCAGATCATCAACGGTGAGCTCGCCGACGGCGATCTGTTGCCGCGTCAAGAGGTGCTCGTCGAGCAGTTCAACGTGAGTCTGGTTTCGCTGCGCGAAGCGCTGCGGATCCTGGAAACCGAGGGGCTGGTTTCGGTTCGACGAGGGAACCGTGGTGGCGCCGTCGTGCACGCCCCCGCGAAGACCAGCGCCGCATACATGCTCGGGCTGTTGCTGCAGAGCGAGTCGGTAGCGGTCGCCGACCTCGGCATGGCGTTGCAGGAACTCGAGCCCGCGTGCGCCGCGCTGGCCGCCCGGCGACCGGACCGGGCGGACACATTGGTCCCAGAGCTCAACCGGGTCAACGACTCGATGGCCGAAAACATCGAGGACGGCGGGCTGTTCACCGAAATCGGCCGTGAATTCCACGATCTCGTGGTCCGCGGCTGCGGAAACCACACCATCATCGCGGTGGTCGGCAGCTTGGAGACGCTGTGGACCAGCCATGAACAACAGTGGGCGGACGAGAGCGCCGCGCGAGGCACCTACCCCTCGTTGGCCCAGCGCCGCGCAGTGCTCAGCACCCACGTCAAGCTGACCGAGACCATCGCGGAGGGCGACGTCGACCGGGCGCGCCGCATCGCCGGTCGCCATCTCGCCGACACCCAGACCTACGTGCTCTCCGGTCGGCACGACCAACGAATTCACGCGCTGTCGCCGCAGGCATTGTCGCGTACGCGGGATTTCCGCCAAACCTGAGAGGCAGTGCGTGAGAACCGCTTTGGTCACCGGCGGCAGCGGCGGGATCGGCAAAGGGTGCGGTCGCAAGTTGGCCGAGCTGGGTTATGACGTGGTGCTGGCCGCGCGTCGCGAGGCCCCATTACGCGCGGCGGCACAGGAGATCGGCGCGCGCCACATCGTGGCCGATGCGTCGGATCCGGACGGATTCACCGCTGCCACAAGCGCATTGGAGACGATCGACCTCGTCGTCCACGCGGCCGGCACGCTGGGCGGAACGTACGCGCGCAAACAGACATTCGAGCAGTGGCGGACCATCATCTCGGCCAACCTCGATTCATGCTTCGTGGTGACCGCCGCCGCGCTGCCCAGGATGCGCGCGGGTTCGCGGTTCGTGTTCATTTCGTCGTCGGCGGCGCACGAACCCATGATGGCCCGGACCGCCTACTCGGCATCCAAAGCCGGCATGAACGCGTTCGCCCGGGCCTTGGCGCTGGAAGTCGACCGTGACGGCATCGCCGTGCACATCGTCACCCCGGGCCCGGTGGAAACTGACATGCTTCAAGACGTCCCCTTCGAGATGTACGCGATCCGGGTCTCCGATGTGGCGGATGCGGTCGCCTGGCTGGACACCGTCGATCCCTCGGTCGACCTGCCGGAGATCCGGCTCAGCGCGGTGCAGCGCGGGCCGTTCGCCCGGCCGCCGGTCGTGCCTACGGAAGCGCGGCGCCGGCGGGAGCGAACCCCTTGATCACCCTTTCGCCGAACTCGCGCAGCGAATCGGGGACGGCGAAGTCGGCGAACCACACATAGAACCGTTCGACGCCCTGAGTGGCCAGCCCGGTGAAGTGGCCGATGAGCTCGTCGGCATCGCCGCAGACCAGCCCCGCGCCCAGGTTGCCGAATCGCCGCGTGCTCACCTCGCGCACTTTGCCCGGATCGTTCCCAGTCCGGACGAAACCCACCATCTGCTGGACCGACACCCGGGCCGTCCCCGCCGCGGGGGCCAGCGCGGCCAGCTTGTCGAGGTGGTTGGCCGGCAGGTTCCACCAATCCGCGTACGTGCGAACGACTTCCATCATCCGCGGGCCCGTGCCCCCGAGGATTAGCGGTATCGGATGGGACCTCCGCGGCGCCTGCGCCGCTTTGCCCTCGGCCTCTCCCGCCTCATCGCCCCAGTACTGCTTGATCAACTCGATGTGCCGCTGGAGCTGCTCAACCCTGGCCACCGGGTCCTGCCGGCCGACGTCAAATCTGGTGAACTCCGCGGGCCAAGAACCCGCGCCGAGGCCCAGGTCGAACCTGCCCTCCGATGCGTCCGAGAGGGTGACAGCTTGTTTGGCCAGCAAGGCGGGGTGGCGGAACGCGTCACACAGCACCAGATGGCCGATCCGCAGCCGCTCCGTCTTGGCCGCCACCCAACCGGCAATGCCCATTGCCTCCCAGATGCTTTCATCGGGCAGACCGGGCGCCTCGAGGTGGTCGATGAACGCCATGCCGTCGAAGCCACTGGCCTCGGCGTGACGTGCCCGCTCCACAATGTCGGCGGCTGACAGCCGCACCTGCGGCAGGAACAAATACCACTCGACCATGCACCCACCTATGCGTATGTTCCTGTGCGATTGCGAACAGGGCCGCTAGTTTACTATTTTTATTATGTTAGGGGTCTTATGGATGTCGGACTGAATTCGGAGCAGTTGTCGCTGCGCGACACCGTGCGCGACGTCCTACGCACCGAGTGCCCGCCCGACTCCGCCCGCCAAGCGATGACGGATCCGGAGCGGTGGCGCACGCTGTGGAAGACGGTCGTGGACCTCGGTTGGACGGAGCTGGCCGCCCCCGGTGCCGGGGACTACGGACCGGTGGAGCTCGCTGTGGTGCTCGAGGAATGCGGTGCCGCCGTCGCGCCGATCCCGCTGTTGAGCAGTATCGGCCTGGCCGCCGGTGCATTGCGGGGCACCGGTCTCGACGCGGTTCTCGACGACATCGCCGGCGGCGTCGTCGCCACGCTGGCCGTGCATGCCAGGGGATCTCGGCTGCCCGGGGTGCCGATGACCCTGCGGGCCGGACGCCTGCGCGGACGAGCGGTCGCGGTTCCGAACCTGTCCCGCTCCGAGTTGCTCGTCACGCTGGCGCGCGCCGACGGAGGCCCCAGTGGTCCCGGTGGCACGGTGGTGGCGGTCGCGCGCTGCGGCGACGGGGTGACCGCGATCGCGGGCGAGTCGACGGACCCCGCGCAGCCGCTGGCAGACGTCGAGGTCGACGCCGAGCCGTTGGCTGCCGCGCCCGTCGATATCGAAAGCGCGTTGACGGCGCCGTTGGTGGCCGCGGCCGCCGACCTGGTAGGGACGGCGAGCGCAGCGTTGCACCGCGCCGTCGAGCATGCGAAGACGCGGCGCCAGTTCGGCACGCCGATCGGCGCGTTCCAGGGGATCAAGCACGCGCTCGCCGACAACTACGTCGGCCTGGAGCGCGCTCGCAGCCTCACCTACGCCGCGGCCGCCCGACTCAGCGATGCGGACACGACACCCGCGGACGCCTGGACCACCGCGGCCCTCGCCAAAGCGGCAGCCGGCGACGCGGCCGCGAAATGTGCGAGAACCGCGGTCCAAGTGCACGGAGCGCTCGGGCAGACCTGGGAACACGACGCCCACCTCTATGTCCGCCACGCGTGGCAGGCCGCCGCGATGCTGGGAGACAGCCGCGCGCTCTACCACGAGGTGGGCCGCCGTTTCGCGGGAGGCGCGGCATGACTGCGGTGGTCTCAATAGTCCAGGAATTCGGCGCGTGGCTGAGGGAGTTTCTGCCGAAGGACTATTACGAGAATTATCGCGAATACCGCTGGGACCTGAAGCTGCGGCGCGATTACCAGCGAGCGGCCTTCGAGGCCGGATGGATACAACCGACCTGGCCGCGCGAGCACGGCGGCCGATCGCTGGGTCTGCGCGATGCGATGGAGGTTCGGCTCGAGGCGGCGCTGCGGTCCGCGCCCAAGCTGCCAAACATCGCGGGTCCCAACGTCGCCGCACCCGGCATCCGTCAGTTCGGCACCCCGGCCCAGATCGACCGCCTCCTGGCTCCCCTGCTGCGCGGCGACGAATGGTGGGCGCTGGGAATGTCCGAGCCGGAAGCCGGATCCGATTTCGCCGGCCTGCGCACGCGCGCCGAGCGGGACGGAGGGATGTTTCGGGTCAACGGTCACAAGATCTGGACCACCCAAGCCCACGAGTCGCGGTGGTGCACCCTGTATGCCCGCACTGATCCGGAGGCCCCGAAGCACCGGGGCATTTCCTGCCTGATCCTCGACCTGCACTCGCCGGGGGTGCGGATCGAGCCCATCCGGATGGCGTCGATTTCCGACGAGACATTCTGCGAGGTCTTCCTCGACGACGTGGAGGTGCCGGCGGAGAACCTGCTGGGGCCGCTCAACGGCGGGTGGAACGTCGCGCTGTCCTCGCTGCATCACGAACGCCAGATGATCTGGATCATGAACTGGGTCGAGATCAAGCGTGGGCTCGAATCGGTACGCAGGGCGCAGCCGACCTCGGACATCTGCACCGAGCTCGGTTCCCTGCTAGCCGACGCCGAAGCGTTGCGGGCCACCGGCTACCGCGCCCTGGGCAACGAACTGGCGGGGCGGCCGAGCCCCGAAGCCGACACCATGAAGCTACTCGGATCGATTACGTTGCAACGGGTTTGGGAGCTCGCCGCCGTTGCCGAAGGAACGCAGTCGCTCAGCGATCCGGATCTGCTCTTCGAACGCCAGGACGCGCTGGCCGCGACCATCTACGGCGGAACATCGGAGGTCCAGCGCAACATCATCGCCGAGCGGCTGCTCGGGCTGCCGAAGGGATGACGACGATGGATTACGACCTCGGCGACGACGCCGCACAACTGCGCAACCACCTGCGCGAGCTGGTGTCCAACCACATCCCCGCCGACTTCCTCGGCGCCTGCACCGAGAACCCGCAGGATCTCGCCACCACCGAGACGTTCTGCAAATTGCTGGCCGCCGAGGGCCTCCTGGCGCTGGCCTGGCCGAAAGAGCATGGGGGCGGCGGTGGTTCGGTCTGGCAGCAGACGGTGCTGCGCGAGGAGATGTGGGCGCAGCACGAGCCTCGCGGTCCCCAATACATGGGGATCAACTGGGTGGGCCCGGCACTGATGCGCTATGGAACCGCCGAGCAGAAGGCCAAGCACCTGGCCGCCATCGCCGCCGGCGACGTGATCTGGTGCCAGGGCTTCTCCGAGCCGGAGGCCGGCACCGACCTCGCATCGTTGCGCACCCGCGCCGTGCCGGACGGGGACGGCTGGCGCATCACCGGACAGAAGGTGTGGACGTCGTATGCACTCATGGCGTCCTGGTGTGTGCTGGCGGCGTGCACGGATCCCGAGGCCCCAAAGCCTAAGCGGCTCACCCTCTTTCTGATTCCGATGGACCGGCCCGGCTTCACCGTTCGGCCCATCGGGTCGATGCTGGGGCCGCATCACCTCAACGAGATGTTCCTCGACGACGTGCAGGCGTTTCCCGGTGACGTCCTCGGCGAGGTCGGCGACGGCTGGCGGGTCATGCGCGAGGCGCTGGCATTCGAGCGCGTGGGCATCGCCCGCTACGCGCGCTGCGAATCGTTGCTCGACCGAATGTGCACCCAGCTCGGCGACGACTGGGACGCGCTGCCCGAATCACTTCGCTCGCGGTGGGTGCGGGCGCTCGTCGATCTACGGGTGGCCCGGCTGCTGGCCTACCGAGCCGTCTCGCTCCAAGATGACCCGGCGGCGGGCGCGGCGGCCAGTGCGGCGCGCATCGCCACCACAACCTGCGACCAGCAGGTTGCCGAGCTGCTTTTCGACGTGTTGGGCCCCGTCGCGCTGGACAGCGGCGCCGGCGCCGCGCTGCACGGGGCGATCGAAGACCATTGGCGTTACGCACAGGCCGCCACCGTGGCATCGGGCACCATCGAGGTGCAGAAGATGTTGGTGGCCCGCGACGTGTTGGGAGAGCACCGGTGAAAACTGATCTGCCACAAGACATCAGCGACTTCGCTGCGGTCGCGGCCAAGCGGTTGGGCCGGCTGGGCGGGCCACAGGCGGCGTTGCGCGCCGAAACCGACGACGGCATCCGCGACGCGGCGCGCACCGCCCTGGGCGAGGTCGGCGCATTCGAACTCGATGTCCGATCGGCCCCCGACGACCTGCTCGCGGCAGCCGTGCTGTGCCGCGCCGCCGGCGCAACCGTGTTGCCCTATCCCCTCGTCGAAGAGTTGCTGGCGATCGATGGCGCTCGCCTTGCCCTGGTCGACCCCGAGGCGCCGCGCATTGACCATGGCGACCTGCCCGGTGACTGGATCGCCGCCGACCTGGACGGCACCAGGTATCGCCCGCGGCCGGCGTCGCGGACCAACGCCAAGCTCGGGCCGTTTCTGGTGCCCGCCTCCCTCGGTGAACCCGATGGAACTGTTCCGGCCGGCGACGTTAACCTACATCTCGTGCTGGGATCATGGCGGATTCTGGGATCGGTGCAGCAGTCGTTGCAGATCGTCACCGATCATGTGCGAGCCCGCATTCAGTTCGGCAAGCCGCTGGCCGATTTTCAGGCCGTCCGGTTCGCCGTGGCGGAGGCAGCGGTCGCCGTGCGCGGACTGCACGAACTGGCGAAGTTCACCATCTGCCGCCCGGAATCGCTACCGATGGAGGTTCGTTCGGCGGACGCGCTCATCCTTCGGCTCAAGGCATCCGACACCGCGCGGCAGGTGCTACGCACCTCGCACCAATTGCTCGGCGCCCTGGGCTTCTGCGATGAGTCCGACGTCAGCGTGCTCGACCGGCATACCCAGCCGCTGATCCGTCTGCCGCTGGGCGCCGAGGCGCTCGCGCTGCGCCTCATCCCGGGCATCCCGGACGGCTCCTTCGAGACACTGTTCAGCGGGCCGGTATCGGCGTGAGTCGCGCCGGCGACGATGCAGAGCGAAGCGATGAGCAGGGGGTACCTCCCGGCCGCGAAGCGGCGAGGGGGAGAGCGGCGCCCGTGACTAAGCCTGCGGCGGCCGAGGTGGCGGCCAACCCGCTAGCGGATGGAATCCCGTTCGGAACCAAACTTCAACAGCTCGCCGAACAGCGTCCGGACGAGATCGGGGTCACCGTGGTTGCGCTCGACGCCACCGCGCAGTCGCTGACATTCGGTGAACTCGACGCCCGCGCCAACCAGTGGGGCCGCGCACTGGCCGCCTACGGCGCGGAAACCGGTTCACTTGTCGCGCTGGCCATCCCGAACTCGATTCACCTCGTGCTGGCCACGCTCGGGTGCTGGAAGATCGGCGCCGTTCCCGTGCCCATGCACTGGGACTTACCCGAGTGGGAGCGCGACAGGGTGCGCGAGGTGATCAACCCGGCGGTCGTCGTCGACGAGGCGAGCCGGTGGCGCCTCGACGCGCAGGCGGCAGTCGAGTCTGCCGACGCCCTGCCCGAGGCCGTCTCCCCCAACGTCAACGGCATCTGCAGCAGCGGTTCGACCGGCGTGCCAAAAGTGATCCTCAGCCTGGCACCGTCGCTGTGGACCCCTCAGCACGGCGAGCCGTTCCTGGCCAATTGGACGCCGGTGGCCCAGCCGCAGACCATTATGGTGCCCGCGCCGATGTACCACACCAACGGCTTCGCCACCTTCTTCTTCCTGCTGGCCGGCGACCACCTGGTGATACTCGAAAAGTTCGACGCGGCACTGGCTCTGGACGTCATCGAGCGCTTCAAGATCACGAACTTCACGGCCACGCCCACGATGCTGGCGCGCATCGCGGCCCGGCCCGACGTCCGGCAGCGCGACCTGTCCAGCATCGTGTTCATCCTGCAGGGCGCCGCCGTCATGCCTCCGTCGCTCATGCACACGTGGTTCGATCTGTTGAGCCCTCAGCAGATCGTGTCGGCATACGGCATGACCGAAAACCTCGGGCTCACGGCCTTGCGCGGTGACGAGTGGCTCGCTCATCCGGGCAGCGTCGGCCGCGGTTTCCGGGATACCGAGATCCGGATTCTCGACGCCGGTACGAAAGAGCTTGGCCCCGGCGAACACGGCGAGATCTACCTGCGCGCACCGATGAGCGCCGGGTCTCGCTATGTCGGCGGCGCGGCGCCGCTGCCGTCCACCGAGGATGGCTTTCGCTCCGCCGGCGACATCGGCTATCTGGACGAGGACGGCTACCTCTACATCGTCGACCGCCGAGTCGACATGATCATCACCGGCGGCGCGAATGTCTTTCCGGCGGAAGTGGAGTCGGCGCTGGCGGGTCATCCCGACATCGCCGATGTCGTCGTCATCGGCCTCGCTGACCGGCAATGGGGACGCCGGGTGCACGCGGTGGTGCAGCTCGCCGACGGCGCGGTGCTCACCGAGGAGCAGGTGATCGAGTACGCAAAGAGCCGGCTCGCCCACTACAAGGCGCCCAAGACCGTCGAGTTCGTCGACGCGATTCCCCGCACCGCGGCAACCAAGGTCAATCGCTCGGCGATGATCGAGGCGCGCGGTGGCTGAGGGCGCCGGGGCCGAATCGTCAGCTGACGGCGGTGATTCCGGCGTTGGATATGGTGAAGCCGCGACCCGACGGGACCGTGCAGGTCACCCCACCGGTCTCCGACCGGCACGTGAAGGGACCGGCTCCCATCGTCTGTCCGTAGTTCAGGGTCGGGGTACCCTCCGCCGGGTTGGCCAGACAGCTCTCGCCGGTGCAACGCGACAGGACGCCAGCGGGGTCCATACTCACCGACTCCGGCGGGGAGATGGTGAAGCAGAAGGCCGCGTCGCGGATGCCACCGCGCTGGTAGTCGATCTCGCAGCTGACGTTGCGTGACGGGGACAGGAAGGCCACATAGTTGTCCTGGTCCGCGGCGGCCGGCGGTGCGAACAGGACGGTACCGAAACCCAGCACGATCGCCGCGGCGAGCGCTTTTCTCGACACATCCCAACCGTGCCACAGGGGGCCGAGCGGCGGAGCGATTCATTCGATCGGTTCGTCGCCGAGCACGGTCGTGCGCAGCATCTCGCGCTGCGAGGTGGGGTCGTAGGGCGCGGCGCGGTGGAGCACGCCGCGGTTGTCCCAGATGACGGTGTCGCCCACCGACCAGTGGTGGCTGTACACCTTACCCGCGACCGTCGCCCGCTCGAGTAGGTCCTGGAGCAGGGCGCGGCCCTCGTCGAGGCCCATGCCGACCACGTAATCGGCTGAGGCGCCCAGCACCAGCGATTTGCGGCCGCTGCGGTGTGTCCATACCAGCGGGTGTTCGTGGGTGCGCCGGCTTCGCCACCGGGCCACCTGCTCGGGACTGGCGTCGGGATGGGCGCGCCGCTGAGAGGCCTCCAGCGAGTGCACGACGCGAAGCGAGTCGAAGCGATCCTTCTCATCGTCGGTCAGTTCGTCGTAGGCGGTATAGGAGTTGGCGAATTCGGTTTCGCCACCCCATTCGGCCACCTGCACCGCCGACAGCACGGTGGCCTTCTGCGGGCACTCGTCGTCGAGCGGCGTGCATCCATCGATGTGCCAGTCGAACGTGGCCTTCAAGATTTCCGCCGAGGAGTTCTTGGCCGGGTTCAGCGAGATGGGGTAGATGCCGGCTACCGGGTGATGGCCGTCAGCGGAGTGATCGACCTCGCCCAGTAGCCGACAGAAACTGACCTGGGCATCCGGATCGAGGTGAAGACCACGGAAGACCAGAACTCCGTTGTCCTCCAACGCATCCAGGATCGCCTCACCGGCCGGGTCGTCGGAAGCCAGGCGGGCCGGATCGAGGCCGCTGACCTCCGCCCCGACCGACGCGGTGAGCTTGTTGATGGTGAGCAGACTCATGGCCTGGTCCTTCCTGATGGACGCCTAGGGCGCCGGCTCGACGGTGCGGATCATTACCGCGTCGGCGGCGCTGACGGGCGCGGGTTGGTGCATGATCTCCACCGCCATCGCCACCATGATCAGCGAATAGATCATGTGCAGCAGGTTGAGCGCGTCGTCGGGCAGGTTGTCGAGCGGGAACTTGTCGCAGTATTCGATGGCCTCTTCGAGCCTGGGGAAGAACGCGTCGTAGAACTCGTGCATCTCCGGCATATCGCTGGCGGTTCGGGCGTTCCAGCGTTCGGTTTCGGTTGCCAGGCACCACTTTTGGGAGTACCTCTCCAACTCGGCGAATGCGCTGGGCAGCATGGCTTCTGGCACGGGTTCACACTCCTGCCGGCGCCGGGTCAGATCCGCGCTGGTATGCCTCGACCCATTCGACGACGACCTTGTGCAGGTGGCGCACCAGGATTTCCTGGTCGTTGAGCGGAAACTCATCGACGATGCCGTATTCCAGTGCGGCTTGCGTGCCACCCAGCATTCCCGCGTCCTGCAGCGCGAACTCCTTGAGCACCACCGACGCCACTTCGTGTTCGATCCGTTCGCGTACGGTGCGTGCGGGGTGGAAGTAGGTATAGGCCTCGAAGCGATGCGTGTTATGTGAGGTGGGCCAATACCGGTAGAGCAGATACCAGCCGCCGTAGATCAATATCTCGATGTTGGGGAAGATCTGGAAATTGCTTATGCCCCAAGGCGCGATGCCCCCCGGGTTGAGGCCAGGCGGTAGCTCACCGATATCCGGTGTGCGCCAAGGCCCGACCAGCCCGCTCTCGGTGGCCCGTTCGATCGGATACATGTACTCGGGAGGCAGCAGCCACCGCCGCCGTCCGGCGGTCGACACCATCCGGTGCGGACCGTCGAGCTGGAAGTGCCCACAGGTGAAGCCGGCGTTGGGGTCGCGCACGTCCGGGGGCACCTGTTGCGGATGCAGGGAAGGTACGTGGTAGTACTCCTGAAACGCGTCGGCGAAGATCTTCCAGTTGCTGTTGTTGTGCGCCACCCACTCGTAGCGTTCGGTCAATTTGTCGAAGGGGTACCCGTCGAGACCCGTGACCATGGGCCCGAGGAATTCTCGCAGGCTCTGTCGCGGTTCGGTGTCAAAGTTGATGAAAATGAATCCGTTCCACACGTCACAGTGCACGGGCCGCAGTCCGTACTCGGACGGGTCGAGGTCGAAGAACTCGGATTCCTGCTGCACGAATGTCAAGGCGCCCTCGAGGTTGTAGCGCCACCCGTGGTACTTGCAGGTGAATTGCCGACAGGTGCCGCGCATCTCCTGGGCGGGAAAGTCGTTCCACACCAGCTTGTTTCCCCGGTGACAGCAGACGTTGTAAAAGGCGCGGATGCGGTCGTCTTGCGCCTTGACCAGAATGACCGAACTGCGGACCACCTCGATCTCTTTGGTGAGGTAGCTGCCGACGCGGGGCAACTCCTCGACCCTGGCGACGTTTAGCCAGGCACGTTTGAAGATCGCTTCGCGTTCGAGCTCGTAGAACTCCGGCGACGTGGAGTCGCTGAATGACACCGGGCCGGTGCCCAGTTCGGGATAGTGCTCGGTCCAGGATCCTTCCGGCGGTCTGCCCGATCGCGTCATCTGAACCTCCTTCTCGACGTCACAACACCGCTCCGCCGTTGACACCCAGGACCTGGCCGGTGATAAACCTGGCTTCCTCCGAGCACAGAAATCCCACCGCCGCGGCGACGTCGGCCCCCGTGCCCAAATAGCCCAGCGGGATGTTGGCGGCGATCTGGTCGTTGGATGGCAGATAACCGGAGGCCTGACCCTGATGCTGCATCGGTGTTTCGATGCCCGACGGCGGGATGTTGTTGACGGTTATTCCGTACGAGGCGTATTCACGCGCAAGCGATTTGGTCAGAGTGATCACCCCGCCCTTGGATGCCGCGTAATGGGCGGCGAACGGTGAGCCGCGTTGAGCGCTTGACGACGAGATCATGACGATCCTGCCCCAATTCGCGTCGACCATGTCCGGGAGCGCGAGTTGGCAGCAATGGAACGTCCCGGTCAGATTGACGTCGATGATCCGGGCCCACGACTCGACGGTGATGTCGGCGAAGGGCGAAAAGCCGAACAGCCCGGCGCTGGTCACCAGCACCGTGACCGGGCCCAACTCGCTGCGGACCTTGGCGAAAGCCTGCTCGAGCGCGGGCCGGTCGGTGACATCGGCGCCGACGCCGATCGCGGTGACGCCCTCGGCGCGCAATTCTTCGGTGACACGCTGCGCCGCTTGCTCGTTGACGTCAAGGACCGCGACCTGGTGTCCCCGGCGGCCCAGTTCGTGGCAGGTGGCTTCGCCCATGCCCGAGGCGCCGCCCGTCACCACGGCCACCCGGCTCATCGACTGCGCCCCATTGCGTCGTTCTCCAGTTCGTTCACTCGTAGACCACGCGCACCGTGCGGCTGGTCGGCAGCGCCTGGCAGGTCAGGACCCAGCCGTCGGCGATCTCATCGTCATCGAGGGCGTCGTTGTTGAGCATCCGGGCACTGCCCTGCGTCAGTCGCGCCATGCAGGTGGCGCAGGAACCGGTTTCGCACGAGGACGGCGCGGCCAATCCCGCCATCCGCGCGGTCTGCAGCAAGGTATCGCCCGCACTGTAGTGCACCGTCGTGGCGCGCCGGTCCAGCTCTATGGTCACTTCCTCGGTCACGACCCCGTCGCTATTGTGCGGCCCCGCCCCGGCGGCCGCAGTCGGCTCTGGCATCCCCCGAACGGTATCAACTACTTGGCATTAATATCAAGTACTAGATATTCGGCGCCTAGTTCTCGACATGGTCATTGAAAAGCTCATGCCCGGTACCCTTTTCGACCACGCGGCCCAGCAGTTCGCGCAGGGTCTGCTGCTCCTGCACGCTGAGGACGCCGAACACGTCTTCGTGAGCGGCGATCGCGTCGTTGACGACCGTTGCGGCGACTTTCCGCCCCTCCTCCGTCAGGTAGGCCTGCAGAATGCGGCCGTGCTGGGGATCGCGCTTTCTTTCCACCAGGCCGCGGCGCTCCAGCGCGGTCAGTGCTAGCTGAACCCCCTGTGGGCTGATCAACAGGCGGCGGGCCAGTTCGGCACCGGAAAGGCCGGGCTCATTGGCGAGCTGACGCAACACGCCGATCTGGGCGGTGCTGACACCGTGCACGCGCATCGCGTCGTTGATGGTGGTCAGCGAGTAATAGAAAGCCTGCTTGAGCAACCACAGGAGGTTATCGGTGAGTTCCATGGTTGCCTCCCTGTTTGAAGATCTCGCCGCCCTTCATGACAAACGGCACCTCGAGCGTGGCGTCGATGTCCTGCGAGGGATCGCCGGGTACGGCGATGATGTCGGCGAGGTAGCCGGGCGCCAGCCGGCCCAGCTCTTCGGCGGCGTCGACCAGCTCCGCGGCCACGACAGTGGCCGCCCGGATCGCCTGCATCGGCGTCATGCCGCGCTTCACCAGGGCGCCCAGCTCCTTGGCGTTGTGGCCGTGCGGAATCGCCGGCGCGTCGGTGCCGCACGCGATCCGCACTCCGGCGGCAATAGCCTTCGGCAGCATGGCTTTCGCCCGCGGGAACACCTCTTCGGCTTTCTTGCGCAGCTCCGGTGCGATCCGGTCGACCGCCATCGCCTCGGTCAGATACGTGGTGGAGACCAGGAAGGTGCCGTGGTCGACCATCATCTGGATCGTCTCGTCGCTGGCCAGGAATCCGTGTTCGATGCAATCGATTCCGGCCCGGATGCATGCCTGGATCGCGGTGTCGCCGACGGCGTGCGCCGCCACCCGCACGCCGGCCCGGTGGGCCTCGTCGGCGATCGCGGCGAACTCGGCGTCGGAGTACTGCTGGGCCCCCGGGGCCGTGCTGTGGGACATGACCCCGCCGGAGGCCGACACTTTGATCAGCTTCGCCCCGTGGCGAATTTGGTAACGGACACAGGCGATCACGTCCGGGACACCGTTGGCGATGCCCTCGGCCACGGACAGCGGCATGATGCCGGGCGCGAGCCGCTGGAAAACGGTCGGATCCAGGTGCCCGCCGTACGGGGTGACGGCGTGGCCGGCGGGATAGATGCGGGGGCCGGCGTGCCAGCCCTGGTCGATGGCACGCTGCAGCGCCACGTCGAGCAGGTAACCGCCGGTCTTCACCATCAGACCGAGGTTGCGCACGGTGGTGAAACCCGCCTCGAGGGTGGTGCGCGCATTGACAGCACCACGCAAGGTGCGATAGGCCGGATCGTCCTGGACACCGTGCATCGGCGACGGCAGGCCCTCCGGTCCACCGGGGCCGCCGATCAGCAGGTTGAGTTCCATATCCATCAGGCCCGGCAGCAGCGTCACGTCGCCCAGGTCGATGACCTCTGCCCAATCCGGCACGCCGCCTTCGGGATTGATGGCGGCGATGCGCTCACCCTCGACCACCACGACGGCGGGTGAGCGAACCTGGCCGTCGACCACGTCAGCCCACCGGACCGCCCGCAGGACGGTGGTCATGGAACGGGCTCGGACACGCAATCCAGGGTGGACGCACCGGAGTCGGGCACCCGCGGTTGCTTCCAGCACTCCACCGGAAACGACACCATGATCATCGAATACAGCAGGTGCATGAGATTCAGCACGTCGTCCGGCAAGTCGTCGAGGGAGAACTTGTCGCAGTACGCAAGGGCCTCTTCCGCCCGGAGCGTGATCGCGTCGTAAAAGGCCTTCATCTCCGTCATGGTGCTCGCCAGCCTCTTGGCATAGCGCTCCGGTTCAGAGGGCAGGCACCAGTCGGCGAATTGCTCCAGGTCGGCGAATTCGCTTGGCAGCATGGGAGACATCGCGGTCACACCCCCGCCGTCGCCGTGCGGCGATACCGATCGATCCACGCCGCGGTCTCTTTGTGCAGATGCCGGATCAGGATTTCCTGATCGCAGAGCAGGAACCGGTCGAGGACCTGGGATTCGATCATGCTTTGAGTCGCCTCCAGCGTGTTCGCGTCCTGAAGGCCGTATTCCTTGAAAGAGACGGCCGCGAGTTCCTGGGCGACGCGTTCGCGCGGAGTCCGCGGCTGCGGGAAATACAACGTCCCCTCGAAGAGGTGGGAGTTGTAGGAGGTTGGCCAGTAGTGGTACGTCAGATACCAACCCTGGCCCCAGAACAGGATCACGAAGTTGGGGAAGAGCTGGAAGGAGTCCAGCCCCCACGGATCACATTTCGCCGGGTTCAGCCCGGCGGGCATCTCCCCGAGATCCGGCTTGTCCCATGGACCGAACAGGCCGCTCTGGCAGATGTCCTCGATGGGCTTGCGCATCTCCGCCGCCATCTCCCACGCCCGCACACCCGACGTGCTTACCAGCCGATGCGGGCCTTCCAATCGATAATGCGGGGCTTCAAAACCGGCCTCGGCGGCCGCCTTTGAATAGGCGGTCGGCGACTGGTTCGCGTGTAGCACGGGGGCGTGGTAGAACTCCTGGAACGCGTCCATGTAGAGCTTCCAGTTCGCCTTGACCTCCGAGCGGTAGTGCCAGCGCGAGGTCATCCGGTCGAACGGATATCCCTCCAGCGCGGTGACCATCGGCCCGAGGAATTCACGCAACGACTGTTCGGGCTGCTTGGCAAAGTTGACGAAGACGAAGCCTTCCCAGACCTCGCAATGCACCGGCACCAACCCGTAGCGACCCTTGTCGAGGTCGAAGAACTCCTCCTCCTGCTGCACGAACGTCAGGTTGCCGTCGAGGTCATAGCGCCAGGCGTGGTATTTGCAGGTGAATTGGCGGCACACACCGCTGGTCTCCTCGAGCGGCATATCGTTCCACACCAGCTTGTTCCCGCGGTGCCGACACACGTTGTGATACGCCTTGATTTCCCCGGATTTGGTGCGCACCAGGATGATCGAGGTGTTGACGGCCTTGAGCTCCTTGGTGAAGTAGCTCCCCGTACGCGAAAGCTGTTCAACGCGGCCAACGTTGAGCCAGGCGCGCTTGAAGATGGCCTCTCGTTCCAACTCGTGGATTTCCGGGCTGATGGAATCCTCATACGAGACCGGTCCGGTTCCCAGCTCGGGGTAATGCTGCGTCCAGCTGCCCTCCGGCGGCTTGGGGAATCGAGCCATGAACGCTCCTATCCGATCCGATGTCACACGGGCCGCCCGACGGCCGGTTCACTCCGAATGGCCGCGCAGGCACCGGTTTCAGTGATTCCGCAGGACCCCGTCGGGGCCGACGGTATATGCTCCACGACATAATCGCAAGTAGTTGATATTGCCGATGGGAGTCTTTCGATGGAGCAAGACCTTGGGTTGCGGATCGCTCCGGGCCGCTCGGTGCTGTCGCACGGCGAGGTATTCGAGGTCATCTCCCCACACACCGAGGAACCCATCGCCGAGGTGGTCGCTGCCGCACCCGCGGATGTCGAGGCCGCGGTCAGGGAAGCACGCGCGGCGCTCGACTCGGGAGCCTGGAGCCGCACCACCCCCGCCGAGCGGATCGCCGCGATCCGGCGATTTGCCGACGCCTATGACCAGCGGCGCGCAGAGATGGCCGGCATCATCACGGCCGAGATCGGCGCTCCCATCACCTTCGCCCAGCGCGCCCAAGTCGGCCTGCCCGCGATGATGATGCGCGCATTCTGCGACCTGGCCGAGCGCCACACCTGGAGGGAGTCGCGCCGCGGCTTCTTCGGTGCCGACGTGCACGTGCACAAGGAACCCGTTGGCGTCGTCGCGGCGATCGTGCCGTGGAACATGCCCCAATTCCTCATCACCACCAAACTGGTGCCCGCGCTGCTCGCCGGGTGCGCGGTCCTGCTGAAGCCCGCGCCCGAATCACCCTTGGACGCATTGCTTTTGGCGCAGATTCTCGACCAAATCAACCTGCCGCCCGGCGTGGTCAGCGTCCTGCCCGGCGACAGCGCCGTCGGCGAACTCCTGGTATCGCACCCCGGGGTGGACAAAGTGTCGTTCACCGGATCGACGGCCGCGGGGCGGGCCGTGGCGGCCGCGTGCGCGCCGAACCTCACGAAGGTCGGTCTCGAACTCGGCGGCAAATCGGCCGCCATCGTCCTCGACGACGCCGCACCCGAGGCGGTCGCCACCGGAGTGCGATCGGCCAGTCTGTCGAACAGCGGGCAGATCTGCAATGCTCTGACCCGCCTGCTGGTCCCCCAGCACCGACACGACGAGTATGTCGACGCACTCGCCGCGGAGATGGCCAGTCTGCGGGTGGGCGATCCCAGCGACCCGGACACCCAGCTGGGCCCGCTGGTGTCCCGCCGCCAACAGAATCGCGTCCGCGATTACATCCAGATCGGTCTGGACGAGGGCGCGCAACTCGTCCGCGGCGGGACGCGCATGCCCGACGGGCTCGACCGCGGCTGGTATGTCGCGCCCACCCTGTTCGCCTCCGCCGAGAACACCATGCGCATCGCCCGCGAAGAGATCTTCGGCCCCGTGATCACGGTCATCCCCTACCGCGACGAGGACGACGCGGTCGCGATCGCCAACGACTCCGACTACGGCCTGGCCGGATCGGTATGGAGCGCTGACACCGAGCGGGCGCTGTCGATCGCCGCCCTGGTGCGCAGCGGCACCCTCGGGATCAACCAGGGCTACACCATGGACCCGTTCGCTCCCTTCGGCGGCGTGAAGGACAGCGGCTACGGTCGCGAACTGGGGCCCGAGGGCATCGACAGCTATCTGGAGATGAAATCCATCGCGGTTTCCTGATCGCCTTCGGCCGCAACAGATTCGGGATCGCCTACCGGCGGGGCGCCGAGAAGGGACAGGCACCGCGCCAGGCCTATCGTCAACCCGCCTGCGGCACCGAGGCCTGCTCCATTGCACGAACGCGCTTGAGCATCCCTTTTGCGGCCCGCATCGACAACGCCGGCGAGAGCCGCTCGAGGTACCAAAATGCCTTCCACCACGCGGGCACCACGATGATCGCGTCCCCCTGCAACACGGCCCGAAGCGCGCGCTCGGCGAACTTCTCAGGCGCCAGCGGGTGTAACCGCTCCCACATATCGAGGATTTGCTCGTTGGTGATGCCTGCCATCTCGGTCCGTCCGTACTTGCCGCCAGTCAGGATCGGGGTCCGGATCACGCCGGGGCAGAGCACGGAGACCTGCACCCCGTGGCGCTCGGCCTCTAGCCGTAACGATCTCGACAACGCGACGACGGCGTGTTTGGTGGCGGTGTAGCTCGCCTGGCCCGCGGTTGTCATGAGACCTGCCATGGAGGCCGTGTTCACGATATGCCCGGAGTGCTGCCGGATCATGATCGGATAGACCACTTGGATACCGTGCACGACGCCGCGCAGGTTCACATCGAAGACGTCGTTCCAGTCGTCGAGCGTGTATTTGTCAACCTCACCGGCGACTCCGATGCCCGCATTATTGAACAGGTAGTCGATCCGCCCGGACTGCCGGACCGCCTCCGCGACGGCGCGCTCGAACGACGGGTAGTCGCGGACATCGAGTTCGATCGCGCGCGCCTTCCCGCCGCCGCTGTTGAGGCGCTGCGCGAACTCCTGCGCAGGTCCGATCTGCCGATCGGCGATCCACACCTCGGCGCCCCCGCGAACCAGCTCGCTGGTCAACGCCGCGCCGATGCCGGACGCGCCGCCGGTGACGAATGCAACTTTGCCGGACACCCTCGCTGCCATTCCAGCAGCCTAATCCCTGAATCGTCGCTGGTAGGGCGGATTGTGACGGCAAGGCCGCCTAGACGCCGCCCCACGCCGACGCGCCGGCCCTGAACCAGGCGCCGACGGGAATCGCCGGATTCTCGGATACACCGGGGGTCGGCGGTAACCTCATTCTCATAGCGCGCACCGCGCCGAGGAAGGGGACGAAGCGCTAATGACCGACCTTGGCGACGACGTCGAAGTCACGCGCGGCGACCGCTTCATCAAGACGGCTGTCGAGATCTTGGGCGAGACGGGGCGCACCGACTTCACCGTGCAGGAGGTCGTCGCCCGCTCCAAGACGTCGCTGCGCGCCTTCTACCAGCATTTCAGCAGCAAGGACGAGTTGCTGCTGGCGCTCTTCGACCGGACCATCGCCCAATCGGTTCAGACCTGGCGCACCGAGACCGACGGGCTGGACAGCACCGCCGCATTGAAGCTGGTGATCGATCGCATCAGCCAGCAGCCGGAATCGAGCACCCAGGACAGCCTCAATCGCGCGCTGACTCTCTACAACCAACATCTGGCGGAGACCCGTCCCCGCGACTACGCCCGGGTGCTCTCACCCTTGCATCGACTCATTCGCGACATCGTGGGGCAAGGCATCACCGAGGGCGTCTTCAACCCGGGAGTGGACGTCGGGGCGGCGGCCGCCATCGTCATGCAGACAGTGATGGGGGCGCAGCGGTTGCATTGGCTGGGAGCGGAATTGAACGGGGCGCCGGTCGACGTCGGTCAACTGTATGACTTCTGCAGTCGCGCCCTGGGCATCCGGGACGGCGACGAACAATCGAGCACGCCGTCGCTCAGCGAGTTGTTCGCCCAGATCGGCATGCGGCCGGGAACGCGCGATGGCGAATTCGCGATGACGATGCCGGTCAGCCCGGCCGTCGTCAACACATCCGGCGCACTGCAGGGCGGCCTGATCGCGACGCTCGTCGACGTGGCGGGCGGACAGTTCGGGCTGGACTACCTGCAGCCGGGCACCACGATGACGACGGCGGACCTCTTCATTCGGTACCTGCGCCCGATCCGGCAGGGCTCGGCCTTCGCAGTGCCCCGGATGCTGCGGTCCGGGCGACGGGCGATGGTGATGCAGGTGGACATCTACGGCGAGGCCGACGACGAGCTCGTCGCGACGGCGACCGTGAATTTCGCCGTGATCAACGGGACGACGCCGCAGCTTCCCAACTGGCCGAACGCCTAGCCGACGACGAGCGTCACACCAGCGTGACGTCCAGCGTAGCGACCGAGCCGGCTGGCGGCGCTACACGCGAGCCGGCCAAAGTGGTAACGTCATTACCACCTACAGAGAACCCGAGTACTTCCGCAAGGAGATCGCCATGCCGTCTCGCGAACTTTCCTTCCCCGTGTTCGACGCAGACAACCACATGTACGAGCCGCAGGAGGCGCTGACCAAGTACCTCCCCGAGAAGCGCAAGAACGTCATCGACTACGTGCAGGTGCGCGGCCGCACGAAGATCGTGGTGCGCGGCCACATCAGCGAGTACATCCCCAACCCGACCTTCGAGAAAGTCGCCAAGCCCGGCGCCCAGGAGGACTACTTCCGCAACGGCGCGCAGGGCAAGAGCTACCGCGAGATCTTGGGTGAGCCCATGAAGGCCATCCCCGCCTTCCGCGAACCCGGCGCGCGGCTGGAGGTCATGGACGAGCTCGGCATCGACTACGCCCTGATGTTCCCGACCCTGGCCAGCCTGGTCGAGGAGCGCATGAAGGACGACCCGGAGATGACCCACGACGTCATCCATGCGCTCAACCAGTGGATGTACGAGCAGTGGTCCTTCAACTACCAGGACCGCATCTTCGCCACCCCAGTGATCACCCTGCCCATCGTCGAGCGGGCACTGGAAGAACTCGAATGGGTCCTCGAGCGCGGTGCCCGCACGGTGCTGGTGCGCCCGGCGCCGGTCCCCGGCTACAAGGGCAGCCGGTCGTTCGGCCTCGAAGAGTTCGACCCGTTCTGGCAGGCCTGCATCAAGGCCGGGATTCCGGTCTCGATGCACGCCTCGGACAGTGGTTACTCCGAGTTCGCCAACGTGTGGGAGCCCGGCGACGAGTTCCTCCCGTTCAAGCCGACCGCCTTCCGCAGCTTCGCGATGGGCCATCGGCCGATCCTGGACGCGATGGGTGCACTGGTATGCCACGGCGCACTGTCCCGCAACCCTGAGCTGCGGATCCTGTCGATCGAAAACGGCGCCGACTGGGTGCCAGACCTGTTCAAGGGCCTCAAGGGCGTCTACAAGAAGATGCCGCAGTCGTTCAGCGAGGACCCCATCGAAGCGTTCAAGCGCTGCGTCTACATCACCCCGTTCTGGGAGGACCGGTTCAACGAGATCGTCAAGATGGTGGGTACCGATCGCGTGCTGTTCGGCTCCGACTGGCCGCACCCCGAAGGCCTGAAGGACCCCATCTCCTTCGTCGACGAGCTCACCGACTTCAGCGAGGAGGACGTCGCCAAGATCATGGGCGGCAACCTGATGGAGCTGATGAAGGTTTCCGCGCCGGCGAAAAAGCCCGTCTCGGCCTGACGGCGCCGACGGGCAGGCATCGAAGCGCGTTACATCGCCTCCTTGATCCCTCGGCGGATCAGCCAGACATTCGCCGGCCAGGCCGTCGCGAAACCGATGATCATTCCGACCTGCATCAGAAACCAGTACGCGGCCGTGTCAGGATGCAGGGGCGACGACGGAAACAGTACGAATGCCGTGACGGCCATCCAGCCGAAGAGCCCGACTTCGAATGCCGTCAGGGACAGGACGTCGGCCTTGGCCGCCTCCACGAGGCCTTTGCGCAAGCCCAGACCCCGCATCGGGGCGATCGCAAAGTACTGGAACAAGATGCCCAGCGCCAGCGCCGCGACATAGTCGCCGATGTATTCCGGTAGCAGAGCGCGGCCAAGCAGTTCCAAACCGATTGCGAATACCGCGAATTCGGCGATGATGTCGCCGAGCGTGCACCCGGCGCCGCAGTGACTGACGCCGATGGCGGTAGTCGCCCAATTCGGCTTGTCCGGTGGCCGGTCGAGCTCGTGCTCGCGCAACCATCGATGGCTGTTTGGACGCCCGTAACGCCAATACATCCACAGCGCGACCGGCCCGAAATACAGGGCGGTGACCGGCCAGACGGCCTCCATAATGCCCATCCGTTGCCGGTAGCCGCGTGCGTAGATATCGAGGAAAATCACCGTCGCCGTGCCGAAGCCCAACGCCAAAGCGGCCCACGAGACGGCCGTCAACCAGGTTGGCGGGGCCATCAGTTTTTGCCGTATGGGTCGGCGGTGCGGCACTCGAGAAACATCGGTGTTGGTGTGCGCACTCAAAGATCTTTCTGCCGTGCAGGCGCTTATGGACGGGGCGATCCGAGCGAACCGCTCGTTCGGCGATCTCGGCGGCCGGCGCGTATGAGCGGTACCAGCCAGTTGCTGATGACGCTTCGAGGCATGGCCGGGCCTGTGATCGTCAGACCGGCATGCTGGGCGGGCACCGATTCGACAGCATTGCGAACCCGACCATCCGGCGTCGTGCGTTTATCGGCAGGGGCCTCCTGCCGGAGGTCGCAGACCAAGTCAGTGATCCGGAGCAGCTGGTCTTGTGAAGTCATCGACGAGTCCATAGATAATTGCCTATAGCTATTATTTACTATGTCATCTATCTGTACAAGGGGTTGCCCCCGGAAGGGTTGCGGGAACATCCAAGCAAGCCAGAGACATTGACTCGCTCTGCCGCGACCTCCCTCAACTGATCGACTGGCATGCTCCCAGCCTAAAGTCCAGTCTCGAGCCGCAAGGCTGGGTTTCAAGGGCTAGGAAGCCGGCCTTGACGGGGCTGGCGGTTGCGTCCCGTCGGGGTTGCCGAAGACAGATACCACCCCCTTCGTCTCGAACAGCGCTAGGTGGACATCGGCAGGTGTGCGGTATCCATGCTGGCGCAAAATCGCGTCCAAGTCTTCGTGAGTCAGCCTGCACCGCAGCAAGTTCCGTTCATCGAGTTGTCCATCACGCACGAGCACCCGCACCGGTGGATCGACAAGTCTGCGAACCCAGGGAATGAACCGTAGGCGCGCGACAGTGTCATGTGCGGCGATCAATGTGAGCAGTGCGGCCGCCCCCGTCAGCCACGCCGTGCCGGCGGCCGTGGCGGTGCGACCCACGATTGCGCCCACCGCGACAGCGGTGACCCAATCGAACGGGGTGAATTCGGCGATAGTGCGCCGCAGCGTCAGCCGGAATGCCGCTGCGGCGGTTACGAATAAGGCAAGCGCCTTGATGGCCGCGTAGAGCGCCGGACGCCACCCGTTGAAGAGCTGGATTAACAGATCGTTCATCACAGTCACCCGGTTCCGCTAGCGCGCCGCTGATCCCTTGCGGCGCGGCGCTTTCGCCTTCAGCCTATTCACGCTCAGTGATCGGCCGCCGCACATAAATGGCCCACGTCACGGTTGCGAAGCCGATCCAGCAGGCCAAGGAGATCCTTTGAGCCGACCATGGCTGGGTGCGTGCCCGACCATTCCGCCCGCAAACGCAGCTCGCCGAGGAATTTGCTGTGACTTGGCTACTAGGTGGTTGTGAGCCGGGCAATCCGCCCGGCGCTCAAGAGCGCCGGCCTGTGCAGCGAGCCGCAGGCGTGCCGAAGAGTCGGTAGCCCTTGTCGGTGTCGATCTGCGGATCCACGCCATCCTGAAAAAGCAGGATTATGTCCGAACCACCGAACTGGAAGTAACCGAATTCTTCACCTTTCGCCATGTGCCTGCCTTCCACCGCGGTGAGCACCACCGATGACACGTGGGCCATGCCCACGGGGATGACTGCGACGACGCCGATGTCGTTGGAGTCGGAAGCCGACGTGTCGACGGTGACCACTCCGCGGTTTTGGAAGAACTCGTAACCGGTGGTCGCGCTGTCGCTGGACTTGAACTCGTGGCCCTCGAGAGACACCTGCATGAAGACTTGTCCGCTGATGGTGAACGCCTCCTTCACCAGGCCCGATACCGGCAGGTGGTAGCGGTGATACGAATTGGGCTTCAGCATGTAGTGCACAAAGGTTCCGCCGCCGAAGCTCTCGCTGTACGCGCTACCCTCGATGAGCTGCTTGACATTTCCGAATGTCTTGACGCCCTTCAGGGTTACCGGCGGGATGTTCGAGTCGGCGTCGATGTCGTAGGCGTGCTGGAAAACGCAGTCGGCGGGAGAGGTCACCACCACATTGCTGGTGGGATCGGCGATCGGACGTAGCCCGCCGTTCAATTCACGACCGAAGAACTGATTGAACGTCAACCAACCGCTGGGCATGTTGGGCTTTCCGTCGATCAGCGACTCATGCACCCGGTACTCCGGCGCGTAATCGATAAAGGACTGCAAGATCTCCGGGCTGAACGAGCCAGCGGTGTCCAGGAAGCTGCCCCACTGCCGCGAGAACTCAGTCATCCAACCACGAAAGGCCTCGGAGCCCTGCGGCGCGGCACCGTCGATCTCTTGATCGACGAGAAAAAAGAAGTGCGCCGTCCTGTCGCTGACCTCCTGGGCCTGTCGTTCTTCGGGTTTTAGTTCTTGCCATGCCTTCGCATCGGACTGACGGGGCACCCACCTGACGAAGCGCTTCAAATATTCCTCGTACTCATGGAGGTCCGTCGGCCACTCCAGCGCCGCGAACAACTCGGGCCGCAACTCAGCCTCGGCCGATTCGCGAGCCCTCTTCAACGAGCGCTCGAGGAGGTCGGCTAGTCCCTGTTCCTTCTCAATGACGTCGCGCAACTTACGGATAATCGCATCAGGATCGCTCATTCGACTTCTCTCGCGGATATTCCTCGACATGTGTGCCTACGGGCGACTTACCCAGAAACAACAGCGGTAACCGGGCGGGTCATCGATGCCGATATCCGGTACGGCGCGCGGAAGCTCGGCACCGAGTGCACCTCCGACAATGCCCCGCCACCGCCAGACCGTTGAAAAGGCTTCCTACTCTGACCAAATCGGACACCCAGTCGGCCGGACTTTTCGACATCGCCGGCCCGATCATCGCGAATTGACCGACCTCAGAGACACTCAATGCCGACTGCCGGCTTTGACCCGTTCGACTATCCCCAGCGCGCCGTTGGCTGAGGAGGGTCGGGCTTGTCAGCGCTCGACAAGTGGACGGCGTGGTAACCCGGCTTCTTGGCAAGCTTCTCCAGCAGTCCGTCGAGGTGCGCTTTGTCGGTGTACCAGTGTTGCAGCGAATCCGGATCCTGCGACATCTCTGCCAGAACACGTTTGAGCTTTTCCGGCGTGCGGTTCTTCTTTTCGCCGTGCTGCTTGCCGTCACCGGTGCGCTCACCGCCGCCAACGCTGGTGATGTTCACGGCCCGCGGAAGGGCAGCGCCCAATGCGCCACCGGCCAAAGCGCCTATCCCCATCTGCCCGACCAAACTTCCCGTATTCGCCGCCGAGGCAGCCGGGGCGGCAGACGCGCTGGTGCCCTGCAGCAAGCTGGCCGCCAGCCGGATCGTCGGCGTGGACGCAGCCCAGCTGGGCGGGACCGACACCGCGCCGACGACTCCGGCGCCGCCCACATTCGCCGAGACGGCCATGTTGGTGGAGCCGGCTGAAGCCAGTGCTGTGGTTCCCGAACCAAGCCCTCCCGCAAGGATTCCCGTCTCGCCGCTAAGCGCCGTTGCCGTGTCGTTGGTGGTGCGCGCCGCTATCACCAAGCCCAGGCTGGTACTGAGCAGCGCGTCGTTAGCCGGGCGAAGACCCTTGGTGACGAACTCGATATCCCCGGCGGCCATCGCCAGTGGGGATGAATTCAGCTGACTCAGCAATGTCGCCAATGAGGATGCCGATGAGGGTGGAGCAGCCGCAGGTGCTGCGGAGCTTTGCAGCGCCCGCGGCGTTGCCGACATCAGCTGCGATATGGCCGACTGCGTGTTCGTTGGCGCTGTACCGGTGGCCTGCGCAACCGCGGCGGCCTGACCGCTGAGCCCGCTGGGGTCGGTGGTGCGCGGCGGCGGTGTGAAGGTCGTCAACTGGGTGGCCGCCGCGGAGGAGCCGGCATAGCCGTACATTGCGGCGGCGTCTTGGGCCCACATGTCGGCGTACTGGACTTCGGTGGCCGCGATCGCTGCCGTGTTCTGCCCGAGAACGTTGGTGGCCTTTAGCGCCGCCAGCTGGCTGCGATTGGCCGCGACCACGGGCGGGGGAACCGTCGCGGTGAACGCGGCCTCGTACGCAGCCGCTGCCGCCCTGGCTTGGCCGGCGGCCTGCTCCGCCTGTGCCGCGGTGGCGCTCATCCAGGCCGCGTACGGTGCGGCCGCGGCCGCCATCGCTGCCGATGACGGGCCCCGCCAACCAGCGGTTAGCCCCGAGATCACCGAGGAGTAGGAGGTTGCCGTCGAACGGAGCTGTGCAGCTAGCGCATCCCACGCCGCTGCGGCAGTCAGCATCGATCCCGGACCAGGACCGGCATACATCCGCCCTGAATTGATCTCCGGCGGTAACATCCCGAAATCCATTGCGGCTCCTCAGCTTGCTCTGACGTTGGTTGCCACAGGCGGTCGTCGTGCGCACTGTGCGCGCGGGCTGGCCCTGCCGCGCCGACGATTAGTCATCGTCGGATATCAAGAAGATGTTCACCTCGCCGGCGTGCTGCCCGGAGACCGCGCCGCCTGCCACGCCGACGGAGCGGGCGGCAGCGCCCCCGGTGCCGGCGACGGCTCGTCCGGCCAAACCCGACAGGGCCATGTTGCCGGCCAGGCTGCCTGGTGCATCTGCCGCCAGCGCTTCCGGCACCGCGCCCATACCGGTTCCCGGCAACACCGCTACAACCGGCCGCACCGTCGGCGCAGCCGTCGTCCAACCGGGGGGCACCGACATGCTTCCCAGCAGTTGAGCGCGGCCCATGCCCGCCGATAAGCCGGACCCGCCTGCGGAGCCCACCAGCCGCGACCCGGAAACGGGCTCGCCCGTCGGCACCGCCTTACCGGCCGCACGTCGGATCTTTGACAGCCTTTCCTCCGCGCTGGTGAGGTTCGCCCCATTCTGGGGCACCAGATAATTCTCGACGCCCAAGAGATACGGGCTGCCGACAATGCCGTACAACGAGGTGGGACCCAATGGACCCGTAAGGGTCATGTTGAGTTCTGAAAGCAGCGATGGCGGATCGGCCGCCGCCGGAGCTGCGGCTGCGGCGGGAGTCGCCAGACCCTGTAACGTCTGCGGGGTCGCGAACACCAAGTGCGACAACGCCATTGGCGTATTGGCCCCGGTCGCCGTACCGGTGGCCTGACCGACCGCTGCGGCCTGTCCCGAGGCCCCGGCCGGGTTGGTGGTCTGAGGCGGCGGATCGAACGGCGCGAGCTGCGCGGCGGCCGAGGAGGAGGCGGCGTAGCCGTACATCGCGCCCGCATCCTGCGCCCACATTTCCAGGTACTCGGCCTGGGTGGCCATGATCGCCGGGGTGTTCTGTCCGAAAAAGTTCGTGGCGATCAACGCCAGCAATCGCGCACGGTTCGCCGCGACTGAAGCCGGCGGCACGGTTGCCGCAAACGCGGTCTCGAAAGCGCCGGCAGCCGCCCTCGCCTGGGCGGCGGTCAGCTCGGCCTGTCCGGCGGTGGTGCTCATCCACACCATGTATTGCGCGGCCGCGGCCGCCATCGTCGCCGACGACGGACCTCGCCATCCGGCCGTCAATCCCGAGACAACCGACGATTGACTCGCCGCCGTGGCGTGCAGTTGCGCCGCCACCTCGTCCCACGCAGCCGCGGCCGCCAACATTGGCCCGGCGCCGGGGCCCGTATACATGCGTGTCGAGTTAACTTCCGGCGGAAGCATGCCGAAATCCATTGCCATGCAACAGCTCCTGCCTAGTGCCGCAAGCCGGTCCACAATCCACCGCAAGCGGTGCATTGTTTCCCACCTCTCGCGGCTTCCCAGGTTTGCCGTCCATATCCTGGGAATACGCGTACTCAATCCTGCGGCTTTGCTGAAAAACTTCGCTGTGTGCAACTGTTGCCTAAGCACATTGTTTGGAGGGTGTTGCAGGTTGTAGCGGCGGCGGCCGGGGTACTCGTCGACCGATGGCGACACCGAAACATTCGGGTGCGGGAAGGAGCGCCGCATGAGCATGGCACCGGAGACCCGGGGGCAAGTCAGCATCGACGATGATGTCACACTGCTCACCGAGCAGATTGACGCCCTCGAGGCTTTGGGGCGAAAGAATTCGGTCGACGACGCCGAGGTCTACGACTTCAGCGTTCGCTGGGGCGCGGCACTGGCTGGACGACTGCCCCGCCTGGTGCACTACAGCTCGCTCGGTCTCCTCGACGACGCCGACCAGCACCGGTTCCAGTCATTGTGTGAGCGACTCCGCCGCGTCTCTGGCATCGCCGAGAGATTTGGGCTGCCGCGCCCGGTGCTGAGCGGCGAAAGCGCCGCGAGTCCGAAGGGCCACCGTCGTATCAAGACGCGGTCGCCTTTGCCGAAGCGTCGGTCCCGTAGCTGAGAAAGTCGTTCTGCGGCAACACGATTCCGGTGCGCGGCTTGGGGCAATCTGGATTGCGGCATGTCAGCGCCACCATATAGGCGTCATCGTCCTCGTTGAGGAACAGGAATCCGAGGTAGAGGGCGTGGCCGACGTCGAAGTCGGTTCCGCCGCACTGCTCGCAGTGGCCACCCTTGGCGGAGACATTTTCCAATACGCGGTGCTGCGCGGCGGAATTCAGCTCGATGAGTTCGGGCCGCACCGTCGGGTCGTGATCGCTCATGTCAAATCTCCACGTCCTTGTCGTAGTGGACATGGTCCTCACGCCAGCCACCCAGCCCTTTGCCGATGCCGGAATAGTCGTTGACGAACTCGATCCCGTTGATCCACTTGACCATCTTGAAGCCAACCTGCGTCTCAACCCGCAATCGCAGCGGTGCGCCATGTTTGATGGGCAGCGGCCGCCCATTCATCTCATATGCCAGCAGCGTCTGCGGCTTATAGGCGAGTTCGAGGTCCATCACCTCGTAGAACTGGCCCCCCGGCGTCTCTGCCGCGGGTTCGTCACGGCCGGTCTCCTGCATGCTCAGGAAACAGATGTATTTGGCTTGCGGCAACGGCCGCACCACATCCGCCAGCTGGGCAAGCAGAATTCCGCTCCATTCGCCGATGCTGGTCCAGCCCTGCACGCAGTTGTGCAACGTCCGCTGCGTCTGCTGCTCCGCGAGCGCCCGCAAGGCGGCCAGATCCAGTGTCACCGGGTTTTCGACGAGTCCACCGACCGGTAGCCGCCAGTCGACGAAGTTGTGGACCGCCATCACTTTGTATTCGGTGCTGGCGGGCGGCTTTCCGTTCACCCGGTGGTCTTTGGTCAACTTGCGAACCGGGTAGTCCTGGCGGGAATTCAAGGGGCGCAGCAAGAGCAGCCGAACGCCGGTCACCACGGCGCCGAGTATGCGATGCACCTGGACGGGATGGCGAAGGCTCCACCTGGTGGCCGCGACATGGACGGCGATGATGGCGCCGATGATCATGAGCGACAGCGCCGTCGCCCAATTGATGTTGCGGACGGAGCCGAAAATCATCGACGCCGTCAGTTGGCCCCAGCCCCAGAAGAAGATCATCGACAGGTGGATCACGATGAACACGACGAAGGCCAACAACCCCAGGAAATGCAGGCTTCGCGCCCACTGTCGGCCACCCCACATGCGCACGTACCACGGAAAGCGCGCCTCGATCGCCGGTGACTGCGCGGCCCCGGTCAAGATCTGGAACGGCGCGAGGACGAAAACGACGCCGGCATAGGTCAGCTTCTGAATGGCGTCCAACGGCTCGCCGGGCAGCAGCGGCGGCAGGTTGAATGACATGTACGTGACGATGTCGTTGGCGGCCTCGGGAAAGATCGACCAGGAATAGGGCCAGTACCGGTGCCATTGACCGGTCGCGAATAGCAGGACGTAGTAAGACAACCCGAGCAGGATCCAGCAGATCACCGTGAAGAAGTGCCAATGGCGACCCATGCCCAATTTTTTGTGACCGGGCAGCGCGACGAGCGAGCTGTAGGACTCTTCCTCGTCGAGAGTGTCGTATAACCGGTTGCGCGGCATGACCTTGCGGGTGAAGCGCGCCCATTCGCTGCCGGGCTTGCTGTCGTCGTGCCAATACAACTTGGGGTGGGTGCCGAGGATCTCGATGCCGCTGCGGATGATCAGGGTGACAAATAGGACATTGAGCCAATGGTCCACTCGCAGCCACGCCGGATAGTCGAGCGTCGTCATAACTGAGCTCCAGTCAGTCGTACCATTGCTGCCGTTGCGGGTAGGCCACGTTAATGCCTGACAGCACCGTTGTGTGTACCGCGATGAAACCGGCGGCGAACGCCATGGCGAACGTGCCGGGTGACAGGTCCCATCGTCCGGTCAGCCCCTCCAGCCCCGCCAAGCTGACCCACCGGCTGGCCAGGTAGACGGCGAGGAAGGCCAGGCAGACCAAACTGCCGAGGTACCAGCCGACTTGTGGCACATGCGGTTTGAGGGCGAACACCATCGCGGCGGCGGCGGTCAGGCAACCGATTGCCAGCAAAGCGGAGTAGACAACGAAATACGCCGGCACGGCGGGTGCCCTGATCAAGACGTACCCATGCATTGCCGCCAGGCCGACCAGCAACGAGCCGCCCAATGCGGTCACAGTTCGTGGCAGATTGAACGCAACCCAGCCGTTCAGGGTGAGCACCGGTGAGGTGACGATGCTTCGCCAGATTGAGATCAACCGCCGCGGGACGACATTGACCATGCGAGCGAGGTACCCGCGCTGAGTAATTACAAACCGTCCTGGTTTAATTGCGGAATGCGAAGCCGTCGGCATGCCACGCTGGGAAAACTGTTGCCTCGGGCACGCGGCTGCCGTTGATACTCTTACTGTCTGCCGGGCGAGTGCTCAGCGCTTGGTGACCAGCTTGCGAGACTCAGTCCGAAATGGGGGTCCGTAGGAGGAACGGCCATATGGCGGCCGAACGAAACTGGGACACGACTGTGGGGGCGGCCGACGACGTCCGCCGCGTTTTCGAGGAGGTCCCCGCGCTGTTGGTCGGCCTCGATGGGCCCGACCACCGATTCATCGCGGTCAACGCCGCTTACCGCACGCTCAGCCCGCCGATCGACAGCATCGGGCTCCTGGTGCGGGAGGTCTACCCCGAGCTGGAGAGCCAGCAGATCCTGCAAATGTTCGACCGGGTCTACGAGACGGGCGAGCCGCAGTCGGGGACCGAGTGGCGGGTGCAGGCCGACTTCGAGAGCTCGGGGACGGCACAAGAACACTTCTTCGACTTCATCGTCACGGCGCGGCGAGGCGAAGACGATTCGATCGAGGGGGTGCAGCTCGCCTTCGTCGACGTCACGGAACGCGTGCGGGCACGGGTGGCGGCCGAGTCGCGCATGCAGGAGTTGTCCGAGCGGTACCGCAACGTGCGCGATTCGGCCACCGTTATGCAGCAGGCGCTGCTGGCGCCGTCGGTACCCGTCGTTCCCGGCGCCGACGTCGCCGCCGAGTACCTCGTCGCCGCGGAGGACACGGCCGCCGGTGGCGACTGGTTTGATGCGATCCCCCTTGGGGATCGACTGGTTCTCATCGTGGGCGACGTCGTCGGCCACGGCGTCGAGGCGGCCGCGGTGATGTCGCAGTTGCGCACCACGCTGCGGATGCAGATCGTGGCGGGCTACCCGCTCGCCGAAGCGCTGGCGGCGGTCGACCGCTTCCACGAACATGTGCCCGGCTCGAGGTCTGCCACCATGTGCGTGGGATCGCTCGACTTCACCACGGGCGAATTCCAGTACTGCACCGCCGGCCACCCACCGCCGCTTCTCGTCGGCGCGGACGGCGACTCGCGTTACCTTGAGCCGTCCGGCGCCGGGCCGCTGGGCAGCGGCACCGGCTTCCCGGTGCGCACCGCATTTCTGGATATTGGCGACGCGGTCATGCTCTACACCGACGGTCTGATCGAACGTCCCGGCCGGCCGCTGGTGGCGAGCACCGCCGAATTCGCCGAGTTGGCAGCCAACATCGCCGGCGGCCAGGGCGGCTTCGTGATCGAGTCGTCGGGGCGGCCCATCGACCGCATCTCTTCGGAGACGTTGGAACTGCTGCTGCGGTCGACCGGCTACAGCGACGACATCACACTGCTTGCGGCGCAACGGCGCACGCCGCCGCCACCGCTCCAGATGACGCTGGATGCCACGATTCGCGCCGCGCGGGCCGTTCGCGGCCGGCTGCGTCAATGGCTCTCCGATGTTGGCGCGGCCCCCGACGACATCTCTGATGTCGTGCATGCGATCTCGGAGTTTGTCGAGAACGCGGTCGAACATGGTTATGCCACAGAGGTTTCCGATGGGATCGTCGTCGAGGTGTCGCTGGCCGGAGACGGCAATCTTTACGCGTCGGTCATCGACCATGGGCAGTGGAAGGATCATCGCGAAGGCGAGCCGGGTCGCGGCCGCGGGCTTGCCATGGCCGAAGCCCTGGTGTCCAGCGCGCACGTCACCCACGGGCCCGGCGGAACGACCGCCAGCTTGACACACCGCCTGTCGCGGCCGGCCAATTTCGTCACGGACACGCTCGTCAGCCGGGCCGACCAGCAGCGGTCGGCGAACTCCGAATTCGTATCCGTGGTCACCGAACCCGGGCGCATCGTCGTCAGCGGCGACGTCGACTCCACCACCGCTTCCACACTTGATCGCCAGATTGCGGTCGAAAGCCGTTCTGGCGTGGCGCCGTTGACGATCGATCTCAGCGCCGTGACCCAGCTCGGGTCGGCCGGGGTCAGCGCTTTGGCCGCCGCCCGTGACCGAGCGCAACGACAGGGCAGCGAGTATGTGTTGGTGGCCCCGCCGGGGAGCCCGGCGCACCATGTCTTGTCGCTCGTACAGCTCCCGGTCTCCGGTGGGCTCGCCGAGAACCTCGTCGCCGAGGGCTAGGGCCGGTCGGATCGCCGGCCGTGCCGCACCTGCTTGAACGGCACGCCCCGGTCGGCTGCGAATTCCCGCGGGAAGCCCAGCACCCGTTCGCCGATGACGTTGCGCGCCATCTCCGTGGTGCCCCCGCCCATCGCGACGGTCTGTCGGGACAGGTAGCGCAGACCGGTTTCCAGGCCGTCACCGGGTTCCCCGACGACGCCGGCGCTACCGGCGATCGCCATGGCGGTATCGACATCCACGAACACGGTCTCGGCGTGGAACAGCCTGATGAGTGTGCCGGCGGCCGGCGGAAGCGTGCCATCCCGGACGCTGCGGTACACGTGACCGATCAGCTGCTCGGCCACCGCACGCTGTACCAGCGCGCGGCCGGCCAGCTGCTCCACGCGTTCGTTACCGGCCTGTCCCGTCTTCTCGATAAGGCTCACGTAGTCAACGGGAATCGCGTTGCCGCCCTCGCTGCCGCTGCCGCTGGCGAACTCGGACCCCTGCCCCACCGCCCGGCGCTCGTGGTACAGCTGCCGCGACGCCACCGCCCAGCCATTATCGACCTCCCCGACGACGGCGTCGTCGCCGACGTCAACCCCGTCGAGGAACTCCTCGCAGAACTCGGTGGAACCGCTCAGCATGGTGATGCGCCGCAACGTAATTCCCGGATGAGCGATGGGCACCAGGAACATGGTCAAGCCCTCGTGCTTGGGCACGTCCCAATTGGTGCGGGCCAGACACAGTCCGTAGTCGGCGGCGAACGCGCTGGTGCTCCAGGTCTTGGCCCCGTTGAGTACCCAACGGTCGCCGTGGCGTTCGGCCCGGGTGAGGACGCCGGCCAGATCGGATCCGCCGCTGGGTTCGGACAGCAACTGCACCAGCACCTCGTCGCCGCGCAGCGCCGCCGCAATGTGTTGCTTCTTCTGATCTTCACTGCCGGTGTCGAGCAGCGTGGCGCAGCAGATGGTAAAGGTGGGCGTGTTGAGGATCAGCGGCATCTCGTAGTTGCTGGTTTCCGCGTCGAATGCCTTCTGGTATTCGTAGTCCAGACCGAGGCCGCCGTACTCGCGGGGAAAGCAGATGCCGGCGAATCCGCCTTCGTATAGCCGCTTTTGCAGTTCCCGGGCCCGCAGCCAGGATCGTTCGTTGTCTCGCGGGGCGGGCGGCGGGGACTCGGGATCGATGCGGGGCATGTTGTTCGCCAGCCATGCCCTGGCCCGGGCCGCGAACTCGGCGACGGATTCGGTCGGCGTCATTTGTTGGAACGACCTGCCTTCTCGTATTCATACACGCGCAGGTTGTGTTCCTCGGGTGTCCCGAACATGGAGCGATACAACGTGATCCGGCGCAAGTAGAGGTGCAGGTCGTGTTCCCAGGTGACGCCGATGCCCCCGTGCATCTGCACGCAGGCCTGGACGATCTGGCCGGCCATCTCGCCCACGTAAGACTTGGCGATGCTGGCCGACAGGCCCGCCTCCGGTGAGCTGGCGGCAACGTCGGCCACCGCCGCGGCCGTGGTGGCACGACAAGCTTCCAGCCACAGCTTCATGTCGGCGAATTTGTGCTTGAGGGCCTGATAGGACGCCAGCGGACGCCCGAAGGTGTGTCGGTCCAACGCCCACTGGACGGTCAGGTCGAACACGGTCTGCAGGATGCCGACCGCCTCGGCGCACTGCAGGGTTTGGGCGATTTGGCTCTGCCGGTCGATCAGCGCGGCGGTCTCGGCCGCGGTGCCGACGGCCGCCGATCGCTCCACCACCACACCGTCGAAATTGGCCCGGGCATAGTGCTTGACCAGGTCGACCGACTGCTGGGGCTCGATCGTGAAGCCGGGCGCGTCAGTGGGGACCAGAAACTGGCGGAGCTCATCACCGCAGCGCGCCACCACCAGCAGCAGCGCGCTCTGCGCGCCGGCCTCGATCCGGTCCTTGGTGCCGTCGATGCGATAGCCCGAATCGGTCGTGGTGGCCGTCAACGACGGATCCATCGGTGCCCACCCCCGGCCCGGTTCCGAAACCGCCCACGACGCCACGATTTCACCAGACATCAGCGCCTCGATGGTCGCCGTGTGCGGCTGCCAGTCGGCGCACTCGACGAGCGCGGCCAGGACGACGCTGACCGGATACAACGGCCCGGGCGCCACGGTCCTCCCGAGCTGTTCGGCGACCATGGCCAGATCCGAAAAACCGCTGTCCGAGACGCTGCCGCCGCCCAATTCCTCCGGCACCAAGAGGCCCGTCCAGCCGAGCGCCGCGGCGCGCCGCCACCATGCCGGGTCGAACGACACCGCCTCCGCGTGCAATTCCCGTACACGCCGCAGCGGCGCTTCCTTTTCCAGAAAAGCTTGGGTGGTCGAGGTGAACAGCGACTTTTCGGGAGAGTCGAGTGTGGTCATGCTGCCTCTCGTGGGGCGTTCTCCGGTGTTTTCGATGGTAGCAATGTGCACTACGGTAAGAGATACCGGAGTTCTGTCGATAGCGCAGGTCAGCGCTACATGGCGAACACACGCCGCAGCGAACGCGCGTGCAGCGCCCGGTTCTCCTGAGAAACCACCCAATCGGGAACCAACGAGTCGAACCCGTTGAATGCCGCTGCGATGACGTGCAATTCGGTGTGCACGTAGGCGTGCAACAGCCTGTTCGCGTAGTCGATGGCTTCGTCGCGACACGGATCGATCTCCGCGCAGCTGATGAACGTGGGCGGCAGGCCCTCGAGATTCGCGCGGTGCGCGGGGACGTGCTGACCGTTGGCGCTCGCGTGACCGAGGTAATGACCCCACGCCCGGCTCACGGCCGGCCCGTTGAGACCCGGCGTGCGCTGGAACTCGCGACGCGACTGGGTAGCGTCGGAATCGAGCATCGGCTGGTGCAGGATCTGCACCAGGATCTGCGGGCCTTCGTCGTCGAACATGCGCTGACTCAGGCCCGCTACGAGTGCCGCACCCGCGTCGCGGCCCATCACAGCGATGCGGTTGACGTCCACATTCAGCTCGGCGCAATTGCGGGTGGCGTAGTAGAGGCCGGCCTCGACGTCGTCCAACGCGGCCGGGCACGGGTGTTCCGGCGCGAGCCGGTAGTCGACCGATACCAGCAGGCATCCACCTTCTCGAGCCAGCTCCACGCATCGGGCGTGATCGGTGTCCAGGTTGCCGGTCACGAAGCCCCCGCCGTGGGCGTACAGGACGAGGGGTGCACCTGACCCGGTCTGATCGAGATCGGGACCTCGATAGAAACGAAGCTTCAGCTGATGCCCGCCCGGGCCGGCGATGGTGCGCGTTTCGACGGCCACGTCGGCGGTGTCGACCGCGGCGGCGCGCTCGGCTGCGAGCCGGTTGGCGAGCTCCCGTTCGGCGGGCAGTGTCTCGGCGCGGAATTCGACGATGCCCAGCGCGGTAGCCGCCTCCCGGAGCACCGGGTCGATCCGGGTAAGGCCCTGGGGCCGCGTCAGATTCGTTTGTGTCATACCTTCTCGTCTTCCGGGCTCTCATGCGGGCTCGTCCGGTACCGGCGCGGGGCGGCCGTGCCGGAAACCTTCTTCAAGGTAGACCTGCGATTCCGTGTGGTGAAAGACGAGGTGCTTATCGTTTCAGCTTGGGCGAGCTTTAGCGTTCCCCCGGGAGCGCCTTGACCGTCGCCGGCAGCCCGTAGAGCTCGGTCGCGTTGCCGCGCATTATCCGCTCGCGCTGGTCGGCCGGGAATCGGTTGATCGCATAGGTCGGTGCGTCGTAGCTCCAATGCGGGTAGTCCGTCGAGAACATCAGGTTGTCGCCCAGGTCCATCGTCTCCAGGTACTCCCGGAACTGGACCGTGTCGATGTCTTCCAGCGGTTGGGTGGTGAACCGAACATGTTCGCGCACATACTCCGATGGGCGGCGCCGCACGTGCGGCAGGTCGCCGCGGCGGGCCTCCCAGATGCGATCCATCCGCGACATGACCGGCATCGCCCACGTAAAGCCGCCTTCGACGAACACCACCCGCAGGTCGGGGTGACGGTCGAATGCGCCGTCGAACACCAGGCTCATCAGATGCGAGACGTATAGCAGTGGCCAGGATGCGAAGAAGTCGTGCCAATGTGCCGGATTGCCAACCGGATACAGCGGGATGAGCTCGAACGGCGTCTGCCCCATCAAGTGGGTGGCCACCGGGAATCCGTTGCGGGCCGCGGCTTCGTAGAGCGGGTCGAAATGCGGGTTGCCGAAGGGGATCCCACGAGTCTGCGGTGTCATCAACACCTGGGCCATGTACGGATGTCCCGCCCAGCGTTCGACCTCGCGCGCCGCCTGGTCGGGTGTCTGCGCGCTGACGCTGATCGATCCGCGCCACCGGCCGTGCTCGTTGTTCGTGTCGAGCCAGACGTCGGCGAGCCAGTCGTTGTAGGCGGACTTCAGAACGTGCTCGGCCTGGGGTAACTGGGCGTCGCACATCGGCTCCAGCGTCGCGATGCTGACGCCGGCATCGAGCAGCAACTGCTTGGCCGCGAACTCCGGGTCGCTGCCCGCGAACCCACCACCCGGCGGGGCGGCATCCAGACGCAGGGACATGGTCTTGTACGAATCCGGGGTGTCGTAGAAATGCGGCACCGGGGTGACGGCGTTGCCGGTCGGCCATATCTTGTCCACCCATTCGGCCGGCGCATACGACTTGAGCACGTCGGTCGAGACAGGCAAGGGGTGCACGTCGGTGTCGACGATGCTCACCGCAATTTCGTCGTCGTGGCCCGTCGGCGAATCGACTCGTTCGATCGTGGTCATCGCACACGCTCCTTCAGCCCGTACAGCTCGCTGGCGTTTCGCCACAGCACCTTGTCGCGTTGGGCAGCATCGAGGCCCTCGGCAACGCGCTCGGGTGGCGACGTGGACCAGTGGGGATACGCCGACCCGTACATCAGCAGGTCGGACTTGCCGGTGAACTCCATCCAGCGCTTCGTGTCGGCGGTGTCGGTCGGCCCGTCGAACGCCGACGAGCAGAACCTGACGTGGCCGGGCAGGTATTCGCTCGGGTAGCGATCGACCCACGGCGTCTGGTCGCGCATCGATACCCAGAAGGTGTCCAGCCGCCAGATCAACGGCGTGAGGATGTCGTAGCCGCCGTCGGCGAACACGAATTTGAGGTCGGGGTGCCTGCCGAACATGCCCTCCACGATGAGGGTGGCCAGGTGCACGAAGTAGTTCAGCGGCATGAACGCCGCGTATCCCGGATAGGTGTGGGCGTGACCGGCGAAGGTGGGCGGATAGTCGACGCCGTTGCCGCCGTTGATGTGTACCGCCACCGGCAACCCGTGGGCGGCGGCGGCCTCCCAGATCGGCTCGAACATCGGCTTGCCGTAGGGCTCGCGCGACTGCAGCGGGACGCCGACCTGGACCAGCTTCGGGTGATCGGCCAGGCGCTCGATCTCCGCGACGGCGCCCTTGGGGTCTTCGGGATTGACGCGGATGGTTCCCCGGAATCGATCGGCGGAGTCGGGCTCCAGCCAGCGGTCGAGCAGCCAGTCGTTGACCGCCGCGGAAATTCGGCTGTTGAGCAGGTAGTCGGCGATGTTGCCGCGGGTCAGCGGGTTGAGGATGGCGTAATTGACGCCCATGTCGTCGAAGAGGTGCCGGCTCACGGTCTCGGGGTCCGAGCCCGGGTAGTGCTCCCCGTAGAGGTCTTGCCGGTAGTCGCCGCCGGGCGCTTGGTACCACTGCTGCTCGACGTCGGGAATCGACCGCAGCTGGTGGGCGGCGGGTAGATAGCGCCGTATCTCCGCGTTGGAGCGGAAGTGCGGCTGTACGTTGGCATCTATGACCGGGCTGATCATGCGGTCAGGTACACCTCCCCGTCGGTGACGTCGACCGGATAGGTGCGAACACGCCGCGTCGGATCGGCGAGGTTCTGCCCGGTGGTGATGTCGAATTCCCAATTGTGCCAAGGGCATCGGACGATTTGGCCGTCGCGGACCCGGCGCAGCCCGCCGGGTTCATCCGGGGCGAACTCATTGGTGCCGCCGAGCAGACCGAGACACAGCGGCGCGCCTTCGTGGGAGCAATAGTTGACGATCGCGTAAAGCTCGCCACGCACGTTGTACACGCCGATGCCGAACTTCCCGACGTCGACCAGCTTCATCTCGCCGGGCGGCAGATCGTCCAGTGCGCACACGAATCGCCGCTCGGGCATTTGCATCACCGCCTCCGACGCCACGCAGCATCAATACTGTGCCCGTTACGGTAACCACGACAAGCCGTTGGGCTTAGTTGCTATTTATACTATGATAGCGATAATCCCCAAGTACCCAATCCGCTTACCGGCTGTTCAGGAGGAGCGCTGATGACGCTCAGCACCGACCCCGCCAACCAGCCCGTCACGCTCGACTTCACCGGCGAAACCAGCCCCTACCCGTTCTTCGAGTACATGAGGCTTAAGGATCCGGTGTGGCATGGCGCGCTGAGCGATCGTGAGCAGATACCGGAGGAGTTGCGGCCCAGCGACGAGTGGGTCCTGTTCAGCTACGACGGGGTCTACCGGGCGTTCCGCGACGACCGGATCTTCACGTCGGCCGCTTACGACAAGACGATCGGGTTGGTGATGGGCCACACCATCCTCGCGATGGGCGGGAAGGAGCACCACGACCACCGCAGCCTGGTGGCGAAGGCATTTCGTGCGACCGCGCTGGAACGTTGGGAGCCGTCGGTCATCGGGCCGGTCTGCGATCAGTTGATCGACGAGATCAAGAACGATGGACACGCCGACTTGGTGAAGGCGCTGACGTTCGAATTTCCCACCCGCATCATCTCGACGTTGCTCGGTCTGCCGCCGGAGGATTTGGACATGTTCCGACGGCTGTCTCTCGACCTCATCTCGATCCAGGCCGACATCATGGCGGGGCTGAACGCCGCAGAGGAGTTGCGCGGCTACTTCCTCGATCAGGTCGAGCAACGGCGCCGCAAACCGACCAGCGACATCATCGGCGACTTGGTCACGGCCGAGATCGACGGTGAAAAACTCAGCGACGAGGCCATCATCGCTTTCCTTCGATTACTGTTGCCCGCCGGACTGGAGACCACCTATCGATCGTCGGGCAACCTGTTGTACCTGCTTCTCACCCATCCCGAGCAACTGGCGATGGTGTCCCGGGACCGGTCGTTGATACCCGTCGCCATCGAGGAGGGCCTGCGGGTCGAAACCCCGCTGACCATGGTCATGCGGACCACCACCGAAGAAATCGAGATCGGCGGCAAGACGATCCCGGCCGACGCGCAGATAGACCTGTGCATGGGCTCGGCCAACCGCGACGAAACACGCTGGGCCGACCCCGATGTATTCGACATCACCCGCCCCCGCAACGCCCACATCGCCTTCGCCGGCGGGATCCACATGTGCCTCGGCATGCATCTGGCCCGACTCGAGACGCGCGTGATGCTGAACAGTCTGTTCGACCGCGTCAAGGACCTGGCCTTTGTGGCCGACGACGGAACCGGCCAGGAGTCCAAGATCGTCGGGCTTACGTTCCGGTCCCCCAACAAGCTTCCGGTCACCTTCTCCCCTGCCGCATAGGGAAGCCGCTTGAAAACTAAGGGAGCGCTCCTGCACGACGTCGGCGGGCCGTGGTCGATCGAAGAATTCGAGCTCGACCCGCCCCGCGCCGGCGAGGTCCTGGTCGAGATGGCGGCGGCCGGGTTGTGCCATTCCGACGACCACATCCTCAAGGGCGACATGTCGGCGCCCAACGAGGTGATGCGCTCGCTCGGCCTACCGACCATGTTCCCGACGGTCGGCGGCCATGAGGGCTCCGGCATCGTGCGGCAAGTTGGTGACGGCGTAACCGATTTCGCGCCCGGCGACCACGTGGTGATGTCGTTCGTCGCGGTGTGTGGACAGTGCCGCTGGTGCGCGACGGGCATGGAGTACATTTGTGACGTCGGCGCTTTTACCCTCACCCCGGGGATGCCCACCGACGGCACCTTCCGGCATCACACCGCCGACGGCCGGCCACTGGGGCATCTGGCCAAGGTCGGGGCATTCGCCGAACACACTGTCGTGTCGACGAATTCGCTGGTCAAGATCGAGCCCAGCCTGCCGCTGGCGCCGAGCGCGTTACTGTCATGCGCCATTCCCACCGGCTACGGTTCGGCCGCCAACCGTGCCGGGGTGCGCGGCGGTGACACTGTCGTCGTCATCGGCGTCGGCGGAATCGGCACCGGTGCGATCCAGGGCGCGCGGATCAGCGGCGCCGCGCAGATCGTCGCCGTGGACCCGGTGGACTTCAAGCAGAAATCGGCGCTGCAGTTCGGCGCGACACACAGTGCGGCCACGATCGCCGAGGCACAGGAGCTGCTGCGGGACTTGACATACGGCGTCATGGCCGACGCCGTGGTGGTCTCCCCTTCGCTGATCACCGCCGACGACGTCCGCGATGCGCTGCAGCTGACCCGCAAGGGCGGGACGTGCGTGCTCACCGGTATGACGTCGCAGCTGACCCGATCGGTGAAGATCGACCTGCAGGACTTCATCCTGATGAACAAGACGCTCGCGGGAACGATATTCGGCTCGTGCAACCCGAGGGCCGACATCTCCCGGCTGGCCAGGCTCTATCGAACCGGGCAACTCCAGCTCGACGAAATGATCACCCGCCGCTATCGCCTCGACGAGATCAACGATGCCTACGACGACCTGCGCAACGGCAAAATCATCCGGGGCATCATCGATTTCGGGATCAGCTGAGGCCTTTTCGGCCCATCACCCGCTGGAGTTGGCCGTACGCGTCGATGGGACTGTGCAGCGCGAGCCCGCCGTCGGCGTGCACGACTTGGCCGGTCACCCAAGGCAATTCCAGGACACCGACGATCGCCCCGGCCACGTCCACGGCGTTCCCCAGACCGCCCAGCGGCGTCCGTTCGGACAAAGCTTCCACCCAGCCGGGTAGCTGTTCCGGTTTCGCCAGCATCGGCGTGCGCGTGACGCCCGGTCCGACAGCGTTCACCCGGATGCCGTGCACGCCCCACTCCGCCGCGGCGACCTTCACCAACATGTCCACTCCCGCCTTGGACACACAGTAGGCACCCATGTCACGGTCGGCGACGGTGCCGCTGATGCTGGAGACCGCGACGATCGAGCCGCCGAAGCCGGCGTCGACCATCGCCCGCGCCCCGGCGCGAATGGTCAGCCAGGTGCCCGTGAGGTTGACCCCCAACACCCGGTTCCATTCCGCGGGCGACTGTTCGAGCAACAGCCCCGACGCACCGACTCCGGCGCAGGTGACGATCCGCGCGGGCGCCCCGTGGTCGCGCACCGTTTGCTCCATGGCGGCCGACACCGCGTCGGGATCGCTGACGTCGCAGGCGATGTCGGCATCCGTGAGATCCCACACCACTACGTGGTGTCCCGCCTCGCGCAGCCGCGCGGCAACCTCACGCCCGATGCCGGACGCTCCTCCGGTCACCAGCGCCGGGTGGTGATCACTTTGCACAAGGTGCGAGTTTAGTCCGGTACCACCGCCTCGCTCGGCACCCGTTGCCACCCTGGCGTGACACTAGGCACCCGTTGCCACACTGGCGTGACGCTCGGCGCTCGCAGCGGCCGCTAAACGACCTTGGCCAAGGTGCGATCCCACAGCTCACGCGCGAGCACGGGATCGTCGGCCGCGCGGTTGGCCCTCGCGACTTTGCCCTTCGCGTAGTACTCGCCGGGAGCCCAGTCGACACCGGGCGTGCTGGAGGCCAACCACACCAGCTGTTCGGCACCCTGGTCCGGAGTTTTGATGAGGCGGCTGACCGGGGTGCGCTGCATGGTCGTCAGGAACCGTGAACCCGACGAGTGACCGATGTTGGTGTTGACGAAACCCGGGTGCACGACGGCGGCCGAAAGCCCGTCGGCGTGGTAGCGCCGGTGTAATTCCTTGGTGAACAGGATGTTTGCCAGCTTGGCCAGCGCGTAAGCGGTGCTCGGCCTGCGTCGCTCGGTCGTTTCGAAATCGGCGAGGGTGACGTTGCGAAGCAGCCGCTGCGACGAACTCGACGTGTTGACGATCGTGGCGTGCGACGCGACAAGTACGTCGAGCAATGCCGTGGTGAGCAGAAACGGCGCCAGGTAGTTGACCTGAAGCGTGATCTCATGCCCATCGGCGGTCTTGTGCAGCTTGCTGAACACGCCTCCGGCGTTGTTGCCCAACACATCGATGCGGGGGTACTTGGAGCGGAGCTTGTCCGCCAGGGCCCGCACTTGACACAGGTCGGCAAAGTCGGCGACGAAATAGTCGGCGTCCAGCTCGGCGGCCATCGCGGCGGCCTTGCTCTCCGTGCGTCCGACCAGTACGAGGTTCGCGCCGCTGCGGTGCATCCGGCGGGCCGCCGCGGCGCCGATGCCGTCGCTGGCACCGGTGATGACGATCGTCCTGCGCGTCATTGCCTAGTCCTCCACGGGGAGCGTAACGACCGCGATCGTCGCACACCCCGACTAAGCGGGCCGCTTACCGGGCGGCGCGTCACGCCAATGAGTAGCGAACCGGCAGGTGTTTGAGGCCGCCGACGAAGGTGGTGGCCACCAGTTCCGGGTCACCGGTCAGTTCAATGGATTTGAGCCGGGGCAGCAGCTCGGTGAAGAAGCTGTTGACCTCCATGCGGGCCAGCGCGGCGCCCATGCAGAAGTGCACCCCGTAGCCGAAGGCGAGGTGTTTGTTGGGGTCGCGCCCGACGTCGAAGCGGAACGGGTCTACGAAGACATCCTCGTCGCGGTTGGCCGACACGTAGGACAGCAGCACCGAATCCCCCGCCGCGATGGGCACCCCGCGCACGGTGGTGTCCTCGGTGGCGGTGCGCATGAATTCCTTGACCGGGGTGACCCACCGAATCATTTCCTCGGTGGCCAGTGGCATCAGGTCCAGGTTGTCGCGCAGGCGGTCGAGCTGGTCGGGATTTTCGATGAGCGCGTGCAGGCCACCCGAGATGGTCGCACTGGTGGTGTCGTGCCCGGCGGTGGCGACGATGAGGTAGTACGACACGGTGTCGATGTCCGACAACGGCTCGCCGTCGACGCGGGCGTTGGCGATCGCGGACGCCAGATCCTCGGTGGGGTGCTCGCGGCGGGACTCGGTCACCCCGTTGAAGTACTGGAACATGTCGAACAACGCGGGCAGCTGATCCTCGTTGGTGGTGCCCCTTTTGAATTCCGAGTCGTCGCTGCCGAACAACTCCTGGGTCAACTTGAGCATCCGCGGGAAGTCGGCCTCCGGCAGCCCCAGCAGCGACATGATCACGTAGAGCGGGTAATTGACCGCCACCTCCTGGACGAAGTCGCACTTCGGGCCGGCGGCCATCATCGTGTCGACGTAGATCTTGGCGAGTTCGTCGACACGAATCTTCAACGCCCGCATAGCCTTCGGGCGAAACCAGTCGGAGCCGATCGCGCGCACCACCCGATGCTGCGGATCATCCAGGTGGATCAGCGTGCGCACGCCCGCGGCGGCCTGCATCTCGTCACCCTCTGCCGTCGTCAGGACCGGGCGGGGCCAGTTGGTGAACAGCATGTTGTCGCGTTCGATGTCCATGATGTCGGCGTGCTTGGTGATCGCCCAGAACGGCCGGTAGTCCGGCACCTCGACCCACGACACCGGCGCGCTGGCGCGCAGGTGGGTCAGCGCGGCGTGCAATCGCCGCTCATCGGTGTAGGCCAAGGGATCTGCCAGCAGTTTGGCGGACTCGTCTACCGTGGTGGTGCTCACTCGCGAAACTCCTTCAGTGCGGCCGTGATACAGGACTGTGACGCGTTCAGGAAGATCGGTAGCACCCGGTCGACCGCGCCGTGGCAGCGGTCCTTCAGGGCGCCGGCGACGGTGTCCACCGGGCCGACGACCGCAAAGGCCGCGAGCGCCTCGTCGTCGATCAGCGAACCCATGGCATCCCACTCGCCCGCGAGCGACAGGCGGTGCAGTTCGGGCTGCAGGTCTCCCCAGCCGTGCAGCTCCAAAACTTTGCGATAAGCGGGCGTTGACCCGTAGAAGGCGATCTGCTTGCGCACGGCGGCGGTGGCGGCCGCCAGTTCATCCTCGTTCTCGCCGGTGGCGATCATCACCTCGGTGGACACCTCGAAGTCACTCCGCGACCCGCCGACTCGCTGCATACCGCGCAGCAGCGCCGGCACGGTGACCTCGTCCAGGTAGCGCTTGGAAACCATCGGGTGTCCGAGGTGGCCGTCGGCCACCTCGCCGCACATCTCGGTCATCGCTTCACCCACGGCCGCGATGAAGACCTTGGGCGTGGAATAGGGCTGCGGCTCCGGGGTGAACATCGGGGTCATGATCTTGTGCGTGTAGAAATCTCCCTCGAAACACAGATTCCCGCCGTCTCGCCACACCGACCAGATCGCGTGCAGGGCGGAGACGAACTCGCGCATCCGGCGCGCGGGATGGCTCCACGGCATGCTGAACCGCTTCTCGATGTGGGGTTGGATCTGGGTGCCCAGCCCGAGGATGAAGCGGCCCTCCGAATACGCCTGCAGGTCCCAACCGATGTTGGCCACAATCATCGGATTGCGGGCGAACGCCACCGCGATGTTGGTGCCTAGTTCGAGCCGCGACGTGTGCTCGGCGGCCAGCAGCAGGGGCAGAAATGGGTCGTGACTGGTCTCCGCCGTCCAGCCCCCGTCATACCCATCTCGTTCCAGGGTGACCGCCGCCTCGGTCACCCGTGCCAGTTGATTGGGGATGCCCCCGTCGACCTTGAGGCGGGCGGCGTCGGCCATGCGGGTAACTTTACAGTAAGCAATCCAGTATGTGACCCTGCAGATCAAGTCACCACCATCGGATTAGTCGCGTGACGAAACCCCATGAGGTAGGACATAGGCATGACAAAACCCCCGGATTGGCAGGAGACGCTCGAGGACCTCGACCGTCGCCGGCAGCGCGCGTGGGGTATGGGTGGTCCCGAACGCCTGGACAAGCACCGCGGCAAGGGCAAGCTCGACGCCCGCGCGCGCATCGAGCGCCTCCTCGATCCCGGGACCTTCCGCGAAATCGGCACGCTGGTCGGCGGCGAGATCGCGGCCGACGGGCTGGTCGTCGGCTCCGGGTCGATCAACGGTTCGCCGGTGATGTTGGGCTCGGAGGACTTCACCACCATGGCCGGCAGCATCGGACCGGGCGGCAACTCCAAGCGCTACCGCATCGCGGAACTCGCGCTGCGCGACAAGGTTCCCCTGGTGATGCTGCTCGAAGGCGCCGGGTTTCGTCCTGGCGGTGGACATTACGGACGCACCCCCACCGACCTGCTCGCCCAGGCGCAGTGCTCGGGCCGGGTACCGACCGTCGCCGCCGTGCTCGGCCCCTCGGCCGGACATGGCGCCCTCGTCGCCCCGGTGTGCGATTTCCGGATCATGAGCAGGCAGGGCGCCATCTTCACCGCCGGCCCGCCCGTCGTCAAAGAGTCCACCGGAGAAGAGATCTCGAAGGAGGACCTCGGCGGACCCGTCACCGCCTTGCCGAGCGGGGTGATCCACAACGTCGCCGAGGACGACGAAGCCGTGATGGCCGATATTCGGCGGTACCTGTCGTATTTCCCGCCGAGTGCGTGGTCGTACCCGGCGCCGCTGCCGCCGGACGAGGACAGCGAGCCGCGTGCGACACCCGAATTGCTGGACATCGTCTCCCGCGACAACCGCCGCGTCTACGACATGCGCGCCGTGCTCGACGTGGTCTTCGACCGGCCCGACTGGTTCGAGGTGCAGCCGCTGTACGGCAAAGCGATCATCTGCGCGTTGGCCCATCTTGGGGGGCATCCGGTCGCGGTGGTGGCCAACCAACCCCAGGTGATCGCCGGCTCGATCGACGCCGACGCGGCGGACAAGGCGGCACATTTCATCATGGTGGCCGACTCGTTCCACCTGCCCATCGTCTTCCTTGCCGACAACCCCGGCATGCTGCCCGGTAGTCGGTCCGAGCGCAACGGCGTGCTGCGCGCCGGTGCGCGGATGTTCGCCGCGCAGACGGCGGCAACCACGGTCAAGTTGCATGTCACGCTGCGCAAGGCATACGGATTCGGCTCCATGGTCATGTCGCTGTTGGGTTTCGATCACCAGAGCGCGACTTTCGCTTACCCGGGCGCGACCATGGGCGCCATGAGTGCGGCAGCGCTGGGACGGGCGACGCATGCCGGTGAGGACATCACCGCGAAGCTGCGCGACGCCGAGTTGCAGGCGTCCTATCGCTCGGCCGAACATTTGGGATTCGACGAGCTCATCGATCCCCGCGAAACCCGTGACGCCTTGCTCAGTTCACTGCTTCGCGGATTGTCCAGCCGGCAGGCCGCGGCGGAGCCGGTCAGCCGGACCGTCATCATGCCCTGACTGGCGCTAATCCCCCGCTCGATAGGCCGCGATCACGGGCTCCAGTTCGTCCGGCGTCGCGCCGTGCATGATCACGGCGTCGGCCCCGTAGCCGAATTCCTTGCGGATACGATCCGCGCACTGCCGGGCGCACCCGGTGGCCGAGGGGTCCAGCCACTCGTCGGGGATCAACGTCGCGATGTGCTCGATCTGTTCGGCCGTGGCCTTGTGGTCGATCCCGCCAGCGATCGACGTCACCACCGGGTCTTCCCGGAAGCGTTGCAGCACGGCCGGATCCCAGTTGTTCGTGCGCACCATCAGGTCGCCGTAGCCCTGCAGATAGGTGGCCAGGCGGGCGACCGTCTTCTTCAGCCGCAACTCCTCGGGAAGGTGGTCGCCCACGGTCGCAAAGCACGACCACACCCGCACACTGCCCGGGTCGCGGCCGGCCTTCTCGGCCGCGGCTTTGACGGTCTGGGCACAGCGTTGCAGCGTCTCCGGGGTGAAGTAGGTGTGCAGGATGACGTCGTCGAACACGCGGCCCCCGAGTTCGAGCGTCTTCGGCCCGAAAGCGACCAGCGCCAACCGGATGTCCTCGTTGAAGTCGGGGTCAAGGAACAGGATGGGGTATTTGCCCATAGGGCCGTCGTGGTTGAAAATCAGCTCGCCGTGCCACAGGCGGCGCATGACCTGGGCCCAGTCCTCCATCTGCGCGGTGGTGACGGGCGGTATGCCGAACGCCCCGTAGATCGCCGCGATGCCGCGCCCGATGCCGAGCGTGAAGCGCCCGCGCGAGAGCCGGTGCATGGTGGTGGCCCACGATCCGGTGATCAGCGGGTGGCGGGTGTTGTGATTCGTTGCGGCTGTGGCGATTTGCATTCTGGTCGTCACGGCGCACGCCGCGCCGACAAGGGAGGCCGCTTCCTTGACGTTCCAGCGCTCGGAGATGAACGCAGTACCCATGCCCAGCTCCTCGCCGCGGCGGGCCTCGTCGACCAGCGTCGCCGGGCCTTCCCCGCCGGCACCGGCCAGCAGGTAATAGCCTAATTCATCAAGCGTACGATCGCTCAAGTCCAAACTCCTTGCTGATAGCCACAATTCCAGACTTCGGTGATCTTCCCGCCGACGACGCGGAACACCTCGATGCTGGCGACGTTGGTCTCGGCGCCGTCATTGGTGGTCATCGACGAGTCGTAAACGATCGCGACGTGCTCGCCGTCGTCGCCGGCGGCGACGACGTTCAGATCGAACCGTAACTTGTCGAACATCGCCCAGACGTCCCTGACCCGGCTTACCGCCTGGGCGCGGGTCAGGGTGTGCACCTCACCCACCCCGTGCCGGATCACGTTGTCGGCGAACAACTCCTCGGCCAACTCGAGGTTGCGCTCGTTCCAGACCACGAGGTTGTAGAGCTCGACCACTTCGCGGGCCGTGCGGGCGGTTCCCATCAGCCGCTGACCTCACGCAGGAATCGATCGGTCACCCGCTGCACGCGCCGGGAGAAAATGTGGCCGACGTGGCTGCCGTCGTACCAGTAGAGTTGGCCGCCCCAGCGCTCCTGCAACTCGACCGCGGGGTCGCGCATCGCCATCCGGTCGTGCCAGGCCCCGACAATGAGCCGGCGATGTGGCGGCGGCGCCGGGTCGACCCGCAGCGGATCGATCACCGAGGTCAGCTTCGCCGCCTCCGGGGACGCCAGCAGGTCGCGGAACCCGTCGCGGGACGACCCCCAGCGCCCTAAGTGCCGGGCGATCATCGCGTTGAGTCCCAGGATCGGCGTGTACAGCGCGACCGCATCGACCTGCCTCTCCAGATGGGAAACCAAGGCGGCGACCGGGGTTCCCATCGAAATCCCGGCTACCACAACGGCACTGGCCTGCGGCTGCGCCCAGCGCACCACCGCGCGAATCTCCGACACCGAACGCATCATGCCAGCGACGTTGCCCAATGGATCCATGTCCGGGTACGCGGGCCACTCGCGGCGTCGGCAGCCGTGACCGGGCTGCACCGGGAGTGCGACGTTGAACCCGAGTTTATGGTGTATCCGGCCGATGCGACTCAGCAAGAGGTCTTCGGTGCCGCCCTGACCGGCGCCGTGCACCCAGATCAGCCACGGCCTTAAGCCGTCGCGGTGCCGGCACAGGTGCACCACCGCCCGCGCCGGTCCGCCCAGCCCTTCGGCTGCAAGGGTTTTCGGCAGCACCGGGTCGTGCTCGAATGTCATCCGCTCATACGACAGGTTGCCGATGCGCCGTCGCCGCACCGAGGTCGCCCGCAACGGCGCCGGCTCGGCGTGCGCACGGTCGATACCCAGGGCGGACAATTCTTCGGCGGCGGCGGTGCAGCAGTCGAGCGACCGCATGCCCGCGGGACTTCCGCCCAGCAACGAAAACCCGCTCAGGACAAGCTCGTCCAGTATCACCTCGCCGAACTGGCGCACTCCGCGCGGGGACGCCGGAGCCCAGCGGGTCGACTGGTTCAGGCCGGCCACCGTGCGGGGCACCAACATGCCGAACTCGCGCGTGACGTCCCTGGCGAGGCCCAGGCCTTGCATTAACTTCGACATTCCAATCACCTACGCCAGCTTGAAACCGGTGTATCCGGCGGCCGCGATTTCGTCGCAGCGGCGCCGGTATTCGGGGATTCCCCCGGTGTAGCCCAGATGCCCGTCGCGGTGGTGGGCGAGGTCAGCGCGATCTCCGGGGTGTGACAGTGGTGCATCGTGGGCACGGTCTCGAGCCCGCCCATCACCATCTCTGTCATTTCGCTCCTTGCCGTGCACAGGCCGGACTGCTGAAATCTATACTGTAACGGACTTAGTATCAGGCAATCGGAGGCTTCTGCGTGAAAGTGCCATTCACCTGGAAGGTGACCGGGTGGTTCATGGTCGGATGGTCGCCCGAGTTCTCGGTTGGCGAGGTGCGGCCGCTGCACTACTTCGGCGAGGACCTGGTCGCCTACCGCGACGAGTCGGGCGAGCTGCACGTCCTGGAAGCGCACTGCAAACACCTCGGCGCCCACCTCGGCCACGGTGGCAAGGTGCTCGGCGACTGCGTCGAATGTCCCTTCCATGGCTGGCGCTGGGGCCCGGACGGCAGCAACCGGTACATCCCCTACCAACCCGACCGGCCCAACCGCGCGCTGCGTCTGCGCGTGTACCCGGTGCGCGAGCAGTACGACTGCGTGTTCATCTGGCATCAGCCGGACGGCAAGGAGCCGCAGTGGGACATGCCGGACATCTTTCGGAAATTTCCGCAATTCGAAACCGACCCGGCGGCCTATTACCGCGCGTATCCGGAGTTCTCCCGGCGCGCTGAACGCGAACCGGTGCATCCGCAGATCGTCGCGGAGAATGCCCCCGACAGCGCGCATTTCGAATACGTACACCACGCCACGGTGACGCCGCGGGTGCTGGACTGGAAGATCGTCGACCACGAGTGGCAGTTCGTCGCGGGGTGGCCGGACGCGCGCAGTGACAGCCCCGACGATCTCGCGCTGCGGTTCCACAGCCACCTGTTCGGCCTGGGGGGAGCGATCAGCGTCTTCGAGGGGGCACAGAACCATCGGCTCATCTTTACCTGCACGCCGGTCGACGACGAGTGTTCGGACCTGTTCTACTCGATCTGGTGGCCGCGGGAGTCCGGCGACACCTCCGACGTACCGCAGGGCGAGTTACGCGACGTTATCGAACGGCAATTCCTGTCCACCGTCTTCGACGATCTGCAGATCTGGCGCTACCAGAAATACGTGGAAAATCCGGCGCTCTCCAAGGTCGACGCGAAAGGGTATATGGCGCTGCGGAAGTGGGCCAAACAGTTCTACGAAGTGCCGGCATGACAGCGAAACTCGCCGAGATCGCGGCGCCCGAGCACACCGCGGTCGTCACGCAGGAATGCCAGGGCGCCGTCATCGGCCCCAACGCCGGACTGGTGATGCTGGCCGAGGAAGCACGTCGGGTTGCCCTGCCGAATATCGTGCGGCTGTTGCCGGGGGCCCGGGCGGCCGGGGCGCGCGTCGTGCACTGCTTGGTGCAGCAGCGGCCCGACGGGCTCGGCTCCAACCACAACGCCAAGATCTTCGCCATGGGGCATGGGCAAGTCGACATCACCCCCGGCACCCCCGGGGCGGCCGTGCTACCCGAATTAGGCCCGGAGCCTGACGATCTGGTGCTGAGCCGCTGGCACGGCGTCGGACCGATGGGCGGCACGGACCTGGACGCGATACTGCGCAACCTGGGGGTATCCACCATCGTCGTCGTCGGGGTATCGCTGAACATCGCCATCCCCAACGTCGTCATGGACGCCGTCAACGCCGCCTACCGCGTCATCGTGCCCCGCGATGCGGTCGCCGGCATACCCACCGAATACGGAGATGCCATCATCGCCAACACCCTGTCCCTGCTTGCGACCATTACCACCACTGACGAGCTGCTCGACGTGTGGACCCAGCGATGACCGACACCGCACCCGGAGTTCGCGGCGGGTTCCCCGACATCCGGCCCGTCGATCATGCGCCGGCGGGTCTCGGCCGGTTCGTCGACGCGATGCGCCGCCTGCAGGATCTGACCGTCGCCAGCGACCCGGACAGCTCCGCGTGGACCACTGCGGCGCAGCACGTCGAAAACGCCTGCGTCCTGTTGGACGGCCACCAGGTACCCGAAGGCATGGCGCCGGCGGGCCGCGTCATCGAACTGCCCGGCCTCGGTCATCCGCTGCTGCCGCCGTGGACAATCACCGAATCCGGGCCGAACGGCGTCACCATGGACGGACTCTTCACCCGATCCCACGTGGGCGGAAACAACGCCGTACACGGCGGCATGATCCCGCTGTTCTACGACTGGCTGTTCGGGATGGTGGTCTCCACTGCGGGCACGCCACCCACCCGGACCGCATACTTGCATGTCGACTACCGAGCCGTCACTCCGATCAACGAGCCGTTGACCGCCCGCGGCGGCATCACCGATGTCGACGGCAGGAAGATATTCATCTCGGCTACGATGACGGCCGCTGACGGCACGCTGCTCACCGAAGCCAACGGCCTGATGGTCCGACTGCTCCCCCACCAGCCTTGAGAGGCCTAATGTCCGACACAGCAACAGAGTTCACGGTGCCCGCTGTCGCGACGGCCGTCGCGGCCGCGATTCCCGATCGGGAGCTGCTGATCCAGGGCGGACGGCGGTACAGCTACGCACAGGTGGTCGAACGGTCGCACCGCCTCGCCGCTTACCTGCACTCGCGTGGCTTGGGGTGCCACACCGAACGCTCCGCGCTCCCCGGCCATGAGGTCGGTCAGGACCTGGTCGGCATCTACGCCTACAACGGAAATGAATTTGTCGAGGCGCTGCTGGGCGCGTTCGGAGCCCGAGTCGCCCCGTTCAACGTCAACTTCCGCTACGTCAAGAGCGAGCTGCAGTACCTGTTGGCGGATTCCGGGGCGACCGCGCTGATTTACCACTCCACGTTCGCGCCGCGGGTCGCCGAAATCCTGCCGGACCTTCCCCAGCTGCGCGTGCTGATCCAGATCGCCGATGACTCCGGCAATGAATTGATTTATGGCGCAGTGGATTACGAGAGCGCTCTTGCGTCCTGCGCCCCGGAGCCACCCACGGTGCAGCCTTCCCCCGACGACCTGTACGTCCTCTACACGGGCGGCACGACGGGAATGCCGAAAGGCGTGCTGTGGCGCCAGCACGACATCTTCATGACGTCCTTCGGGGGACGCAACCTGATGACCGGTGAGCCGTTCGGATCCGTCGAGGAGATCACGGCGGGGGTCGCCGCCGGTCCCGGAACCAAGCTGATGATCCTGCCGCCGCTGATGCACGGCGCGGCCCAATGGAGCGTGATGACGGCGATCACGACCGGACAATCCGTCGTCTTCCCGTCGGTCGTCGATCGTCTGGACGCCGACGAGGTCGTCTGCACCATCGAGCGCGAACGGGTGGCCGTGGTGACGGTGGTCGGTGATGCGATGGCCCGCCCCTTGGTGGCGGCCATCGAGAAAGGGACCGCTGACGTGTCGTCGTTGGCCGTGGTGGCCAACGGGGGGGCGTTGCTCACCCCGTTCGTCAAGCAGCGGTTGATCGAAGTGCTGCCGAACGCCGTCGTCGTCGACGGTGTCGGATCCTCGGAGACCGGAGCGCAGATGCACCACATGTCGATGTCGGGGTCGGTGTCGACCGGCACCTTCAACGCGGGACCGGACACGTTCGTGGCGGCCGAGGACCTGGAATCCATCCTGCGCCCGGGTCACGACGGAATGGGCTGGCTGGCGCAGCGGGGATACGTTCCGCTGGGCTACAAGGGCGATGCGGCCAAGACTGCCAAGACGTTTCCCGTCATCGACGGGGTGCGGTACGCGATTCCCGGTGACCGGGCCCGCCACCACGCCGACGGCAGAGTCGAATTGCTCGGCCGCGACTCGGTGACGATCAACTCGGGCGGCGAGAAGATCTTCGTCGAGGAGGTCGAGACGGCGATCGCGTCGCACCCGGCGGTGGCCGACGTAGTGGTCGCCGGACGTCCCAGCGAGCGGTGGGGCCAGGAGGTCGTGGCCGTCGTCGCGCTGGCCGAAGGCACCCGCGTCGACGCCGAGGAGTTGGTCGCCCACGCCGGGCAATCGTTGGCTCGGTACAAGCTTCCCAAAGCGATCGTGTTCCGCGCGGCAATCGAGCGCAGCCCGTCGGGCAAGGCCGACTACCGGTGGGCCCGCGAGCAGGCGGTGAACGGCTGATCGGCTGGGAGTCGACGACCTACCGGGACCGCGTCGCCGTGGTCACCGTCGCCGGATCGGGCATCGGTCGCGCACTGACCCACGGCACTCGCTGAGGCGATCGCCCAGCACACAACTTCCGGTCTGCCCATATTGTCTACTGTAAGAATTACAGTACGATCTTACGCAAGGCCATGCCGTTCACGCCGAAGATGCTGGAGAGCCCAGGTGACGACCAACGTTCACGCCGCCGGTGCCGACGGTCGGATTGTCAGCCTCCGCGACCCCTACCCGTTTTTCGCGCGAAAGCGCCGCGAATCCGGGGTGTTCCGGGGCACGGTCATGGACTATTCCAAAACGCCCGAGTCGCTGATGCCCAAGCGCGAGTACTCCGCCGTGTCCTTCGATGCGGTGAACACGGTGTTCCGGGACGGCCGGGTGTTCAGCTCGGCACCGTACGACAAGACGATCGGCCTCTTCATGGGGCCGACCATCCTGGCGATGGAGGGAAAGAAGCACCGCGACCATCGCAACCTGGTTTCGGCGGCCTTCAAGTCCAAGGCGCTGGCTCGATGGGAGAACACCATTGTGCGACCGATCTGCAACGCGCTGATCGACGACTTCATCGAGACTGGCGAAGCCGATTTGGTCCGGAATTTCACCTTCGAATTCCCCACCCGCGTCATTGCCAAGCTACTGGGACTGCCCGCCGACGATCTGCCGATGTTCCGCAAGCGTGCCGTGCAGTTGATCAGTTACCACGTCAACTACGAAGGCGCCTTCGAGGCGTCGGCGGCGCTCAAGGATTACTTCGTCGAGCAGATCGAACAGCGCAAATCGCAGCCCACCGAGGACATCATCGGCGATCTGGTCACCGCGGAGATCGACGGCGAAAAGCTAAGCGACGAAGCCATTTACTCCTTCTTGCGGCTGCTGCTGCCGGCCGGGCTGGAGACCACCTACCGGTCGTCGGGTAACCTGCTGTACCTGCTGCTCACCCATCCTGACCAGTTCGCCGCGGTGCAGGCCGACCGCAAGCTCTTGCCGCAGGCCATCGAGGAGGGGTTGCGCTTCGAAACGCCGCTGACCACCGTGCAGCGATTCACCACCGCGGACACCGAACTGGAAGGTGTCGAGATTCCGGCACGTTCGGTGGTCGGCGTGTGCATCGGATCCGCGAACCGCGACGAGCGCCGCTGGGATCGTTCGGAAGAATTCGACATCTTCCGCGATCACGTCCCGCACATCTCCTTCGCCGCCGGTGAGCACACGTGCCTGGGTCTGCACCTGGCCCGGCTGGAAACCCGCGTGGCAGTCGAATGCCTGCTGGATCGGGTGACCAACATCAGGCTGCTCACCGACGACGACCCACACATCCACGGCCAGCCCTTCCGTTCGCCGACGGCGCTTCCCGTGACGTTCAACGCAAAGTAGGGTCCGGAAAATGACCAAAGTGATGTCGGGCTTCCGGGTCCTGGAACTTGCGCAATTCACCTTCGTCCCGGCGGCGGGCGCCATCCTGGCCGACTGGGGCGCGGACGTGATCAAGGTCGAACACCCGCTGCGTGGCGACACCCAACGCGGCTTCATCAACATGGGTGGCATCCAACTCGATCCGGAGCGGCACCCTCTGATGGAGCATCCCAACCGGGGCAAGCGCAGCGTGGGGATCGACGTGTCCACCCCGGGCGGTCAGGAAGTGATCTACGAACTGGCCAGGACCTCCGATGTGTTCCTCACCAACTACATGCCCGCTCAGAGGCAGAAGCACAAGTTCGACGTGGAACACCTTCGAGCGGTGAACCCGAACATCGTCTACGCGCGCGGTTCGGCGTACGGCGACAAGGGTGCCGAGCGTGACGTGGGCGGCTATGACGGGACGGCGTTCTGGACGCGCAGCGGCATCGGGTACGCACTGACGCCCGAGGAGCTGGGTGGCGCACTGGGGCAAGGCATTCCCGCGTTCGGCGACTCCATCGGCGGCATGTTCATCGCCGGCGGCATCTCGGCGGCGCTGCTGCATCGCGAGCGCACCGGCGAAGCCCTCGAGCTCGACGTGTCGTTGCTGAGCACGGCCTGGTGGGCGGCGGGAGCGAGCGTGACGCAGGGGATGGAGACCGGACAGGTGATGCGCACTCCCATGCCGGGCTCCGCTACCGCGATGTCGGTGAACCCCTTCATGGGCAACTACGAAACGTCCGACGGCGGCACCATCAATCTGTGCATCATCAGCCCGACCGGGTTGATCCGCGATACCTTCGAGCATCTCGGCATCCCCGAGGCGGCCGACGATCCCCGCTTCTCCGACGTGCTTCCGCTGATCCAGAATGCCAACGCGGCCGCCGAACTGATCGCAAAGGCCTTCGCCGGCAAGCCCTTCGACTACTGGCGGCAGCACCTGAAAACGATGAAGGGTCAATGGGCGCCGTTCCAGAGCCTCCTCGACCTCGTCGAGGACGAGCAAGCCCTTGCCAACGACATGGTCAGCGAGGTCGAGCTCGCCAGCGGCGGAAAACCTTTCCGCGTCGTGCGCGGCCCCGTGCAGTTCAACCACGAGCCGCTGGTGACCACGCGGGCGCCCCAGGCCTCCGAGCACACCGAGATCGTGCTGATGGAGCTGGGCATGGATTGGGACCGTATCGAGGAGCTGAAGGAGTCGGGAGCCATTGCATGAGCCGCGCAGCGACGATGCAGCGGGGGTACCGCCGGCTTGCGGGGGACGGCGCTCATGAGTGACGTGGCCATCATCGGGGTCGGCTTGCATCCGTTCGGCCGCTTCGAGGGCAAGTCCGCGATGGAGATGGCCGCGGACGCCATACAACTCGCGGTCGCCGACGCCGGCATCGAGTGGAAGGACATCGAAGCCGCCACGGGAGGCAGCTGGACGGTGGCCAATCCCGACGCAATCGTGGCCATGGTCGGACTTTCGGGCATCCCGTTCACCAACGTGTTCAACGCGTGCGCGACCGCGGCCAGCGCCGCCAAGGCGTGCGCCGACGGCATCCGGCTGGGCGATTACGACATCGGGATCGCCATCGGTCTGGACAAGCACCCGCGCGGCGCCTTCACCGAGGACCCGGCCCTGGTGGGGATGCCGCGCTGGTACGCCGAGAACGGGCAGTACCTGACGACCAAGTTTTTCGGCATGAAGGCCAACCGCTACCTGCACGAGCATGGCATCTCTCAGCAGACGTTGGCCAAGGTGGCCGCCAAGAACTTCCGCAATGGGGCATTGAACCCCAACGCCTTTCGCCGCAAGCCGATCTCCGAAGACGATATCCTCAACTCGACGATGCTGAACTACCCGCTCACCCAGTACATGTTCTGTGCGCCCGACGAGGGCGCCGCCGCCGTGGTGATGTGCAGGGCCGATATCGCGCACCGCTTCACCTCCAAGCCGGTGTACTTGCGGGCCGCGGAAATCCGCACCCGCCGCTACGGCGCGTACGAGGTGAACACCACCTTCGCTCCAGTCGACGAGGACGTCTCGCCGACCGTGTATGCGTCGCGGGCGGCGTTCGAGAAGGCGGGCGTGGCGCCGGAGGATATCGATGTCATCCAGCTGCAGGACACCGACGCGGGTGCGGAGATCATCCATATGGCCGAATGCGGGTTCTGCGCCGACGGCGAGCAGGAGAAGCTATTGGCCGATGGCGCAACCGAAATCAGCGGGTCAATGCCGGTCAACACCGACGGCGGGCTCATCGCGAACGGGGAGCCGATCGGGGCGTCGGGTCTGCGCCAGATCCACGAAATCGTTCGCCAACTCCGCGACGAGGCCGGCGACCGTCAGGTCCCCGGCCATCCGAAGGTGGGCTTCGCCCAGCTCTACGGGGCACCCGGCACCGCCGCGGCCACCATCTTGACGGCCTGAGCGCGGGGTGCACTACCTGGCGATGCTATGGCTGCAGGTGCATCGTTGGTCGGTCGGCACTCGTTTCATCACGCTTTCGGCATGCTGGCCACAGCCCGCCCAGGTGATCTTTCCGCAGTGGCGACAGCGCACGGGGTAACACATGATTGCTCACCAGTAACTCAGGGAAGTGGCCGCGCCACTATGCCTGCACGGCAGCTTTGCGCTCGGCAATCTTGGCGCGGACCCCATCCATGTCGAGACCCTTGACCTTGTCGATCAAGTCGTCCAGCACCGCTGGTGACATCGCTCCCGGCTGGCTGTAAATGAGGACGCCCTCGCGGAATGCCATGATGGTCGGAACTGAGCGGATGCCCACGGTGGCGGCCAGTTCGCGCTCGGCATCGGTGTCCACCTTCGCGTGCACGATGTCCGGATGGTTTTGCGCGGAGCGTTCGAAGACAGGCGCGAAAGCCCGGCATGGCCCACACCAAGGGGCCCAGAGTCCACTAGGACAATCGGACTCGCAAGTATCGTCGACTCGAAATCGGCGAGGGTCAGTGTTTCGACGGTCATCGTTGTTCCTTTCGGCTTTGCGGGGTTACGACCTGCTTTGGGTCTGAAAAGGGTGCGGCGGGCTGCTGCACGCCTCCTCGCGTAATCACTACTGCGGTCCCGGGCCGGCATCGGAGGCCTTGTCGGCGAACTCGCAGAAAGCGGTGTAGGCGCGAGCACCGTAGATCGTGGCCGGTCCACCGTGCATGAGAATGCTGACGCCGATAGCCTCGGCGGCCTCCTCCTTGGATGCGCCGGCGCGAGCCGCCCCCTGGGCGTGGGAGGCGATGCAGCCGTCACACCCGGCTACGACGCCGATCGCCATCGCGATCAGCTCCTTGAACTTTTTGTCCAAGGCGCCCGAGGTCAGTGCGCCATTGCTCATCTCGGCGAAACCCCGGTATACCTCCGGGATCATCTTGCGCAGGGCGCGGTGCTGTGGGTTGAGGTCGTCCAGCACCTGCTGGTAGTGGTTGTGTTCCGTCATGTCAAGTACAATACCTATACGGGTAGGGGTATTCCACTGCCAGCCGAATTTGCCCGTCGGTGCCCATATCTCTGCCAAATAGAGTCCATCGACCCTAGGAAGGCGTCGTCGCCGGGCGCAATCTGACCTCGGAGCACCCGGTAATTCCCACGCGGGCAGCTGTGCCGCAGGGGTTTGGCCGATATCGGCTATGGGGTCGCGAATATCGACGGAGGAGCACCAATGGCACGAGTCGTAATCCTCGGCGCTGGTATCGCCGGGCATACCGCCGCTCTACATCTGCGCCGATGGCTGGGCCGTAGTCACGAGGTCGTCGTGATTTCTCCCAACGCCGACTGGAACTGGATCCCGTCGAACATCTGGGTCGGCGTGGGCCGGATGGATGCGGCCAAGGTGCTTATCCCGCTCAGGCCGATCTACCGACGCAAGGGCATTGCGTTCCACCAAGCGCTCGCCACGGCAATCCATCCGGAGGGCACCGAAGACGACTCCGCACCATCGGTGGACTTCACCTACACCGATGAGGAGCACGACGGCCAGACCGGCACCATTACGTATGACTACCTCATCAATGCGACCGGACCACGACTGAACTTCGCGGCCACTCCGGGGCTCGGGCCTGCCGGCCACTCATACTCGGTGTGCACCGCGGCCCACGCCGTCGAGGCAGCCGAGGCGCTCGACCGGATCATCGCCAGGCTCAAGGCCGGCGAGAAGCAGCGCCTCGTGATTGGCGTCGGGCACGGCACCTGCACCTGCGAGGGTGCGGCGTTCGAATACGCCTTCAATGTCGAGCACACGTTGCGAGCTGCCGGTGTTCGAGACCTCGCCGACATCGTCTACCTGACGAACGAGTACGAACTGGGCGACTTCGGCGTCGGCGGCATGAGTTTCGTCGAAAAGGGCTTCGTGCAGTCCAGTCGGCTGTGGACCGAGTCGCTGTTCCGCGAGCGCGGCGTCAGGGCCATCACACAAGCGGCCGTCCACGAGGTGATGGACGGGAAGCTGCGATACGAGCAACTCGACGGCAAAGAACACGAGCTGGACTTCGACTTCGCCATGCTGCTGCCCCCGTTCCGGGGAGCCGACCTCGCGGCATACGACAAGCAAGGCAACGACATCTCCTCTGCCGTGTTCGCACCGTCGGGTTTCATGAAGGTCGACGCCGACTACTCCGGCAAGCCGTATGACGCATGGTCGGCCGATGATTGGCCACACACCTACGAGTCCCCTGCATATCCGAACATCTTCGCGCCGGGCATCGCGTTTGCGCCCCCGCATCCCATCTCCCGGCCGCGGACGAGCCCCAACGGCACCGCCATCACGCCCAGCCCGCCCCGGACCGGCATGCCGTCGGGAATCATGGCCAAGACGGTTGCCGAAACGATCCGCGATCGAATCACCAAGGGAACGCCAACTATTGCGCACCGCGCCTCGATGGCGAGCATGGGCGCCGCCTGCGTCGCATCGGCAGGCACCGGCTTTCGTAAGGGGTCGGCAGCCGCGATGACGATGTTCCCAGTCGTCCCCGACCCGGTGAGGTACCCGCAAACGGGTCGCGACATCGCCGGCACCTCCGGTGAGCTCGGCCTGGCCGGCCACTGGATCAAGCTACTGCTGCATCACCTGTTCATCTATAAGGCGAAAGCCCGCCCATTCTGGTGGCTGATCCCCGAGTGAAAGGCACGTCCGATGGACGACGAAAACAATTATCCAGACGTGAATGCGCTGACCGCCGAGCGTATTGCCGACGCACCACTCCCTACCCCTGCGACGCTGCGGATGCGTCAGAACGTCTTCGCGCAGTTCGGGCGTTTCCTCCGTATCAACGTCAAGATGCTGCGGATCATCTACGGGCACAACTGACGGGTGCTCGACACTGGGCGACGGATCAGGGGACCTTCTTGACCGGTGGCGCGTAAGCGGGTTTGCCCAGCCCCAGCATGTACTGCGCGATCATATTTCGGAACACCTCAAGGGTGCCGCCGTAGATCCCGACCAACGGCGCGAATCGGAAAACGTACTCCGCGGCACCGTCGTCGGCCGCGCCGTCGGTGCCGAGCGGCAGCGCGGACGCCGTGCCGAGGAGGTCCATCAGGTCCGGGGAGACGTCGCGCATCGTCTGGGCGAGGGCGACCCGGCCGTAGATGCTCGGCGCACTGAGCGCCGCTTCCATCCGCGCGGCGCTGCGCCCCAGTCGGTATGCCACCGATGCGTCGTCAATGAGCCTGTGTCCGTTCGGGTCCCGCTGCGCCACTTTACCGGCGGCCTTATCCACCGCATCGGCCATAAAACTGGCCTGGTGCATCATGATCGACACGTCCTGCAGCCCGTCAGGGGCGGCCGACACTGCTCCATGTTCGACGTTGAGCGGCTCGCGCAGCACCGTCCAACCGGCGTTCACGTCGCCGAGGCGATACTTGTCGTCAACCCGCACGTCGCTGTAGTAGACGATGTTGGTGCGGTCACCGTCGACGGTGCGAATGCCCTGGATCTCGATGCCCGCGGAGTCCAGCGGAACCAGAAACATCGTCAGGCTCTTGTGCTTCGGGGCGTCCGGGTCGGTGTTTGTGATCAAGAAAACGTATTGGCAATTGTGCGCGCCGGTGGTAAACATCTTGGACCCGTTGATAACCCAGCCGTTGCCGTCGCGAACCGCGCGAGTCTTACAGGTGGCCACATCGGAACCACCCTCGGGCTCGGTATAGCCCAGGCACAGCCGGACATGCCCGCTGAAGACGCCCGGCAGCACCTCTTCCCGTAACTCGGTGGAACCGAACTTCGCGACGGAACGGGCCACCATGGCGGTGGTCCCCCACGTCACCCAGGGCACGTGTGCGCGCCGCTTCTCCAGCTCCCAGATGCGGCGGCGCACCCGGGTGAAGCCGCCCTCGCTCTCCGGCTTCCATTCGCGTTCGAGGTAACCGGCGGCACCCAGCGCCAGGTGCACCCCTTCGTCGAAGTTGTCGCCCGTCTCGCGGTCTCGACGCTTGACATCTTCCGTCACATGCGTGCACAGGAAGTCGCGAGCCTGGTCGAGGAACTGCTGATCCTCCGCGGACAGCGTGACCCGTGAGAAATCCACTTATGCGTCCTCTCCACTTTCGCGCGCGGCCACCAGTTCGCCGATGTACTTGGCGCTGGCTCCGGGATCCCCACCGGCCAGGGCCCAGCCACGGGCGCGCACCAGGTACGCCGTCGCTGCGGCTTCCGCCGAAACCCCGAGGCCGCCTTGCACATGCACCGCCATGGTCGCGGCCTTGGCCGCCTCCTCCGCCATGAACACGAACGCCGAAGGCGCCAGTTCTGGGCGCTCCTGGGGCTCGTTATCCAGGAACCAGGCGGCGCGACGTGCCAGATTGCGACCGCCCTGAACTGTGATCGCGATGTTGGCGAGCGGGTGGGAGATGCCCTGCAACGTCGAAATCGGCACACCCAGCGTGTAACGCGTCTTGGCGAACTCGGCCGCGATCGTCATGGTTTCCTCCACCAGGCCCACCAGTGCCGCCGCGGTCAGCACCCGCCACTCATCCAGTGCCCGTTGATATTCCGCTATCGCGTTGGATCCGCTGGCCAAGACGGTGTGGCCGTCGGCGGCATCAGGATCCACCCAGGCCATCGGCAGCCGGCCAATGTTGTCCACCTTCGTCGGGCGTGTGCCGAACGTCATTGCAACGACGTCCACGCCGTCACGGACGATGATCTGGTCGGCAATTGAGCCGGTGGGGATGAGCCGAATCCCCGAGACGCTGTCGTGTTGCGGGTCAAGCGTCGCGAGTCGCGTGCCCTGTACGACGTCCGAGTCCACCGAGCCGAGTCGGGCCAGCAGTCGGGCGGTACAGACTTGGTCGATCCACGGCACTGGCGCCAGTGCGCGGCCGATCTCCTCGGCTACCAACGTCAGATCAACCAGTGTCGCGCCGTCCCCGCCCTCGGATTCCGGCAGCGCCATCGTTGTTGCGCCCATCGCACACAACCGCTCCCAGAGGTTCTTGTCGAAGCCGGTTTCCTCTGCTGCGCGCACGGTTTCGATCGAGCAATGCGTCTGGAAAAAGTCTCGGTACGCGGCTTGCAACGCCTCGTGATCCGCCGTCTGGCTGTAGTCGAGCCTACGTAGTTCGTAACGGTCCATGCTCAGCGTTCCTCCTGGCCACCGAAGAAGAATTCGTGTGCGTTGTTGAAAAGGTAGTTGTCGAGTACCTCGGGGGGTAGGTCCAGCGCCCGGGCTTCGGGTATGACCCGACGCATGGGCAATACCGGCCAGTCCGACGCGTAGATCACCTTTTTGGGACCGCGCGTGCGCATGTAATGCAGCAGGCTCTCCGGCAGCCGCTTGGGCGACCACGCCGAGGTCATGAGGCGCAGGTTGGCATACTTCAGCAGCAGCCGGATCGCGACGTCCCACCACGGGTCGGCGCCGTGAATCATGCACAGCCGCAGCTCGGGAAATCTCACGCACACCCGGTCCAGGTGAATGGGATGCTGAACCTCGCCGGGGATCGGCGGTCCCGGGATGCCTGTGTTGATACACAGCGGAAGCTCCAGTTCCGCGCACTTGGCGTAGAGCGGGTAGTACACGGCGTCGCTGGGCGGATATTGACCGTCGCCCCAAAAGCTCGGTCCCACTACCGCATATGCGACGGGTAGCTCGCGCGCGACGGCCGACAATTCGCGCAACGACCGCACCGGCCGCAGCAGGTTGACCCCGCCCATGGCGAGCGCGAACCGATCCGGCCTGGCCTCGACGAATTTGCGCGCGGTAGTGGAAGGGTTGGCGAGCGAGTCCATCAGGATCGCTTTCTGCACACCCAATTCGTCCATCTCGGCGAGTAATTCGGAGAGGTCGACGGGGGCGAACATCGACTCAGGACCCTTGAAGTAGTCGTCCCTGACCTTGAGCATCCAGCTCGGCTGAGATTCGGCCTCTCCGAAGTGGACGTTCACCAGGCAGTCAATCGCTTTCGTGTTCATGACTTCCTTCGTGGTCGGACGGGACCAGCGCGATCACCGGAACATGTTGAATGGCTTGTTCTCTGGCCCATCGGTAGTTGGGCTTGCCGTTGCCGAGGCGTTCGATCTGCTCGACGAAGAGAAAGGCCTTGGGCGCCTTGAAATGCGCCAGTTGCGCGGTGCACGCGTCGTAGAGGGCGTCCTGGGTGACGTGCGCATCAGGATGCGTCGCGACGAGCGCGACGACCTCTTGTCCCCACCGCTCGCTCGGCCGACCGACAACCAGGGCATCGAAGACGCCCGGCTGCGCCCGCAGTACTTCCTCGACTTCTTCGACGAATACCTTTTCGCCGCCGGTGTTCACGACCAGCGAATCGCGGCCGAGCAAGCGGATGGTGCCGTCGGGTTCGAGGGTGGCTCGGTCGCCGGGGATCACCACCCGCCGTCCTTCGATCTCCGGAAAGGTTCGTTGCGTGGCCTCCGCGTCGCCGAAGTAGCCGAGCGGAATCCGGCCCGTCCGCGCGGCCCAGCCGACCTCCTGCTCGCCGGGCTGCAGGAACCGGCTCCGGTCGGCCGACACGACGGTCGCCCCTTCCCTGGGCTGAAAGGTCTCGCTCGCGTTCCCTTCGCGGCTGTGCCCGAACGCCATGTTGCCGCTCTCGGACGATCCGTAGCCCTCGATGATGGTGATGTGCGGCAAACATTCCATTAGTGCGCGTTTGTGTTTCGCGTTCGTCGCGGCCCCCCCGGTGCCGATCGCATTCAACGAGGACAGGTCGTAGGAGCGCGCGCGCAGCTCCGCGATCAGCGGCACGGCGTACGCGTCGCCCACCATGGTCATCATGCCTACCTTCTCGCGCTCGGCGGTCTCCCACACCGACCGTACGTCCAGCTTGTTGCGGTCGTCGTAGAGGACCACGGGCAGGCCGGCGCAGAGCGCGGAGAAGGCGGTCCACATCCCGGCGGCGTGCATGAGCGGAGAGACAGCGAACCACGGCTGTCCGCCCGCGGCGACCTTGTCGTGGATCTGGGTGACGCTGGCGTGGTCGGCGCCCACCATTGACGACACGTACATGTCGCTCTGCCTCCACAGCACACCCTTCGGGCGTCCCGTCGTCCCGCCGGTACACATCATGATGAGGTCATCCGGAGACCCGGCGTCCCCGCGGTCGGCGCCGGCGGCGGCCAGGGCATCGTCGAGCGAGATGGCTTTCGGCAGCTGGGGAACGGCACTGCCGTCGTCGATGGAGATCAGCAGCTCGGTGCCGATCGGGGGCAGCACGTCGGCGAACCGGGCGCCCAGTGAGCGGTGGTAGATGATCCCCCGGGGACGGACGTAGTCGAGCAGGTCACGGATTTCGCGGGGCGAATAGTGGTGGTTCACGTTGACCGGGACGGTGCGTGCCTTGAGACATCCGATCACCATGTCGGGGTACAGGTCGTTGTACATGAGAAGTGCGACGCGGTCCTGGCCGCATTCCCAACGCTGCAGCCCATCACGCTCCGCGTAGACGCCGAAACCCTTGGCCTCGAGATAATTCGCCAGCCGATTGGTGCGGCACGCGGATTCGGCGAAGGTGCTTTTGCGGTCTCCGCATACGGTCATCAGGCGGTCGGGCACCACGTCGGCGATGGCGTCGAGAACCGCGCCTACAGTCCATTCACTCATTGTGCGAGCGGCTAGACGGCCGACGCGACCGGAACGCCGAGCAGATCCAGAGCGTTGTCCCGCATCACTTTTCGGATATCGGATTCGCTGAAGCCGTTGAGTTCCTCGGCGAAAGACACCGGCGACTCGAGGCCTTCGCCGTGCGGCCAATCGGAACCGAACAGGATCTTGTCGATGCCGATGACGTCGGCGAGCTCGGGCAGATCGTCCTCGTAGTAGGGAGCGATCCACACGTTGTTGCGCAACTGCTCCACCGGATCCTCGGGGAAATGCCGCGCGTAGTTGTTGGCGACCTTCTTGAGGCGTTTAATCAGACGATGCACGAAGTATGAACCGTTTTCGATGCTGACCGCCCTGAGTTCGGGGTGGCGGGTGAACACACCGTGCACGATCATCGAGGCCATCGTGTCGTGGATGGCACGGTCGTCGAGGAGTACCTGATCCAGTGGATCCTTTTCGCCGAATCCCTCGAAGGTCGCCTTGCCGCCCCACTGGGCCGCAATGTGCAGATAGCCGCTGTCGCTGAGGTGAAACCCCACCGGCACCCCCGCCTCGGCCAGCCGGGCCCATACCGGGTCGTGACTGTGGTCGCCCAGTGAGCGCGGCTTCACCACACCGGGCACCGGCGCCGGGCGGACCAGCACCAGCTTGGCGCCGCGCGCCAACACGAACTCGACCTCTTCGAGCGCCTTGGCCGGGTCGGCCAGCGAGACGATCGGCGCGGCAACGATCCGGTGATCGGGCCGGTCGAAACCCCAGTCCTCGTCGAGCCACAGGTTGAATGCGTGCAGCGACGCCATGGTCGCCTCGATGTCGTGCTTGAGCGCCTCCTCGACGCCGCAGGCGAAAGTCGGCAGCATGAACGCTGTTTCGATTTCCTGGGTGTCCATCACCGCAATCCGCGCGTCGCGGTTCTGGTACTCGGGGTGGCTGGCCAGCCGCTCGACTTTCATCAGCGATGCCGGGTCGACGCCTTCGGGGATCTCGCCGCGGAACAACAAGTCGAGGCAGCCGGGCACGATGATCGGGTCGAAGGTGGGGTTGGGGATGAAGTGGTTGACCCGGTCCCCGATGACGGCCCAGGTGCGCTTGCCGTCGCTGAGCATCTGCACGCCGCGGCGCTTGAACTTCTTGTCCAGGTGGCGGGTGAAGGCGTCCAACGGCTCGTAGTAGTGGTTGTCGACGTCAATCGCCTTGTAATCCAAAGTGGCCATGATGTTCCTTTCCGGCATTACCGGCAACGTTAAGCGTCGGTCGAGTCGAGCGAGGGGAACTGCGGGGGCCGCTTCTCGAGGAAGCTGGTGATGCCTTCGATGACGTCCGGCCGCGGCATGGCTTCGTGTAGCAGGATCTCGGCGCGCGAGGTGGCGTCCACGACATCGCTGGTGGCGTCGCCGTATACCTGCCTCTTGATCACTTCCATCGAAGCCGGTGAGCAATTGCGGGCGATGTCCTCCGCGTAGTCCAGCGCACGCTTCATCAGATCCTCGGGCGGGACCACTTCCTTGACGAGGCCGAGCTCGGCCGCCTCTTCGGCGAGGAAGGTGCGGCCACTCAACAGCAGATCCAGGGCGACGCCCCACGTGGTGAGGCGCGGCAAGATCCAGGAGATGCCGAACTCCGCGATCAGCCCGCGCCGGGCGAAGACGGCGGCGAACTTGGCGCCGGCGGCCGCGAACCGGACGTCACACATGAGCGCCTGGGTCAGGCCGATCCCGACGCAGGCGCCGTTGATGGCCGCAATGACGGGCTTGCGCAGCGTGGTCACGAAATGCGGCGGCCGTTCCCCGACCAAGTCGGCAATGTTGGTCTGACTCGCCTTCTCCATCGTGTCGCCGTAGGTGGGTGCAGAACTCGGCGTGCCCAGATACGCGCCGGCGCAGAAACCCCTGCCCCGCCCGGTCAGCACGATCACCCGGACGGCCGGGTCGTGGTCGGCGCAGTCGATCGCGGTGTAGAACGCGGCGGCGATGTCCGGCCCCCAGGCGTTGAGGCGGTCCGGACGGTTGAAGGTCAAAATCGCGACGCCGCTGCCGGTGGCCTCGTAGAGCACTGCGTCGTCGGAAGCGCCGTCGCTGCCGGACATCTCCCCCGGTACCTCCTCGCCAATCGCCGACCGGTTTCCGCGATATTTTGTACGCATACTGTATACCTATCGGTACCGTTTTCCACAACCGCCGCCACGCCCCTGCGCACCCCCGCCGAACAGCGCATTTCTCGCCAGTGAACCGGACCGACGACCGCGGTCGGTGGGACCGCGGATCGGCCGGCCGGCGGCCCGCACCAGCAGTGTGGCGAGCGCCACGTCCCAATCACGTTTTCTCCGACCGCCGGATCGGGAAAGCCAACATAGATACCCACTACCAAGGAGGGGAAACGCAATGGTTGACATCAAGAGCGGCCCGGTTGAGGCGATCCAGGGCATCGTTGAGGCTGTGTTCGGTAAGGCCAAGGAGATCATCGGCACGATCATCGGCCGCAACGATCTGGTCAACGAGGGTCAGGCCCAGCAGGACAAGGCCGATGCGCAGCGTAGCGCGGCGAAGAAGGAAGCCGCCGCCGAGAAGGCCCGGGGCAGGGCGAAGACGGCGGAGGCGCGCCAGAAGGCCGAACAGTAATCAGCTGGTGAGGGCCCGGTCACCGTGGCGGTGGCCGGGTCTTCGCTTATGAGTTCGCTTGCAGCGCAGGCGTTTGGACGCTAGGTGCCGATAAGCCCGAGGCGGCGGTAGGCCTCCGCGATCTGCGACTTGGCCTCGGGTGGCAACTCCGCTTGCGGCGGCCGCGAATGCGGATACGCGCCTATCGGCAAGCCCAGTAGCGAGGCCGCGTATTTGAACGCGCCGCCCCAATGAGTGAAGTAATCCGGGCGCGCCGGGTAACAGGTCCACCAGGATCCGACGTCGAGATCGAACTGGTCCAGCCTCGACTCACGACCGAAATCCATGGCCTCGATCAGCTTGTCGCTTTGCACCAAATCCCAATAATGGGAAAACAATCGCCGCTGCGGAGTCTCGAACAGGTAGCCCGCGGTACCCAGTTGCGCCGGGCAGACGATCCCGTCGCGCAGCCATCCCGCACGATAGACCGTTCTGTCGCATTCCCACAGCACCAGGCCGGGCGCCAGCTGGTGCAGCATGCGGCTGTTCGCCGGCCGGAAGGCGCCCTCCTTGGTGGCGCACACCGCGGGCACCTCGTCGTAGATCCGCGCGCTCTCGGCTGCGGTCAGCACGTAACCCGACGACGGTGAGTTGAACATGCCCAGGGCGATGTCGGTGCGGGCAGCGACGTATTTGAAGAATCGCAGCACACCCTCGCCCCCGTGCGCCTCCATCATCGGCGTTTGGATGTAGGCGATGTCGGCGCCGGCCTCTTGCGCGTGCAGCGTCAAGTCCAGACAGTCCTTCGCCGCGATAGCCGCCGTGCAAGCCTGCACGACGACGTCGGGGTTGACGGCGCGGGCTTCTTCGATCGCCACCTCTAGCAAGCGTTTTCGTTCGTCGATGGTCAGCGACCAGAATTCGGCCAGGCCGCTGGTGCACCACAACATGGGGTGTCCGAGGTCGCCGACGCAATACCGCACCAGCGTCCGGTATGCCTCCCAGTCGATGTCGTCACCGTCCGGGCCGCAGAACGGGGTGTACAGGGAGTCGCCGATACCGCGCAACGCCCCCCGCGCCCAGGCGCGCGCCTCACTTGCCGTCGCCACAGTCGACTCCTTCTCAGCCGAGCTTTCTTCGATCCGGGCGGTTAGGTGAAGTCCGAACCACCGTCGACATTGATGTTGGCCCCCGTCATGTACGAGTTGCGCCGCGAGGCGAGGAAGGCGACCACCGGCCCGATTTCCTCGGGCAGGCCCGCCCGCGGCATGTGCGCCGGATGGCCAAAGTGCTTGGCGATGGCGTCCATTAGCGCGTAGGGGTCGTCGCCGTCGACACCCACCGACTTCGCCCAGCCGACCAGCGACTCGGACGCGATGCTGCCGGGCGACACCACGTTGACCAAGATCTCATCCTTGGCCAACAGCAACGACAGGTTCTTCGAGACGCTCGTCAGCATCGACTTGGCCGCCGTGTAGGCGGGCAGCATGACGCTCTGCCGCTGGGTCGAATGCGCCGAGAAGTTGACTATCCGCGCCCATTGCGCCTTGCGCAGCAGCGGAAGTGCCGCTCGGACGCAGCGCACCATCCCCAGCACGCCGTCTTCGACGGCTTGGCGCCACTCCTCGTCGGTCAAATCTTCGAACGTGCCCGCCGCGCCCGGCCCGACCGTATTGACGAGCACATTGAGTTCGCCGTCCCATCGCCGGGCGAGGCCGGCGAATGCCTCGTCAACCTGCCCGGCGTCGCCGATGTCCGCGACGAGTCCAAGAGCATCCGCGCTACCGCGTGCTCTCAGATCGGCGACCGCGGAGTCGAGCGCGTCACGGCTGCGGCCGACCACGGCCACCCGCGCACCCTCGTCCGCAAGGCAACGGGCCGCCGACAAACCCATCCCGCGGCTACCGCCGACTACTACCGTTGCGGCACTCGCAAGGCCTAAATCCATGGCAATTCCAGTGCCCCATCGGGTGACTCAGTCAATGGCGGGCGCCCGGTCATCTTCGCCCGTCCAGCCTTCGTTACCAAAAAGCCTACGATAGGTATTACAGTAGCAGATGGAAAAGCGCAGAAAACCCCGGTTGACGGTCATCGTCGAGCGGTGAAAACGCCCACGTATGCGCAGGTGAGCCGGCATGGCCTCGCCGACCGTATGCACAGGATACATCCTGATGGAGGTGCCCGTAGTGGCAAAGCAAGCTACCGCCGATAAGCGTCAGCGACGCGAACGCGGATCCATCAATCCCGATGACATTATCAGTGGCGCATTCGAACTCGCGGAGCAAGTATCGATCGATAACTTGAGCATGCCGCTGCTGGGCAAACATCTTGGGGTCGGGGTCACCAGTATTTACTGGTACTTCCGCAAGAAGGACGACCTGCTCAACGCGATGACGGATCGCGCATTGAGCAAGTATGTGTTCGCTACCCCCTACGTCGAGGCCAGCGACTGGCGCGAGACGCTGCGTAACCACGCGCGATTGATGCGTAAAACGTTCATGGGCAACCCGATTCTGTGCGACTTGATTCTGATCCGGGCCGCGCTCAGCCCGAAGGCGGCGCGGTTGGGCGCCGAGGAGATGGAGAAGGCGATCGCCAACTTGGTCGAGGCCGGCCTGACGCCGGAGGATGCCTTCGATACTTACTCGGCGGTCTCGGTGCACGTCCGCGGATCGGTGGTGCTGCAGCGGCTGTACGAGAAGAACCAGTCCTCCGACGTGGGTGCGCGTGCCATCGAGGACGCCGTCGCCATCGATCCCGAGAAGACCCCTTTGCTCGCTCAGGTAACCCGGATCGGTCACCGGATCGGCGCCCCTGACGAGACCAACTTCGAATACGGCCTGGGTTGCATCCTCGATCACGCCGGCCGGCTGATCGAGGATGCCAAGGGATCGAAGGCCGGCAAGGCGGCGCCGCCACGGCAACGCAAGGCCGCCAAGTCCCCTGCGTCGCGGGCGCGCACCAAAGCCCCGGCCGCACGGTAGCAGACCTCGAATCAGCTTACTATGCTTCGGGTTCCGGCACGTCGAAGTATTCATCGCGGAGCCGGAACGCTTCCTTGGTTCCGTGCTGTGCGCGGGTCTTGACGAAGTTGAACTCGTCCGGGCCGAATTGCAGGTTGGTGCCGAAGGCGTGGAAGAGATAGCTGGCAACTTCCTCGCCCTGGTACGCCTGGCTTTGCTCGACGAGACGGAACGCTTCCTTGGCGATCACCACTCCGTCGGCGGGCATCTTCGCCGCCTTCTCGGCCCAGTACCGCGCCCGCGCCGGGACAGCGGCTGAATCGCACGTATCGGTGAAGATCCCGAGATGCTCGAGCTCGCGGGCCTCGAGAATGTCGCCGGTGAGCAGTAGGCGCCGGGCCAGCACCGGCCCCAGCCGGTGGAAGAACATGTGCAGGCTGCCGAGCGCGGGGCCGAGGAAGCGGGTCGCCGGCATGCCGATCTTCGTGTCGCGCGCTATCACGGAGATGTCGGTCATCAGTGCCATCTCGAACCCTCCGCCGAGCGCATAACCGGCGATCTCACCCACCGTGACCTTGGGGAACCCCATGAAGTTGTGGTAGAAGCCAAAAGACTTGCGGTCCACGGTGAGTCGCCGACGCTGGCTGGGGCGGCGCCTGGTCGACGGGTCATCGCCCGCTTGGCTCTGCTGCCCGTACCAGCCATACGCGTTGTTCATGTCGGCCCCGGTGGAGAAGACGCCACCGGCTCCGCGCAACAGCACCACCGTCAGGTCGTCGTCTTCGGCCACCCGATCCAGACACCGGGCGACGGCCTCGCGCATGGCCGCGTCGTAGGAATTGCGTTGCGCCGGATTGTTCAGGGTGATCGTCGCGATGCGGCGGTCGCGGTCGACCTCGAACAGCACGCGATCGTCCGGGGCGTTCGGGGCAGTCATGTATCGGACTCCTTTCGGCGCCTGCCGAATTGAAACCCGGCCAGCTTCTCCGGCGGCGACGCCAGAGTGTTCACCTCGCCGGTGCAGAGCACCTCATCGTCGAGCAGCAACCGCGCCGTCGATGCGATGCCGCGCTCGATCTGAGAGCGAGCGATGTCGAACCGCATCTCGGTCAAGATCGGCGTCGGTCGACGAAACGTCACGGTCAGTGACCGCGTCTTGCCCGAAAGGCCGGCGACGCAATTGTGGTGCTGGATGACGCAGTCGAAGAAGACGCCGAGAAAGCCGCCGTGCACCAATCCCGGCGGGCCCTCGTAGACCATCGGGAAATCGACCCGCCCGGTAGCCTTCTCAGCGTCGAGGTGGTCGAACAGATACTTCGGAAAGCACGGGTTATATGCGCCGATGTCGGTCGCGTGGTTGAGATACACCCGGCGGGGGTCGTCGGGGATGTCGCCGATTCGTGGTGCGTTGTCCACCGGAGCTGCGGCAGCCAGCTCGCGCTCCCACTGCGCGAACTTGTCCACCATGGTGTCAACCGTCGGATGCGGATGCTCGAGTGACAGCAGCAGCGAACTCAGGCGTCTCATCGCGTCGGCGGCGGCCATGGTCTGGGCAAGGGGCCGCTCGCCGAATTTGGCGTCGCCGGCGCCCGGCGACACCGGTGCGGCTCGCCCCTTTTGCAAGGCCATGCTCGTCTCTTTTCGCTCGGGTTCCGGCCCGGCTATTTCCGGCGGCAGCGTACCCTGCTAACTTATACAGCGTATCAATCGTATTGCCTACTGTATGGGTAACCGTATCGGCAGAAAGGCCGGATTCGACGGTGAGTCAGGAGGCCGACGCGGCCGGTACCGACGGTTCGGTGACAGTGCACCGGGACGGCGCCGTGCTGCGGCTGACGCTGGATCGCCCATCCCGACGTAACTCGTTGACTCAGGCGATGATTGGCTCCTTGGTCGAGGCGCTGACCGATGCCGCCGCCGACGATTCGTTGCGTGCGGTTCAAATCCGGGGCGGTGACGACTTCTGCGCCGGAGTGGATTGGGTGGCCACCAACGACCGGGAGCGCCCCCGCAGCGGTGATCTGGTGCGGCGGATCCCCCATGCCGCTCATCGGGTGATCGAGCTCGTCGCGAGCATCCAGCTGCCGGTGCTCTGTAGCGTGCGAGGATGGGCAGCGGGGTTCGGCTGCAACCTCGCGCTGGCAGCCGACTTCACGGTCGCCGCCGACGATGCGGTGTTCTGGGAGCCCTTCGTCGACCGGGGCTTCAGCCCCGATTCGGGCGCCACGTGGCTGCTGCCCCGGCTGGTCGGCCTGGCACGAGCCAGGCGAATGCTCCTGCTCGGGGAAAAGGTCGGCGCGGCGGACGCTGCCGACTGGGGATTGATCCACCAAGCCCTAGACCCCGCCGAGCTCGACGGCGCAGCCGAGGAATTGCTCGAGCGCCTGGCCTCCGGACCGACCGCGGCGATCGGTCTGGCCAAGCAGGCCCTGAGCTTCGGCCAGCACTCGACGCTGAGCCAATCTATGACCCAGGAGTTGTTCAATCTCGAGCTGTCCTGCCGGACAGCCGATTTCAAGGAAGGCCTGGAAGCTTTCCGCCAGCGGCGCCCACCGAAATTTCAGGGCCGATGAGGGAGCAGGATGCCTACTGACTCGTTCGACACCATCAACTACGACGTCGACGGGCATACCGCCACGATCACGCTGAACCGTCCGGACGCCCTCAACGCCCTCAGCCCGCACATGATCACCGAACTGCGGGCCGCCTACGACGAGGCCGAGAACGACGACAGGGTCTGGCTCACCATCGTCACCGGCACGGGGCGGGCGTTCTGTACGGGCGCCGACGTCAAGGCCATCCCCGAAGACGGCAAGGTGATCTACGAGCGCCCGTACCTGTCGACCTACGACCAATGGGAGGCTCCGCAGGAGGGCACTCCCCCGTTTCGCACGGCCGCCAAGCCCGTGCTCGCCGCGGTCAACGGGTTGTGCTGTGGCGCCGGTATGGACTGGGTCACCACATCGGACATCGTGATCGCCTCGGAGCAAGCAACTTTCTTCGATCCGCATGTGAGCATCGGACTGGTGGCCGGACGGGAAATGGTGCGGGTGTCGCGCGCGCTGCCCCGCTCCATTGCGCTGCGGATGGCGTTGATGGGCAAGCACGAACGGATGAGCGCACAACGCGCCTACGAACTCGGTTTGATCAGCGAAATCGTCGAACACGACCGGCTTCTCGAGCGGGCACACGACATCGCCGACATCGTCAACTCCAATGCGCCGCTGGCGGTTCGGGGAACCCGGCTGGCCATCCTCAAGGGCCTCAATGTGCCGCTGCACGAAGCCGAGATCATGGCCGAAACGTTCCGCGAGCGCGTGCTGCGGACCGAGGACGCCGCGGAAGGGCCCAAAGCCTTCGTCGAGAAACGCAAGCCCGATTGGCAATGTCGATGACGTTCGAGACCATCCTGCTCGAGGTCAACGAGACCGACCGGGTCGCCACCATCACGCTGAACCGGCCCGGACAGCTGAACGCGTTCAACCGCACCATGTGTGAGGAGATGGCCCGCGCGTGGCGCATGGTCAAACTCGACCAGTCGGTCAATGCGGTGGTGCTGCGGGCGGCCGGCGACCGTGCGTTCAGCGCCGGCCTGGACATCAAAGCCCCTTACGGGCAACCCGAAAACATCTGGAATCACGAGGATCCCGGCGAAGCGCTGAGCCCCAAGTGGCAGAAGATGTGGAAGCCGGTCGTTTGCGCCGTTCAGGGCATGTGCACCGCGGGTGCGTTCTACTTCATCAATGAATCCGACGTGGTCATCTGCTCGCAGGACGCCACGTTCTTCGACTCGCACGTATCGGCCGGCCTGGTCTGCGCGCTGGAGCCGATCGGCCTGATGCGGCGCATCGGCCTCGGCGAGACATTGCGCGTCGCCCTGATGGGCAACGACGAGCGGGTCGGCGCCGACACCGCGTTACGGATCGGGCTGGTGTCGGAGGTGGTCGCCGCCGATCGGCTCTGGAATCGGGCACACGAGATCGCCGCGACGATCGCCGCGAAGCCACCGACCGCGACTCAGGGCACGGTGAAGGCGATTTGGGAGTCGCTCGACAAGCCTTACCGCACGGCCATGGAGCAAGGGCTGATCTATACCCGGCTGGGGAATCCGCTCGGCGCAGCGGAGCTTGCCGCCCAGAAGAATTCCAGCGGCGAAGGCGCCACACGCGCGCCGAAAATCCGCTGATGCCTCCGCACCCGCTCAGTCAACGCATCGCCGACGTAGTCAACCTGGCGCCGGACGCGCACGCGATCGAATACGACCGCCAATGGATTTCGTGGGCCCGAGTGGGCGCCATGGCACAGCACATCGCTGTCCTTACCGCTGGCGCAGAAGTCGGAATGCTGCTGCGCAACCGCCCCGGTCAGGTGGCGGCGTTTCTCGGGGTGCTGCTCGGCGGCGGCACCGTCGTCGTCATCAACCCGTCTCGCGGCGACGAGCGCACCAGGGCCGACATCGCCGGACTGCGGCTGCCGCTGATCATCGGGGAACACGACGACCTGGCGGCACTCGTGCCCGCGACGACCGGCGCGACCGCGGTGGCGATCTCGGGTCGCCTGGACGATCAGCCCGCCTGCAAGACGGTTCCTCCCGCGCCCGAAACCGACCCGCGCCCCGGCGTCGCGGTGCGCATGTTGACCAGCGGTACGACGGGCCCGCCCAAACGAATCGACCTCGGCTACGACATGCTGGCGCGCAGCGTGATGGGCCCCGAGACCGACCGCGGCCCGTCGCCCACCGAGCTACGGCGCGGCGTCGCGATCGTCAACTCGCCGCTGGTGCACATTGGTGGCGTGTTCCGCGTGTTGCAATGCATCGCCGAGGCGAGGCCGTTCGCACTGCTGGAACGATTCGAGCTGAACGCATGGGCCGAGGCGGTGCGCCGGCACCGGCCGCGCACGGTCTCGCTGGTGCCCGCGGCCCTGCGGACAGTGTTGCACTCCGACGTGCCGAAAGCCGACCTGGAGAGCATCCGCGCCGTCACCTGCGGCACGGCCGCCCTGACGGCCGATGACGCCGATGCCTTCACCGACAAGTACGGCATCCCGGTCTTAACCTCCTATGCAGCAACGGAGTTCGGTGGCGGCGTGGCCGGCTGGACGCTGCCCGACTACCAGCGATATTGGACCACAAAACGGGGTAGCGTCGGCCGCGCCAACCCCGGCGCGCAGCTCAGGGTGGTCGCCGACGACGGCACGCCGCTCGGCCCCGACGAGGTCGGTCTCCTCGAAGTCAAGCCGGCCCAGCTGGGGCCGTCCACTCAGTGGATGCGGACCACGGACATGGCGCGCATCGACCCGGACGGCTTCGTCTGGATCGTCGGGCGGGCCGACCAGGCGATCATCCGCGGCGGGTTCAAGGTGATGCCCGACGACGTGCGCACCGCCCTGGAGAGCCACCCCGCGGTGGCCGGGGCGGCGGTGATCGGCCGGCCCGACCAGCGCCTCGGCGCGATACCGGTCGCCATGGTGGAACTGCGCGCGCCGGCATCCGTCGAACCCGACGCACTGGTGGACCATCTGCGAAGTCGGCTGGCGCGCTACGAGATTCCCACCGAGATCGCGATCGTCGACGCCATCCCGCGGACACCGTCGGGCAAAGCCGATCTGGGTGCGGTCCAGCGGTTCTTCAGCGCAGCCGACCACAGCGACCATGCGCGGTGACACCCCGACGGTCGCCGAGGTCCTGAAACACCAGGCTCACTCGCGCGGAGACCACCCGCTACTCGTCTGCGACGGGAACCGCATCAGCTATAGGGAAGCCGAGGTTCGCTCGGCCGAGCTCGCCCGCGGGCTGATCGCCATCGGGGCCGGCAAGGGCACCCATGTGGGCCTGCTCTACCCGAACGGGACCGAGTTCGTCGTCGGAATGCTGGCGGCGGGGCGGATCGGCGCGGTGGTGGTGCCCTTCTCCACCTTCGTCACGCCCCGCGAGATGCGCGAGCAGCTGCTCGACAGCGACGTCGAAATCTTTTTGAGTGCAGCGGCATTCCGTAACCACGACTACGTTCAACGGCTCGAACAGGTGCTGGCGGACCCTGACTTCAAATCCGACCGTCGGCTGTTCGCCCCAACCGCACCCCAACTGCGGCAGGTCGGCATCGGTTATCGCGCGGGCGCGGTGCGCCGCGTCCGCGACATCGAACGGTTCTACCGGCTGGCCGCGACCGTAACCCCCGCGCTGCTCAAGGCGACGGAAGACGATGTCCGCGGCTGCGATCCCCTGGCCATCGTGTACACGTCGGGTTCCACCAGTGCTCCCAAAGGGGTCGTGCACACACAGGCCGCGCTGCTCGGACATCAGCATAACCTCAACAGGATTCGTGGTTTGACGGCCGACGACAAGCTCTTCTGCAATTCGCCCTTCTTCTGGATCGGCGGCTTCGCGTTCGGGCTGCTCGCCACTTTGGTCGCCGGGTCGACGCTGGTGTGCTCCAATGCCGTCGATCCCGGTGAAACGCTCGACTTGCTCGAAGCCGAAAGACCCACCATGGCCAATGGTTTCAGCGCCGGCATCGCACAGCTGACCGATCATCCGAGCTTCCCGCGCCGGGATTTGTCCTCGATGCGACGCGGCAACCTGTACCCGATCATGGCGCCCGACGTTCGGCCGGCCGATCCGGAACTGCGGCACAACATGCTGGGCATGACCGAAGCCGGCAGCGTCGTATTGATCAGCGACGACGAAACCGATCAGCCCGAGAACAGGCGCGGATCGTTCGGCAAGCCGGCACCCGGCTTCGACACCAAAATCATCGACACCGAAACCGGACTACCGGTTGGCGTCGGCGAGATCGGGGAGCTGTGCATCCGTGGGGGGTACGTGATGCAGGGCTACTACCGACGCAGTCGCGAGGAGTGCTTCGACGCCGACGGCTGGTTTTACACCGGCGATCTGCTGCGCGCCGACGCCGACGGATTCTTCTACTACCTCGGCCGGCTCAGCACGATGATCAAAACGGCGGGCGCCAACGTCTCGGCGGACGAGGTGGAACGGGCTATCGGCAGAGTCACCGGCGGGTTGGACGCCCATGTCGTGGGTGTCCCCGATGCCGAACGCGGACAGCTGGTCGCGGCGGTCGTGGTGGTTCCGGACGGCGCCGCGTTGGACGAGGCGGCGCTGCGCGGGGCGCTGAAGGCGGAATTGTCCGCGTACAAAGTCCCGCGACGGTTTCTCGCCGTGCCGCGCTCCCGACTACCGTTGCTCTCCAGCGGCAAGGTCGACACACGGGGACTCAGAGAGCTCTTCGATGCCTGACACCATCGACCGACTCATACGGTTCCGCTCCGAACGCAACGGGGACACACCGATGGTGATCGACCCTGCGTCCCGGATCAGTTATGGGGAACTCGATGCCGGCACAAATGCATTGGCGGCGGCGTTCGTCGAAGCCGGTGTGGGCAAAGGCACCCGGGTGGGGCTGGTCATGCCCAACAGCACTCGCTGGGTGCAGGTCGCCATCGCACTGACCCGCATCGGCGCTGTCCTGGTACCGCTGAGCACGCTGCTGCAAGCCGGCGAGCTCGCCGCGCAGTTGCGTGTCGCGGCCGTGCAATTCCTGGTCAGCGTCGACGAATTCCGCGGTCATCGCTACCTCGACGAACTCCACGACCTGCAGCCCGAACTCCCTGCGTTGCGCCAGGTCTGGACGGCCGACGAGCTCGCCGACGCCACCGCCGGCGACCGGGTCCGCCGAATCGTCGGCGCCATGACGGAGGCGGTCACGGCCGCCGATCCGTTGGCCATCATGTTCACCTCCGGCAGCAGTGGTGCGCCCAAGGGGGTCGTGCATTCTCACGGCAGCGCTCTGGGCGCCGTACGGTCGGGCCTGGCCGCGCGCTGCATCACCGCCGACACCCGGCTCTACCTACCCATGCCGTTCTTCTGGGTGGGCGGGTTCGGCAGCGGAATCCTCTCCGCCCTGGTGGCCGGCGCCACCCTGGTGACCGAGGAGATACCGCGGCCGGAGACCACACTGCGCCTGTTGGAAGCCGAGCGGGTGACGCTGTTTCGCGGGTGGCCGGACCAAGCGGAGACGTTGGCCCGGCACGCCGCCACGGCCGGCGCCGATCTGTCGGCCCTGCGACCGGGGAGCCTGCAGGCCCTGCTCCCGCCCGACCAGTGGGCCCGGCCCGGCGCTCGGGCCACACTGTTCGGCATGACCGAGGCGTTCGGTCCATACTGCGGCTACCCCGCCGACACCGACATGCCCGAGGCGGCGTGGGGCAGTTGCGGAAAGCCCTTCCCCGGCATGGAAGTTCGCATCGTGGATCCCGAGAGCGGCGAGCCCGCGCCGGCGTCCGCCGTGGGCATGATCCAGATTCGAGGCCCGCACACACTGCGCGGCATCTGCGGTCGCAGCCGAGAAGACCTCTTCACCGCCGACGGCTTCTACCCCACCGGCGACCTGGGCCGGCTCGACGAAGACGGATTCCTGTTCTACCGCGGACGCTCCGACGACATGTTCAAGGTCAGCGGCGCCACCGTCTACCCCAGCGAGGTCGAACGCGCGCTGCGCGCCATCGACGGCGTCCAGAGCGCCTTCGTCACCAGCGTGCCCGGAACGGCGGGCGAACGGGTGGGCGCGGCCGTGGTGTGCGAGGGCGCGGTGACCGCCGATGGACTCGCTCGGGCCGCGCGAAAGTTGCTGAGCGCATTCAAGGTACCGGCGGTTTGGCTGCTGCTGGAAACCGACGACGACGTCCCGCGTGGCGGCACCGGAAAGGTCGATACCGGCCGGTTGCGTGCGATGTTGGTCGACGCGGACCGACCCTAGGAAACGCGAGTCCAGGGTTGGCAATTCTGCGACTCGAAGGCCTTCACCGACGTGTTGATATTCGCGTACATCGGACCGATCGACGTATTCGTCTGGAGCACATGGTCCTTGTTCGCATCCGGTGTGCTGTAGGTGAACCATGAGCACATGGAGTCCTGGGTCGGCACGTTGTTGATCCACACGCCGAAGGCCGACCCCGAGCCGCCCGTGTGGTAGAGGCCCGGTGCGATGTCAGGCCCTACGACGAAAACGCCGTTGCCGGGGATCGGGTCGAGCGGGTCGGCGTGCGCCGGTGCCGCGACGGCCATAGCCGTCACCGTTGCAATGAAGACGGCGGATGCGCGAAGCGTTCGGGACATGTTTCCTCGCTCTGCCTGGTCGCCCCCGCAGATGCAGCGTAGGCCGAGGCCTATCCGCGCGACAATAGCCAGTCGAGTTCAGCGCGACGGCGGAAGACCCGCGTCCATGACCACCCCGCGGGCGGTGAGGTGATCGATCAGTGGAATCGCGCCGGCGGCAAGGTGTTGCGACATCGCCGCGCGGGCAAGCTGGTCGTCACGCTTTTTCAGCGCGGACAAAATGCGCCGATGGTCCCTCATCGACTGTTCCGGCCAACCTTCGATGGCGGGGAACACCGATTCCGGTGCGTAGCGGGTGATCTGCAACATCAGCTGGGCGAGCTTCGGTGAGTCTGCGGCAACGTTGATGGCGCGGTGGAATTGGTGGTTGAGACGTACCGTGCGCTCGTCATCATCACCGGCGTACGCGTCTTCGAGTTCCGCCTGGATCTGTTTGAGTTCGCGCAGTTGGTCATCGGTGATGTTGGACGCGGCCCGCGCGGCGAGTTCACCACCGACATGAGCCTGCAGGTTCGCGACGTCGGTGACGTCGCGACCCGTCACCGGCAACACCATGAAGCCCCGTCGGGGCTGTTGGGCGATCAGGCCTTCCGCGCGCAGGGCGAAGAGGGCCTCCCGCACCGGTGTGACGCTGATTCCCAACTCGGCGGCCAATTGATCCAGGCGGACGTAGGATCCCGCGACGTAGGTTCCATCGAAGATCCTCCGACGGATGAAGCGCGCGACATCGTCCGAAAGTTGCGGTCGCGCGGCGAAATCCGGGATAGTCATCGCTACACCCGATATTCGGCGAGCAGTCGCTTGCTGATGATGTTCTTCTGGATTTCGCTGGTGCCCTCGCCGATCAGCAGGAACGGAGCGTCACGCATCAGCCGCTCGATCTCGTACTCCTTGGAATAGCCGTAGCCGCCGTGGATCCGGAAACTCTGCTGGGTGACCTCGGTGCAATACTCGCTGCACAGGTATTTGGCCATTCCGGCGGCCACGTCATTACGCTCCCCCGAGTCTTTCAGCCGGGCCGCGTTAACCATCATCAGATGTGCCGCTTCGATTTTGGTGGCCATCTCGGCCAGTTGGAACGCGATGGCCTGGTGCTCGGCGATGGGCTTGCCGAAGGTGTGGCGCTGCTGGGCGTAGCGGACCGCAAGCTCGAAGGCCCGGATGCCGACACCGCACGCTCGGGCCGACACGTTGACCCTGCCGACTTCGATGCCGTCCATCATTTGGAAGAAGCCCTGCCCGGGGCTACCGCCGAGAACGTCGTCGGCGCTTGCCTGGTAGCCGTCGAAGATGAGTTCGGTGGTATCGATCCCCTTGTAGCCCAGTTTGTCGATCTTGCCGGGTATGACGACGCCGGGCACGACTTCGCCGAAACCTGTTGGCTTCTCCACCAAGAAGGTGGTCAGGTTTCGGTGCGGCTTGTCGGCCCCTTCGTCGGTGCGAACCAGCACCGCGATCAGCGTCGAGCTTCCGCCGTTGGTCAGCCACATCTTTTGGCCGGTGATGGTGTAGTCGCCATCCGGGTTCCGCGCCGCCCGAGTACGAATCGCGGCGACATCGGAGCCCAGTTCCGGCTCGGACATCGAAAAGGACCCCCGCGTCTCGCCGGTCGCCATGCGCGGCAGATACCGCTCCTTCTGCGCATCGGTGCCGTGCTGGCGCAGCATGTAGGCCACGATGAAGTGCGTGTTGAGCACCCCGGACACGCTCATCCAGCCGCGCGCCAGCTCTTCGACGCACAGCGCATACGTCAGCAGCGATTCCCCCAAGCCGCCGTACTCCTCCGGAATCATCAGCCCGAACAGGCCGATGTCGCGCATCCGGTCGACGATGTCCTGTGGGTAGGTGTCCCCGCGGTCGAGCTCTGCGGCGTTGGGGATGACTTCCTTGTCGACGAATTGCCGTACGGTGCCGATGATTTCGGTCTGGAATTCGGTCAACCCGAGGGTCTGGGCGAGTTTCGTCATGCGCTGTCTTTTCGTCTTGGCTTGCTCAGCAAGCGATTGTCTTCGCTTCGGTCAGGCGTTCGATGTCGGCCCTGGTCAGTCCCAGACGCCGCTCCAGGACGTCGGCGGTGTCTCGCCCCAGGCCCGGCGCGGATGTGGCGGCGGGGTGGGCGCCGTCGAACGCGACCGGCAGGCCGGCCGCGAAATAGTCCCCCAGGCCCTCCTGGCGCAGGAGGGAAAACAGGGGGTTGGCGGTCACTTTCGGGCCCGCCGCGACATCCGCGAAGGTGCGGTACCGCTCGTACAGCACCGTGGTGCCCGACAGCGCGTCGGCGATCTCCTCGGCGGTGCGGTCGGCGAACCAGGTGCCGAAAAGGCCGGACAGCACGTCGCGGTATCGGTAGCGGTCACCCTCGGAGCCGAAGTCGACACCCAGCGCCTCAGCGAGCGCCGTTACCGCGGTACCGGTGCCCGTCACGTCGACCAGGTCGCGAAAGTGCCGGCGGGTCAGGGTGACCACCATGAAGCGGGCGCCGTCGCCGCTGGTGAAGTCCTGTCCGTACTGGCCGTAGATGGCGTTGCCCAGGCGCTGCCGTTGCGTGCCGGTGACTTGCGGCTCGGTAAGCAGTCCGAGGTTCCCGGCGGTGGCCAGGGCGACGTCCTCGAGCGCCAGGCTGATCCGCGCGCCCGCACCGCTTCCGTCCCGGCGGCGGACGGCGGTGACGACGGCCAGCGCGGCGTATAAGCCGCAGCACACGTCCCAGGCCGGCAGCACGTGATTGATCGGGCCGGCGTGATCGGCGGGGCCGGTGACGAGCGGGTATCCGATGCCGGCGTTGACCGTGTAGTCGACTGCGGTGGAACCGTCGCCGCGTCCGAGCAGTTGTACGTGGATGACGTCGGGACGCTTGTTCGTCAATGTGTCGTGGCTGAGCCAGGACAGGCCGGCGGCGTTCGTCACCACCACGCCGTCCCCCTCGACGATGAGCCGCTGGACCAGCTCTTGCCCGTCGGGAGACCGCAAATCGATGGTGGCCGAACGCTTTCCCTTGTTGAGGCCGGTCCAGTAGATCGATGTGCCGTCCGCTGAAAGTGGCCACCGTTGGACGTCGGACGCGCCACCGATCGGATCGATGCGGATCACCTCCGCGCCAAGCTGACCGAGCGTCATGCCACACAGCGGGGCGGCGACGAAGCTGGACACCTCCACGACGGTGAGGCCGCTCAGGGGACCGGTCACGTCGGGGCGACCCGCTCGAACACGGCGGCCAGTCCCTGGCCGCCGCCGATGCACATGGTCTCCAACCCATAGCGCGCCTCGCGACGGTTGAGCTCGCGCGCCAGGCTGGCCAGCATCCGCCCACCTGTCGCACCGACCGGGTGGCCCAGGGAAATCCCGGATCCGTGCACGTTGGTGCGCTCGTGGTCGGCGGCACTGAAGTTCCATTCCCGCATGACGGCGAGCGCTTGCGCGGCAAACGCTTCGTTGAGTTCGATGAGGTCGATGTCGGACAGCCGCAGGCCGGCCTTGGCGAGCGCCACCTCGGTGGCCGGCACCGGACCGATGCCCATGATGTCGGGCGCCACCCCTGCCAGCCCCCACGACACCAGGCGAACCAAGGGCTTCAGACCGTACTCGGCGGCCTTTTCGGGCGTGGTCACCACGCACATCGACGCCGCGTCGTTCTGCCCGCTGGCGTTGCCGGCGGTCACCGTGGCGTCTGAATCCTGGCTCAGCAGGACGGGTTTCAGCTTGCTCAAGGACTCGACCGACGTGTCGGCGCGCGGATGTTCGTCGGTGTCGATCAGTTCCTCGCCGTTTCGGGTGGGCACCGCCACCGGGATGATCTCCTCGGACAGGATGCCGTACTTCTGCGCGGCCACCGCACGCTGGTGCGATCGCACCGCCAGCTCGTCCTGCTCCTGGCGTGAGATTTCGTACTGGCGGCGCAGATTCTCGGCCGTTTCCAGCATGCCGCCGGGGACCGGGTAGTGCCGGCCACCGGCGGTGGTGCGCCCGCGGGCCAGCCCGTCATGCACCCGGACGCCGCCGCGAGCGCCGCCCCAGCGCATGTCGGTCGAATAAAACGCGACGTTGCTCATGCTTTCGCAGCCACCGGCGATGACGAGATCGTTGTCGCCGCCACCCACTTGCATGCACGCCTGGATCACCGCCTGCAGGCCCGAGCCGCAACGCCGGTCGACCTGCATGCCAGGAACCGTCACCGGCAAGCCCGAGTCCAGCGCCACGACGCGCCCGATCGCCGGCGCATCGCTGTTGGGATAGCAGTGACCCAGGATGACGTCTTGCACCGACTCGGGCGCCAACCCGGTCCGCTCCAGCAGGCCCTTCAGCGCGGTGACGCCGAGGTCAACGGCGTTCAGCGCCTTGAACATTCCGCCGTAACGCCCGATCGGTGTCCTGACGGGTTCACAGATAACGGCTTCGCGGATCACACTCATAGGTGTCGGCCGCCGGTGATTTCCATGACGGTGCCGGTCATGTACGACGACAAGTCGGACGCCAGGAACAGCGCCACGCTGGCGACTTCGCTGGGCTCACCGGCCCGGCCCATCGGCACCTCGGCAACCTTTGAATCCCAAATACGCTGCGGCATGGCCTCTGTCATGGCGGAGCGGATCAATCCGGGGGCGATCGCGTTCACGCGGACGCCCAGGTAGGCAAGCTCTTTGGCCGCCGCTTTGGTCATGCCGACGATGCCCGCCTTGGCGGCGGAGTAGTTGGTCTGCCCGACCATCCCGACCTTGCCCGACACCGAGGACATGTTGATGATCGCGCCACGCTTGTTTTCCCGCATGACCGCGGCGGCCAGCCGGGTGCCATTCCAGGTCCCCTTCAGATGCACGGCGATGACCTGATCGAACTGCTCCTCGGTCATTTTGCGCATGGTCGCGTCGCGGGTGATTCCGGCGTTGTTGACCATGATGTCCAAGGTGCCGAAGCGCTCGACCGCGGTTTGGATCAGGGTTTCGACGTCGGAAGCCTGTGTGACGTCGCACCGGACCGCGACCGCGACGTCATCACCTCCCAGCTGCTTGGCCACGACCTGGGTTTCCTCGAGATTGACGTCACCGAGCACAACCCGGGCTCCCTCGGCGACAAAGCGCTCCGCGATGGCAAGACCCAATCCTTGCGCTCCGCCCGTGATTACCGCGGTCTGACCTGCCAACAACGACACCTGGGTCACATCCTTCACTGTTATTGCCGCCCTCGGGCATCCTCAAGGCAAATATCATATTTGATATAGGATCCTCTCCTGAACCGGGGTGCCCCGGGCCAGGAGAGGAGTATGGAGCCGATGGCCACCGCCGAATTCGCCGAGGTCTCGGACGAAGATTTCCGAGAGATCCTCGCTCAGACAAGGCAATTCGTCCGCAGCGCCGTCGTCCCCCGCGAGCAGGAGATCCTCGATCGGGATCGCGTTCCGGACGACCTCCGCGACGAAGCCAAGAAGATGGGCCTGTTCGGGTACGCGATTCCGCAGGAGTGGGGAGGCCTTGGCCTCAACCTCATGCAAGACGTCGAGCTGGCGATGGAGTTGGGCTATACGTCGCTGGCGCTGCGTTCGATGTTCGGCACCAACAACGGCATCGCCGGGCAAGTTCTGGTCGGCTTCGGCACCGACGAACAGAAATCCCGCTGGTTGGAGTCAATCGCGGCGGGCGACGTCGTCGCCTCCTTCGCGCTGACCGAACCCGGCGCTGGATCCAACTCAGCCGGCTTGCGCACCAAAGCCGTTCGCGACGACGGTGATTGGGTGATCTCCGGGCAGAAGCGCTTCATCACGAACGCGCCCGTCGCCAATCTGTTCGTGGTGTTCGCGCGAACCCGCCCGGCCGACGACCAGGGCCCCGGAATCGCCGTCTTCCTGGTGCCCGCGGATGCTCCGGGCGTCGAGGTGGGGGCCAAGGACGCCAAGATGGGTCAGGAGGGCGCCTGGACGGCCGACGTCAGCTTCGACGACGTCCGCGTCGGATCCGACGCGCTGATCGGCGGCAGCGAAGACATCGGATATCGAGCGGCGATGACTTCGCTGGCCCGGGGACGCGTGCACATCGCCGCCCTCGCGGTGGGCGCCGCTCAGCGAGCGCTCGACGAATCGGTCTCCTACGCCGCCACCGCAACCCAGGGCGGAACACCGATCGGAAACTTTCAGCTGGTACAGGCGATGCTCGCCGACCAGCAGACCGCGGTGATGGCCGGCCGGGCGCTGGTCCGCGACGCCGCTCGGCAGTGGGTAGCGGGCGAGGATCGCCGGATCGCCCCATCGGCGGCCAAACTCTTCTGCACCGAAATGGCCGGCGACGTGGCGGATCTCGCGGTCCAGATTCACGGCGGCAGCGGTTATATGCGCGGCGTTGCCGTCGAGCGCATTTACCGGGACGTGCGCCTGCTGCGGCTGTACGAGGGCACCAGCGAGATTCAGCGTTTGATCATCGGATCGAACCTCGTCAAGGCGGCTCACCGATAAGAGCGGCCGGACCAACAGGGGAGCAAACTATGAGCGGAAAGCTTGCGGGCAGAGTGGCATTCATCACCGGAGCGGCGCGCGGCCAGGGCCGGGCGCACGCGGTTCGAATGGCGCGGGAGGGCGCCGACATCATCGCCGTCGACATCGCCGGCAAGCTGCCGTCCTGCGTCCCCTACGACCCGGCGACTCCCGACGATCTGAGCGAGACGGTCCGCCTGGTCGAGGAAACGAACCGCCGGATCATCGCCTCGGTCGTCGACACCCGCGACTTCGAGGGGCTCCGCGCGGCCGTCGACGACGGTGTCGCCGCCCTCGGGCGGCTTGACATCATCGTTGCCAACGCCGGGGTCGCGGCTCCCCAGGCCTGGAACGACATCACGCCGGAAAACTTCCGCGACGTGATGGACATCAACGTGACCGGCACGTGGAACACCGTGATGGCCGGTGCGGACCAGATCATCGCGGGGGGTCGCGGCGGCTCGATCATTCTGATCAGTTCCGCGGCCGGCATGAAGATGCAGCCCTTCATGATTCACTACACCGCCAGCAAGCACGCGGTCACCGGAATGGCGCGGGCTTTCGCCGCCGAGCTGGGCAAGCATTCGATCCGCGTGAACAGCGTTCATCCCGGGCCGGTGAACACGCCGATGGGAACCGGCGACATGGTCGCCGCGGTGGGCAAGGCCATGGAGACCAACCCGCAATTGTCCAGCGTGCTCACCCCGTTCCTGCCCGACTGGGTCGCCGAGCCGGAGGAGATCGCCGACACCGTGTGCTGGCTGGCCAGCGAGGAGTCCCGCAAGGTCACCGCCGCCCGGATCCCGGTCGATCAGGGCTCGACGCAATACTGACCCTCGCCGATTCCGGGAATATATTCCCCGCGGTCGACGCTTGCAGCGCACATGAAAGCCTTCACCGAGAGCGAACGTCAGGAGTTTCTGGCCGGCAAGCACGTGGCCGTGTTGTCCGTCGACGCCGCCGACGGGCGACCGCCCGCCAGCGTCCCGATCTGGTACGACTACGCCCCGGGTGGCGACATCCGGATCATGACCGGGACGTCCAGCCGCAAGGCGCGGCTCATCGAGCGGGCAGGCAAGGTGACGCTGGTGGTCCAGCGCGAGGAGCCCCCCTACCAATACGTGGTGGTCGAGGGCACGATCGTCGAGACCACCAAGCCCGCCCCGGCCGACGTGCAGGAGGCCGTCGCCATCCGCTACCTCGGCGAGGAAGGGGGTCGCGCGTTCATCCGCAGCATGGAGGGTGTGGAAGAAGTGCTGTTCACCATCCGCCCCGACCGTTGGCTGAGCGCGGATTTCACCGGCGACCTCTGACGTCTCAGCCGATTAGCTCCAGGGTCCCGAGCTCACGGATCGCCTGGCAGCCACGGCCGAGCATGGCCAGCACCATGTCATCGCCGCGTTCGGTGGCGGCGGCGAACGCGAATCCCAGCGCCGAGATCAGCGGCGCCTGCAACACCCCGAGCCGATAGTCACGCCAACATGTTTCGCGATCGTAGTCGGTGACGCCACAGGCCACCAAGGCGCGATGATAGTCGGCGACGAGCCGTTCTTCGATGCTGGCGCGCAGCTGCGAGTTGAGACTCGTCGCGGTGAAGTAGGCGAGATCCCTGGCCGGCAAACCGACGCCGAGCGTCTGCCAGTCGACCACGCTGACGCGGGTCCGGCCGGGATCGAACAGCAGGTTGTCCAGGCGATAGTCGCCGTGCAGCAGGGCGAACCGATCGTACTCCGAAAGCAGCCACGGCGTGACCAGACCCATTGCCGCGCTGAAGGTCTCGCGGTCCTCGGCACTCATTCGGTCGCCCAGCTTGCCCAGCGTGATGTCCGCGCTCATCTTCGCCACCTCGCCCATGCCGCCGGCGCCGGCCTCGTCCGGCCTGGCGAACGCGATGCCCGGGAAGTCGAGCCAAACGGGATCACACCAGCTGGGCGCGTGCAGGCCGGCCAGAGCGGTAACCGCGAGGCGTGCTTCCACTTCGCCACACCCGGCCAGCTGATTACCTTGCACCGCCGGCGCCTGGTCGGCGAGGAGCAAGGCGAACTCCATTGCGTCCTCGGTGATCTCGGAGTAGAAGCACTGCGGCGTCGGCACCTGCACCCGGTCCGCCACGGATGAGTAGAACGCGCATTCACTGCGATATCCGATGACGACCCGGTCGCGCACGGTGTCGTCCTGGGCCGGCAGTTTGATGACGAAGGTCTGCGGCAGGTCACCGGGGTCCGTCGCGTACCGGGCGCACACCCGGTAGGTGGCGCCGGTCTGCCCGGTGCCGATCGCGATCACCTCCACGGCGGCCACCTCGACGGGAGCGCCACGCCCGCTCAGCGCGGCCGACAGCCATTGCGGGGTCACGTCGCCGGGATACCGCGGAATCGACACCACAGCACTCATGAACAGCACGCCTCCTGTACCCGGACAGCTCCGTCCGACTGACAAACTGTAAGGCATACCGCAAACGCTGCGGTCAACTACGGTGGCCTAGCCGGCCAGAATCCGCCAATCGGCGGCCTCGCGCTGCTGGCGCCAGAACTCGTCGAAACGCCCACCCGCGGCGAGCAATTCGTCGACCGTTCCGTCCTCGATCACTCGGCCGTCGTCCAGGAACAGGACGCGGTCGGCGTGGCTGATGCTGGCCAACCGGTGCGCGACGATCACCTGGGTGCGTGAGCGGGGGTCGAGGGTGAGTGCGCGGACCACCGCGGCCTCGTTCTCGGTGTCCAGGGCGCTGGTCGCCTCGTCGACGAGCAGTATCCGCGCCGGCTTGAGCAGCGCCCGCGCGATGCTGACCCGTTGGCGTTCGCCACCCGACAGCGCGGAGCCGGCCTCGCCGACGATCGTGTCGGCGCCGTCGGGTAGCCGCTCGATGAGTTCGTCGACGCGGGCGAGGGAGACGGCCCGGGTGAACCGGTCATCGCCGGCGCCGGGATCCCCGGCGAACACGTTGTCGCGGATGGACCCGTGGAACAGGTAGGGATGTTGGAACACCACGCTGCTCGCCGCCCGGCGCGCTTCGGCGTCCAGCGTCGCCGCGTCGACGCCGTCGATCAGCACCCGGCCGCGGGTGGGTTCGTGCAGGCCCGCGATCAGCGCCAGGATGGTGCTCTTGCCCGATCCCGACGGTCCGACGATCGCCGTCGTGCTCCCGGGCGCCAACGTGAAGCTCACCCCGTCGAGCACCGGCACGGTCACCCCGGCATAGCGGAATGTGACGTCGTCGAACTCGATGCGCGGCGCCGCGGCGGCATCTGGCAGCGCGGCCGTCCCGGCGTTCATCAGCGGCGCGGTGAGGACCGAGCGAATGCGGTCGAGCGTGGCGCGGGTGCTCTCCAACGCCGGGGCCAGCTCGCTGATCGTGGTGAACGGCTCCAGGTAGCGCACGATCACAACGATCAAGGCGATGGCTTCCGGGACCGTGACGGCCTTGTTCACCGTGAGCGCCGCCGTCGCCCCCGCCAACAGGATCAGGGACAGCTGACTGGCCAGGCTGAACAGCAGCTGGCCCGGGATCTGCATGGTCAGCAGCCGCATGGTCGCGCCGTGCTGCGCTGCGAGCGCATCGCCGACGAGGCTGCGTGCGGGCTCGACCCGCCGCGCGGCCCGCAACGCCTGCTGGGTGCGGGCGAACTCGATGATCCGTTCGGTGAGGGCGCCATTGGCTTCGTCGGCCGCGGCGTCGGCGCGCCGCGTCAGCCGTGCCGATGCCCACAGCGCCCCCAGCAGCAGGGGCACGCCGCCCAGCGCGGCCGCGCCGAGCTGCCATGAGATCGGCAGTAGGGCCAGCCCGATGGCGGCGGGGAGCAGGATGGCGGAGACCAGCGGCGTCAGCAGGTTGACGACGAGGCCAACCAGTTCGGGCCCGGTCGCGGCGATCGCCTGCCGTGCGGTCGCGGTGTGCTCGGCGGTGAACCAGTCCAGCCGCACGCCGGGCAACCGGTCCGCCACGTCGTGCTGGCTGTGGTCCAGCACCGCGAAGCCGAGGCTGAAGCCGAGGCGCGCCGTCGCGGTGTCGATCACCCATCCGATCACGGTGGCGGCGGAGAGCCAGCCCAGCCACACCAGCGCGCGGTGCGGAACGTCGCTGAACAGGGCGCCCACCAGGGGCACCAGCAGGACGGTGGCCGCGGCCCGCGCCACCACGGAGAGCACCGTGAGCGCGGCGTAGGTGATCACCCTGGCGCGCCGATCGCCGGGCACCAGGCCTAACCACGTGCGAATCATCGCGCCCCCTGAACCGTGGTGGCCGCGACCGGGTCTCGACGGCCGCGCTCCCACAGCCGTCGATACCGACCGTCGGCGGCCAACAACTCGTCATGACTGCCGCGTTCGGCGATTCGGCCGTGGTCAAGCACAACGATCTGGTCGGCTCCGGTAATGGTGTGCAATCGATGTGCGATCACCAGCACCGTACGATCGCGCGTCAACCGGTTAAGTGCCTGCTGCACAAGGTATTCCGATTCCGGATCGGCGAACGCCGTGGCCTCGTCGAGGATCAGCACCGGGGTATCCGCCAGGATCGCCCGGGCGATGGTCAGCCGCTGCCGCTCGCCGCCCGAAAGGCCGGCCCCCGCGCCCAGCAGGGTGTCGTAGCCGTCGGGCAATCGCATGATCCGGTCGTGTATCTGCGCCTGGCGCGCCGCCTCCTGGACCTGCGCCGCGGTGGCACCGGGGACGGCCAGCGCGATGTTCTGCGCGACGGTGCCGTGCACCAGCTGCGTCTCCTGCAGGACGAACCCGACCCTTGCGTAGAGTTCGTCGGCGGTCATCGACCGAATATCCTGTCCGCCAACGTGTATCGCACCCAGGTCGACATCGTGAAACCGAGCCAGCAGAGCGGCCAGCGTCGACTTTCCGGATCCGGACGGGCCCACGAGGGCGGTGACCGTGCCGGGCCGTAGCGTCAGCGACACCCCCTGGATCACCGGAACACCCGGGCGATAGCCGAAACTGACGTCGTCGAACACCACCGTCGCCGACGAATCTCCGGACTGGTCCTGCTCTCGCACCTCGAGCTCGGGTTCGTCGAGCGTGTTCTGCAAGCGCCGGGCGGCCAGCATGCCGGCGCTGATACCGCCGACCCCGTAAGCGATCCCGAGCAGTCGGGCGCCGAAGGTGGTGCCCAGCAACAGGAACGGCAAGAGATTCACCGGGTCCATCCGCCCGGTGACGGTGAGCAGGGTCCCAGTGAGCGCGATCAGCCACAGGAAGGTCGACGGCCGGGTGACCAAGTCCATGAGCGTCTTCTTGCCGGCCAGTGGGCGCTGCCAGGAGACCAGGAATTCGACGTACTCGTCCAGCCGGCGTCGGAAGCTGGATGCGGCCGCGCCGCCGAAGACGCGGATCACCGACTGGCCTTCCAGGTAGGCGCCGGCCTCGCCGCCCATCTTCTCGGCCCAGCGCTGGGATTGCGGTATGCGCGGGCCCGATTGAATGGTGAGCGACGACGTCAACACCAGGTACACCAGGACCGGCAGGAATAGCACGAGCGCCACGCGCCAGTCGACGACGAACAGGTAGACCAGCACCGCGACTGGGGCGACGATTGCCGCGACCGCGTCCGGGATGGCGTGGGTGACCAGATAGTGCAGCGACAGCGTGTCTTCCTGCAGCAGCTGGTTGATCGAGCCCGATCCGCGCGCGGTGAACCAGCCCAGCGGTAGCCGAGATAGCTTGTGCAACAACCGCGAACGCAGGTCGGCGGCGAACCGCGCATCGACGACGTGCAGCCACAGCGTGAGCGCCGCACCGAGCACGGTTCCCGTTCCCAGCAGTGCGACGGCTGCGATCCCGACGTTCCAGAGTCGCGATGCGGGCGCCCCGGCGACCAGCAGCCGAGCCAGCTCGACTAACAGTACGAACGGCGCCAGCTGCACCACCGTGATGAGCGCCTGCAACACGCCGGAAAGGATCAGCGCCGAGCGCAGCGGCGCGAGCAACCGGCCGGCGCCCTGGGCGCGCCAACTTCCGCGGGCCGCCGGGGCGGGAGTATCGTCTGACGGCTTCGGCGCGGAAACATGCTCGGGGACAACGCTGTTCACGGGCTCCGGCTCGTCGCCCCGGCGGGTGCCCATCGCACGCCCGGCACTCCAGTACGCCTGGGCGTGGACTACGGACTTGGGGAAACCGAACTCGTCGCGCAGCCGAGTCCGCACGTGCTTGAGCACCGTCGCCTCGGGCGTGGCCCAGGCGTACCAGTTGGACCAGTCGCGGTTATCAATCGCCGCGGCAAGGGATCTCTCGTCGCGCCGGGCCACCCAGTGCACGTGCAGCCGCGGGTGCCGCGCGATCGGGATCAGGACGTCATTGTCGTCGTGCTGCTCGAGATACATCTCGATCGGGACGTCATCGGGGACCACGCCGATGATCCCGTTCATGCCCGGGATCGACGCCGAGTCTCCGATCAGCAGATAGCCGGCCGGCTGTTCGTCGGGCACGTCGAAACGCGACGAGCCCATCAGCGCCATGACGGCGATCGTCGCGCCGGGCCGCACGGTGCGCGCCCACTTCGATGCCGGGCCGGCGGGTTCGTGCAGCACGATGTCGACCGCGAAGCGCCCGTTGGGCACGTCTGCCTCGGAGATTGTGTAGGCGCGCTGGAATTCGGCGTTGGATCCGTCCGGGTCCGGAAACCAGAACCGCAGCCATGCGGCGGGCTCGGCGTCCACATCTTCGAACAACGTCGGCGACGTCATGCGCACCCGCACGAAATGCGGTGCGATCTGGACGCTTTCGACCACCGTTGCGGCATGGTCACGGGCACCGAAGCTTCGCAACATCACACCCTGGAACCCGCGTGACATAGGGTCCTTCCTCGCGGCGCTCAACTCCGCGGCGACTTCGGCGAGCGGACGGCCCGGCGGACCCCTTGCTCGATAAGTTACCGCAAAACTAAGGGTTGCCTTACCAAAGGTCAACTCGTGGGCGGTTGGCCAGTAGCCTGGCGGTGTGAGCGGTGAACCGGCGCCCGTGTTGCTCTACGACGGGGTCTGCGGCGTCTGCAACTCGGCGGTGCGAACGATACTTCGGTTCGATCGCCACGGCACCCTGCGCTTTGCGGCCCTCGACAGCGACTTCGCCCAAGCGGTCTTTGCGCGGCACCCGGCAATCAAAGACGTGGACTCTGTGGTGTTCGTCGACGAACCCGACCAGCCGGGAGAACGCGTCGCCGTCCGATCCGCCGCTGCATTGCGGGTGGTGGATTACCTTGGCGGGCCGTGGAAGCTGCTCGAGGTGGCCCGCGTCGTCCCCGCTCCCCTACGCGACTGGCTCTACGATAGGGTCGCCGACGTCCGCTATCGCGTCTTCGGCAAGTACGACACCTGTCCGCTGCCGCCGCCGGAGGTTCGAGCGCGCTTCCTGGACGCCTAGTCCATGGCTAGGTCGGCCTCGGACTCTTTTCGCTTCAGTTCGGCGAGCTTGCGGTCTTCTGCGGCGAACTCGCGATGGTGAGCCGCCGAGTCGCGATGTTCACTCACATCGGACACGCCTCGTTCGACCGCCCGGTCTTGCACCCGCGCCACTCGTTCGTGTTTGCGGGCCGATTCTTCGAAGCTGCGGGCGGCCGAGAGCCCGGCGTGCGCGGCGCGTTCGCGAGCGGCCGCAGCCCTGCGTTCGGCGAGCTCGGCATCTTTCGCGCTCAGAGCTTCCTCGCGTGGCTGATTTCCGGTGGCCATGGCGTCTCCTCGTGTCCCGTGCAGTCCATGTACCCCGCAGAGAGGATTTGACGCCTGATGAAGGTGAACTGATTGTGCGGGCGGAGGGACTCGAACCCTGTTCAGCTACCTGATCAACGCGCCCATTTCAGCTCTAGCTGCTGAAACACATCACCGTAGTTCACCTGAGTTAACTGTGACCATGGCCAGATTGTGGCCACGCCGCGGCCACGGTGTCCGATAGCGGTTAGACAGAGACCGCCGGTAAGAAAGAGGGTTACCGGCAGCTAAGGGCATTCGCAGCCAGCAAACCGTCTCGGCAGCGGGACAAGCCCAAGGCAGCCCCAGTGCAGATAGTGCTCCTGCCGTCGACGACCGTGATGACGCGACCTTCGGTCCGGCTCAGTTGGTTCTCACGCGGCAATCTTCCCGCCTCATCAGTGCGTTGACTGATTCAATCCCAGTATTGCGCACCAGAGTTCGAGCAGTTCATGCCGCATTTTGACACCCGATATTTTGCTGCGAGACCTAGATATGACCTGACCGGCGACAGGCACACGATGCACGCGGCGGTGTTGTAGTTGGCTTGTAGGGTGTCGACGTGCCACGAGAGCATCGGGACCCACTAAGGGGACCGCCAAATATCTGTACGCCAATGCGATCAAGCGTGCGATGCCGGGCTGCGAGGCGCCGCTTTACATAAGTTATGCCGACGGTAGGCCGCGCACCCTCAACACACGTATGGCTCACATCTGCGCTCGCAGACGAAGGCGGCCCGCAGTCGAGCGACGACGGCCTCCGCCGTGTCAAAGGCTCCCCATCAACGAGTAGTCCGCGGTGCGGGTGGTCGTCCGGTTTTATGCAGACCACGGTCTCGTTTGCGCGACAACGAAGCTCGCTGGATCTTTGCGGACGAATAACAACGACTGAATAGTTGATTGGGCTACCCCTGCCTCTCCAACGGGCTGCGCGTGCTTAGACCGCCAATGGCAGGGTAATCCCGTTCAATGAGGCGAAAAGATGTCTCGCTGGGCGGGTCTAAGGCCGCTTCGGCCCGCACGCGCGACCTCGGAACTATTGATGCGGAGCTGCGAATGCTGGTGATCCTTCGCCGTGCGGCTCGGGAACAAGGCAGGCCGCTGCCGTCGGTAGTCGCGGTGGATGCGCTGCTGGACGAGCGTCTTCGAGCTAGCGGACGGCTGCAACCCGTAGGCTCCGCACGTGCGCCACAAGCCGTAGAGGCGTAGCGTTTTCGCTGTTGAGTAAGCGAACGAGGAGAACTGCCATGGCAGCCAAGTTCGAAGTCAGCAGGGACAAGTCCGGCAAATTCCGGTTCCACCTCAAAGCCGCCAACGGCGAAATCATCGCCGCCAGCCAGGCCTATGACACTAAGGCAGGCGCCGAAAAAGGCATCGAGTCGGTCAAGATGAACGCTCCCGCCGCGAAAGTCATGGACCTTACCGAACGGGCGTCGGCCCAGAATTAAGCGCGCGTGATCCCCTCGCGCATGCCACTAACACGATGTGCGTCGCAGTCGGCTACGGGACAAGTTACCGGGCGCGCGTCGCGCGCGTCGAAAAATCCTTCCACGACACGACCTCGGGATGCTGCTTAAGCAAAGCCCTGCGCTGGCGCTCAGTCATGCCGCCCCATACCCCGAACTCGACCTTGTTGTCCAGCGCCTCCGCCCCGCACTCTGTCATCACAGGGCAGCGACGGCAGATAACGGCAGCCTTACGTTGTCTCGCCCCGCCCACAAATAGTGCGTCGGGATCTGTTCCCCTACACAGCGCCTTCGCGACCCACGTGCGATCGTCCGGGGCGACGGCGCTCGGCGTATTGTCTACGGGTACAAGCCTTATGGGCCTTGCGGCCCGTCTTTCTCCTGACACGAGCTATTCCTTGGTCCCAGCCGGCCGCACAGTGTTGCGACCGCCTCCCCCTAATAGATACTGGGATGTGCGCCACATCGGCCCGTACGTGTGACCTGGATCCCCCAGTGTCTAAGTTAAGCGATTCCGTATCGATTACACAACAACTTTGTGGCACGCGCGTACCTTTTCGAGTGACGTTGATAAACGCTAGCGATTGCTGGCGACCTTGCGCCGTGCGGCTCCAGAGCGGGGTGGGCCGCTGCCGTTGAATGTCGTAGCCCTGACCCAACGTCGTCGAACGCACGCCACAGGCACGCGTTGCGTGCGGTAAACGTGCGGTAAACCCGGGCGGTAGCTTGCTTTACACGAGTCGCGCTAAAGTCCATCTTGTGTCTGAAGCCGCTGGTGAGTCCCCTGATGAGGGTGAGCTTGCGGGAGAGCTTTTGCCGGCTGCATCGGAGCGGACTGGATGGTTTCGGTTCTACTTCGATGACCAGCGCTGGGAGTGGTCCGACGAGGTGCAGCGGCTGCACGGCTATCAACCAGGAACGGTCACCCCGACCATGGAGCTCGTGCTATCCCACAAGCATCCCGAGGACCGCGACAAAGTGGCGGCGACCATTGACCACATTATTCACACCCGCGGGGTGTTCAGCGGCCGGCATCGCATCATCGATACCCGCGGGGCGGTGCACTCGGTAATCGTCATCGGGGATCAGTTCTTCGACGACGACGGTGCAGTCATTGGCACACATGGTTTTTATCTCGACGTGAGTCCGTCCGTGCGGGCACGCGAGGAAGTCATCACCACGAGAGTTGGTGAGATTACGGAGCACCGCGCGGCCATCGAACGGGCCAAGGGGATGCTGATGGTTATCTACGACATCGAAGAGGAGGCTGCCTTCGGTGTGCTGAAATGGCTGTCGCAGGCGAGCAACGTCAAAGTGCGTTCACTATGCGAACAGCTCTGCACCGACCTGCGAGCCGTCGCAGCCTCCGGAACCTTCGACAAAACTATGTTTGACCATGCACTGCTGGCCATCTCCCAGCGCATCGTCAGTAGTACAGATCAAGCCACGCGCTGATGGTTCGAGGCGCCCCCGGCCGCCGCTTCATGACTAGACCGGGGGCTGCGCAGCACCGCGACCCAGGGTCCGCCGCGTACCTAACACGACGTGGCACCCATCGGGATCATTCGTGAAACCGAAAGCGGTTGGCCTGACGACTATTTCGGTTCAACGTCTTAAATACATCCGCCAGACGCAAACGTTGATCACACGGGTGGAGTGGGTTTAGGAACTGTCTTGTGGTGCACCTACCAAAGGTGCCTTTTTACCCCGAAGAGCCTGGGGACGACCTCGAACGCATCTACCAACAGCTGCGCTGGGAACTGATGCGAGGCAAGTTCGAGGCAACTGCGGCCATTCCGTTTCGACCGCTCGCTGCATTCATTATTGAGTTGCCGCCACCGCCGCCAATCAGTTGAAATCAATCGCCCCGTGGGCGGGTTGGTCCGTGCGCTGGTCACGTACCACCCTTCTGGGTCATCGACTGACCACCGCCAGCTTCCCCCGACGCTGCGTCCGCTTCGATAGCGTGCCCAAAATCGCCACGAGTTGACGCAAGGCGGTGAGCTGGACTGCCATGTTGAACGTCGGGCGGGCGGTCAGCCGTCAGCTCTTATTTGGTTTGTGTGAACGCGTTTGCTAAAAGCGCAGTCCACCAGCCCAGATGCGAGTAACTTGCGCGTTATGAATCCAAATCCCGGCTGCATGTTCGGCATCTTTCTCTCCATTTTCGCCATCGTGCGGGCTCCCTTCATCTGGGGCACCAAGGTGGCCACGTCCAAGCGTGGTCGGACTTACAGGCATCCTGGCTTCGCCCCTGATTCGTCATCGGCTTGACCGCCGCTAGCTTTCCGCGACACTGCATCGGCTTCGAAAGCGTGCCCAATATGGCAGCCAACTGGCGTGCCGCCGCGGGTTGAGTCGCTACATGTCTTGGGTCGTCAAGGATGGCGGCCAGCGAGAGCGCCACCGCTGTTAGGCCGGGACGTTCGACAGCGACTGGTGCAGCGTAGAGTTCGGCACGCACGGCCGCGACCACACAACTGTCTTGTGACGAAACCGGCGGAGAATTAACCACACTCGGATTCCAAGGCCGGCGGGTCGACCGTAAGCCCGCGCTGGCGCCGGTAGCGACTCCGCTGGTAATCGCGCTCGGCAGCCTTACAAACCGCACAGCGGCAACCGCGGCTGTACCGGGTGCATCCATGCTCCAATGTGATCGTTTGGCGCAACTTTCGTTGGGGGTGGTCACATCTCGGGAGGCAGGGGGCTACGCGGAGTCGAGGGCCCCTCGCGTTTTTGCCAACGAGTTTTTTACTACACATGTGAGACCGGCAGACTACCGCAAGACCATGCCCCACATGTCGGTGGACGGCAACTAAAGACTCGCAACTGGTGGACTTTGGTCCCTATTCCCTTCATCATTGCGAGGGTTTTGATCGATGAAGGCGGCGCGGCGTACAGGCCGATTGGGACTGCTTACCACAACCCGAAGAAGGTGTTGACGGGTCTCAAAGGGGGCAATGATGAAACTCATCGCATTTGCGGCGCGGAAGATATGTCAACAAAGCGCGCGCCCGGTCACGAAGTCAGAAACGCTTTCCCATCAGGGCCGTAAGTAAGGGCCGAGCCGGATGACCGAAACCCGCCAAGCCCAGAATAAGATGAGGACCACTAGGACACCACCACACCGTACAGAAGTCGGAACATCTGCAAGGGCAAAAGCTGCGGCTGACCGACCAGTACGGTACTGGCCACTTGAGGCAGGTCGCGTGGTGACGAGCGGATTTGGTTGGCGCGACGGCGAATGGCACGCCGGCACTGATTTCGGCCGCCCGGGTGGCTCGGCGAACATGCCGGTGTACGCGTGTCAGTCTGGCACGGTGATCTACGCCGGCCAGGCGCAAGGCTACGGTGGGCCCGACCCTGCGGGCTGGTTGGTCATCGACTCATCCCACGAACAAGGTTCGGGCTGCGTCGAATACGGCCACATTGTCCGCGAAGTCGCCCAGGGCGACGTGGTGGCCGCCGGACAGCGCATCGCCCACATCAATCCCGACACTGCGACCAACGGTCATGTCCCGCCGCACCTTCACGTCAGTGTCATGCCCTACGACTACAACCCTGCCTCCAAGATCGACCCCATGCCCTGGCTGCGGGGGGCCCTTGAGCCTGCGGCCAAAACCGCTGCCGATGAGAGCACAAAAGTAATGAAGGAGCACAATGTCTGACAACATCACCACTTGGGATCCGCCAGGAGACTACACCGACTGGTATAACGCTGCGTATTGGACCAACGGGGTGCCCGACCGGGACAAGATTGCGGTCGTCCCAAAGCACACGGTGTCGACCGACAATAAGGATGTTGCGGTCAAAGAGCTGCGCGTGCTGGGCAGCGGATGGGTGAGCGTGGCCGAAGTGACCGCAGAGAAGGTTCTCGTCGCCGACGATGGACAGTTCGATGCGTCCACGATCACCGTCAGCGACGAGTTCAGGTTTGCCGGCGGGCAGGTGTCGTCCTTTGGGGGTCTCAATGTCCCGCCGACTGCCACACTGCGCATAGAAGGCACCGACAAGAAGGAGTTCAATGCTCACGGTCAGTCGATTCGTGTGCGCGGCAAAGGCGTTTTGAACTTCAAGGGCCACCACCTGAACATCACCGGTGACCTCGACATCGACATCACAGGTGTGGTCGAGGTCGACGAAGAGGCCAAATTTGAAGGTGCTGGGAGCGTGAGTAACTCGGGGCGACTGGAGATTGCCGCCCCGATGCATCTGTTGCAAGGAGTTGATTTGAAGAACTCGGATTTAGGGACACTGCAAATTGCGATCCCGGATCACACCGCGGCACAGTTGCCAAGAATCACGCTCGAAAGTGATAACTCGTGTTACCTCGATGGCAAGCTTGTCCTCGCGCTCGGATTCGAGCCAGCGGACGGTGCTTCGGTGCAAGTGCTCAGCTACTCCCAGTACCACCGCCAAGGCAAGTTCACCGAAATAGAAAGTGTTGCCAGTGGTTTTCGCTGGCAGGCGAACTATGGTGAGACCGCACTCAGCGTCACGCGCTTGCCCTAGCAGTAACCATTTGAAGGAAGTAATACCGGTCAAGAGGACTCGGTGATCGTTGCGCGCGATCTATAAGCACGCGGGCGATCCAGGCAGGAACGGGCGACTTCTATATGGCAGCTTGCATTGAAGTGGCTGTACCGCTGGGGCGGACGCAGGCCCGCGGGAAGCTGGCGGTGGTCAAGTCCATGACGACCAGCGCACAGCCGCACTGATTCGGCCCCCGATGCACGGGGTACCCGGTGCCCTGAATGATGGCCCGCTAGCTATCGTTGCTGCTCTTCAGCGCGTTCTTGACTCGCACAATGGATCATCCGCTCGCTTAGGCGGATAAGTCGGTTCTCATGCCCGCCGGGCATGGTGTAAGCCAACCGGCGCAACTCGACGCCAAACTCGTGAAGGCAGGATCTGTATAGCGACGCGACACTCATGGGACGGCTCCGACTCCCTCTGCCAGGTGTACGTTTCCCATCCCTATCCCTACCCACTGTGGCTCAGCCCACGCATGCTGCTCACCAAGTATGGGACTTCGCAATCGGACGCAGCGACTACGCGCGTTTGACCGATTAGCGAGCGAGGTATCCGAAGTGCTTTGAGGTTGGCCGACATTGGGCCGTTTGGGAGAAACAGGAGCTGACCATTATGAGCGGTACGGATAAGGCGAAGAACAAGGCACAAGACCTCGGCGGCAAGGCCAAGGAGGCCGTTGGCAAGGTCACCGGTGACAAGGGCACTCGGGACGAGGGCAGGGGCGATCAAGCGAAGTCCAACGTCAAAGATGCCGGTGAAAAGATTAAAGACGCCTTCAAGAAATAACAGCAGAGCACTCGGTCAAACGACCGTCTCGTAGTTTCGTTGCGGCAAGCAGACTCCAGGCCCCCCACCTCGGTGAAGGGCCCGGAGCTAGCCCCGGCAACTGATTAGGCGTCGTCCTAATGGCGGTGGCGGGTGCCCGACTTCGCCAGCCCGCGTTGCCTTGACGAGGTAAGACGCAAGCAAGACGGCGATGGTGGCGACATACAACTTCGAATCGCCTTTGAGGCGAAGCCCGCCTCGGTGGCTAGCCTGGTAGTAGCGGAGGCGAAGGGAAGTCTAGGGGCGGTCCCGACGGCTGGGGCTCGGTTGAAGGCCCAAGCATCTGAGGCAGTGGCGACTGAGGCCCCAGCAGCGCAGGCAGTGCCGACCCGGGCCCCAACATTTCATGCGCTGGCGAGCCAGGTGCAAACATCTCAGGCAGTGGCGACCCAGGCCCTAACAGCGCAGGCAGTAACGACCCAGCCTCCCAGGGCGGTGCCGATAGCCCGGGTTCCCCCGGCAATGGCGGCGGAGCTGGTGGGTCCGCCTGTGCCACGCCAACGCCACTACCGAGCGCGGCCCAGCCCAGCGCACCAGCGAGAGCGAATCCCGCCACCGAATGCCTGACACGCATGCGCAAAGTTTAGACGCAGCTCGACCGCTAGCAGTAAATCTCGGTTCAAATCGCAGCGCTCATCCAGCAGCGCGTCCGCCACGTCCATCGACGGCAGCGGGCCACCTCGCTCCCGAGCCGCACGGCGAAGAGCGGCCACCAATCGCAGCTCGGAGTCGATGGTCTCGATGTCGCGTATGCGTGGAGCATATGGTCGCGCGCCGCTTCCAACTGTCGGCAAGAGCCCCCATAAACCGGCCTCACCTGCGATAACACTGGTGCGCCAACGGCATGACTGTGAAATACTCGACCTTGGTCGGTCATGGTAACGACCAGTCACTTCCGGGAATGGGGGTTGGCAATGATCACCGAACCGGCAAAGACGTTCTCTCGCGTGTTCAGGGGCTATGACCCGGCTGCGGTCGATGCCTTCATCGAGGTGTTGCTCGCCAAGCAGAAGTTGCTGATCGACGAAGTTCAAAACCAGAGGACACGGCGAAACGAATGCGGCGATGAAGCAGCCGCGCTGCGGATTGAGGTCGCCTGCCTCAAGGATGAGGTCGCCGTTCTCTCGGACATCTCACCGTCGCCGTACGCGATGCAACATTGGATGGCGAAGATGATGCGGCGTGCGGTCGACGAGACTTCCCGGATGCAGGCCGAGGCGCGGGCCGAGGCAGAGGCGCTGATCGCGTTGGCCGAGGCCGAGGCCGAGACCGCGCGGCGAGAGCGCCGAGAGATGTTGGAGGACATGGCTGCGCAGCGAAAAGCGCTAGAAACCGAGTGTCAGGAAACCAGGAACAAGCTCGACGCCGAACTCGCCCGGATGCGTGCTGAAGCCCAGTCGGAGATCGATGAGGCATGGCAGGACGCTAAACATGAGCGTGATCAGCTCCTCACCGACGCACAGGAGCAGGCCCGGCGTGCGGTCGACGAGGCGAGTCAGCAACGGATCATGATCCTGGAGGAACTGACGGGCGTACGCCGCGATCTAGAAGGGGTTCCGGCCGCATACCAAGAACGAAAAAATCCGCCGGAGGGCAGCGTCGTGGTGCCGTTGAGACCAGAAAATCAGCAAGAGGTGAGCCCGCGGTAGCCTCGCGCTGAGGCCGGGATAAAACTGTCTTAGCCGGACCTTTGACATGTCAAAGGCTGGTTTCTACTGTTCTGACTGGCGCGAGCGAACCCGAATCGGTTGAGGCGAAGTTCCCACTCTTGGGACCGACTATTCAAACATCCCTTGGAAATGCTGCCAGGTCGCTCTGTTGATCCGCCGTACGTAGAGGAACATACGCGGACCTTTTCGACGACGATTTGGACGCCGTCGCAGTCAGGCTCCATGCGAGATACTCACCGCAAGTAACTGCAACTTGTGGCCAAGGATGTGGCCATGAGTCCCAATTGAGCGTTGCTGCAAACAACAAGGCACCGTCACGCACGTGTACACCGGTACCGCATCAGTGCGGGCGAAGGGACTCGAACCCTATTCAGCTACCTGATTAGCGCGCCTATTTAGCCTGTAGAATGCTGAAACACATCACGGTAGTTCACATGAGTTAACTGTGACCATGGCCAGATTGTGGCCACAGTGTGGCCACGGCGTCCGAGGGCACTTCGAATGACCTCCCTTAAACGCGAGGTCATGTTGCAATTAAGGCCGAAGCGCCGCCAGCAAACCGGTCTCGACAGCTGGACGACGCCCAGGCGGCACCAGTGGGGTTACTGCGAACTTGTGATTCCGGTTCATGCTTGACATTTCAGTTCCGGTTGCTGCTTTACGGTCTGGGGACGCGGTTTCGGTAGGTCCGCGACAACAGTTCCGGTAGGTGCTTTACACCCGGGTCGTTACGGCCGGTGAGCTGTGGCCTCTTCTTATTCGTGAGTGGACTCGCGCGGCGTTGCGCGGTGATCAATTCCTCGAGCCGCTGTTCCCAAGGGCCGGCCTCCGGCTGCGGCACAACAATCTCTGCCAGCACCGCGTTGCCCTCCAGTTTGAGTAGTTCCTCTTCGCTTTCGACGTGGTAATAGGCGGCCATCGGACTGACCTCAAGATGCGCAGCCTGTTGGAGCATCGTCAACCCCCTTCGCGCCGTCGCGCGCGATGAGCTCCGGTGCGCCTGCGAGGGTGCGCTCTGGGGTCAGCGTGCGCTCACGCCTCCCTGATTTCGTTCCTTGGCGGCATTGAACTCTGGCCGTCCCTACGGACTGTCCACATGCGGCCTGCGGTCGGGATCCGATTCTGCGTCATTCGGCCGATCGCGGCGTCACCCACCGTGCCGTAAAGCGTGTTTGATCATGTCGATCGGTTTTCGCGGCGTACAGCGGGCCAACGGTGGGAAGCGCGCCGGCCGCCACACCGCCGAGCTGAACTCGTCCGGGCGAGTCGAAGACGGCATCTTCGGCCAGTCGGTCGTGCAGTTCGTCGCGCTTGAATTGGACCTCGGTTGTGGATTCCCGCTGTTAGCCGCGCGTGACTCTGCGCACCTCGATCCGTTCGCCGACCTCTCGCACCTCAAAACCGGGCTGACTGACGGTGGCGGGACCCCGCAGCAGTGTGCCGTCGCGAATGTCGAAGCGTGAGCCGTGGCATGAGCAGGTGATGATATGGCCGTCGAGGTCGCCTTCGCTGAGCAGACAGCCCCGATGCCCGCAGCGGTCATGGATGGCGTAAACACTTCCGTCGTGCCGAACGAGCAGCACCGGCGTCTCAGCGGCCACCGCGGAGTGCGGCTTCCCATCTGCCAAATCGACGCCCCCCGTGACGGCCGTCCAATCGTGCGGGCCCGGGTCGAAAGCGGTTTGGTTGACCCCAACGCCGCGCACGTATGCCATGTGCCCGCCCAGATGACCACTGGCGGCGAGCATTCCTGCGCCGGCCAACGCCAACAGGGTGCCGCGCAGCCGCGACCCTCGTCGGCGAGCGGCCAGCGATGCGGAGTAGAGCAGCAGCGCCACCACGTTCGCCTGCGCATGGATCAGGCCGATTCGCCGCACACCCTCGTCGGACAGCTCGGTATCGGCCCAATCGCTGAACCCGGTGACCGCGGTGGGCGCCGCGGCGGCGATACCGACCAGGATCAACCGCTGTGCTGCTCGCGCGCCGGCGCGAGGCGCTAGCAGATCCAGCACCGATGCGGACATAAAGGAGCCGATCACCAGGTCGGTCGACGGCGGATGCACCGGATGGCCCAGCCACGTTCCGCTGATCGCTCCTTTGAATGGCTCAGGCGCAAGTAGCCCACGCACCTTCTTCGCAATGGCCTTCGCCGGAATATCGAGAATGCTGGTGCGCTCGAGGGTGTCGATCAACGGTCGAGCTGGCGTGGAGACGGGCACAGGCGGGCTCCCTCTTTCGGGCAGGATTGCCTCCTGATACCCGTTCCTCTTGGCTCTACACCGCTACTGATACCCGGTGCGGAGTTGTCAAGGGGTTAAGCGGCGGGCTAGCCGTCGCCACGGCCGCCGCGTCGTAGCCAGATCCTGTGCTGCCCGCATCGGCGCCGACGCTGGGTGACGACTCCCCATTGGCGCTGGGCAGGGCAGATTAAGCGCGGTCATGGGCGGTCTGCGAGCCGGCGGCGGTGCCGGATCAGAGCGTCGTCGGCACCGGCTCGAACCATGGTCCACGACTGGACGGGAGGTGGCGGCATGCCGAAAGCCGGTTCACGATCGCAAGGTTGTTAACTCGCCTTCTTGGAAATGATCCGGCGGTGTACCGAGTCGACGGCGTCGTGTAGTCCCGGCACGAATTTGCTGGGCTGCAACGTGCAGCCGGCGTGCCCGGCTTCGACCGTTACGATATGTGCATCCGGTATGTGGGTGGCCAGCCAGAGTTGGCGTTGTATGCCAAAAGCCCGGTCGCGCATGGTGATCAGCACCGATGTCGGTACGTCGATCTCGGCTACCCACGGTGTGGAGTCGAAGCGCATGAGTTCGGCGATTGCCTGGCTGATTGCGCCGACGCTCGTGCTACGCAGCTGGCTCAGCAGCCAGTGGCTGTCGTTGGTGATGAACTCTTCTGTTGCACCAGGAGTGGCGGGCAAGCCAGGCTGCGGGCTCACCGCTTCGATCAGCGCCCCGAAGACGCCAGTGGCGAGCCGCTCGTAGCTTGCCCGGTTGTAGGCCGCGGTCGCGGCGCACAACACCAGTCCGTCGACCCGCTGTGGGTGCCGCCGCCAAACAAGCTGCGCTACCAAGGATCCCATCGAATAGCCGACCGGAACGAACGTCTGCACGCCCAGTACATCAGCCAGCGCGGCGGCGTCATCGGCGCAGTCCTCGAGCAAGAACCGTGACGAACGGATACCTTGGCCGTGGCCGCGTTGGTCGAAGGTCACCACGCGGCCGAACTGGCGCATCATGGCTAGCGTCGGATACCAGGTCATCAGCCCGGTGCACGCCAACGAATGCAGCAGCAGGAAAGTGGGCGCGCCCAAGACCGGCCCCGAGTCGACCATGTAGGTGCGGCCGCGTCCGGGCAACTCCACCGTGCGGCCGGTGGGCACCCGGCCAACCCGGGCAATTCCTGGCACCCGGGGCGGTAGCAGCGGAAAGCCGAGCATGCGGCGACCGTCGGCCATACCGCCATTACAGCACCAAGCCCGAGCGGTGGAAGCGGTGCAACGCAGGATCACGGCGCGTCATTTCGGGCGCCACCGGAGCGCGGTGTAGCGGAGTCGTCACGGAGCGTCGGCACGGACAGGCAAGAAACCACGCCCGCTTTTCTGCGCCAATATGGGTACCCATTGTGCTTGGCGTGGGATGAGGTGGGCAGTGAAGCGACTCAACGGCTGGGATGCGTTGCTCTTGTATAGCGAGACACCCAACGTGCACCAGCACACCCTCAAAATCGCGGTGGTCGACACCGCGGCTTACCAACATCAGGCCAGCTTTGTGCGCTTCCGCGACACCGTGCGCGAACAGCTGAATCTTCTTGAACCACTTCGGTACCAGCTCGTCGACATCCCGTGGCATCTGCACCGGCCGATGTGGAATGAGCTGTCCGACGTCGACCTGAACTACCACCTGCGGCGAGTGGAGGTCCCCGCCCCCGGCGGGCGGCGCCAGCTTGACCAAGTGATCGGGTGGATTGCCAGCACGCCCCTGGACCGAAGCCGCCCGCTGTGGGAGATGTACTTTGCCGAAGGCCTAGCTGAGCGGCGTATTGCGGTGATCACGAAAATGCACCATGCGCTGGCCGACGGTGTTGCTTCGGCGAACCTGCTGGCGCGCGCCATGAAGTGGCCCGACACCGCGGCCGAGGATACCGAGGCCGCGGGCCACACTGCGCCGGCGACCACGCCGGAGCTGATCCGGGCGGCCGGCCGCGACCGCGTGCGTCTGCTCCGCCGGCTTCCCGGACTGGTCCGCCATAGTGCCCAACGTTTCTACCTGTTAGTGCGGCGGTCGTGGCAGCGTCAGCGCCATCCCGAGCTGGCGCGCCAGCTCAATCCGCCGCGCACCTTCCTCAACCACAAGTTGTCGCCGGGGCGGACCTTTGCGAGCGCCACGCTGTCGCTGCCGGAGGTCAAAGACACCACCAAGCACCTGCGTGTCACGATCAACGACTTGGTGCTGGCGATGGCCGCCGGGAGCCTCCGGGATCTGCTGTTGCGCTACGACGGTCACGCCGAGAGGCCCGTCATCGCCTCCGTGCCCACCGCGACCGACAGCTCGCCGGACCGCATCACCGGCAACGCGCTGGGCACCATGCTGGTATCGCTGCCCGTGCATATCGGCGATCCGCTCGAACGCGTCCAGCTGACCGCTGTGGGGGCGCGGCTGGCCAAAGACAACTATGAGCTGCTGGGCCCCAGCACGGTCGGACGCTGGCTGGAGTACGTGCCCGCGGCCGCGACGCTGGCCGCTTTCCGCTGGACATCCTGGCGGCAGGCACCCAACCCGCTGCTCAACGTCGTCGTCTCCAATGTGCCCGGACCGCGGCGGCGTGGTCGCATCGCCGGCGCGGAGGTCACCGAGATCTACTCGGTCGGTCCGCTGGCGGCGGGCGCGGCGCTCAACATCACGGTCTGGAGCTATGTCGACCAGCTGGGCATTTCGGTGCTCTCGGACGACCAGACGCTGCGGGACATCCGAGAGGTGACCGATGCCATGATCAACGCCTTCGCTGCCATCCGGGCCGCCGCTGGATTGCCCGCACCGCACACTACGATCGCCGGCGCCATGCCCCGCTAGTCTGTCGTGGAGACCCACGTCAGGTTCCGCTGGTCGAATTTGTCCGAGTTCCAGGCATCGGCGCCGCTGCAACGTGATCGCCGTCAGAGGCGATCTGGGCGACCAGACACTAATTCAAGCCTCCTGTGAACGAGCCGATTGGACGTTAAGGCGGCGTTTTGGTGGGTAAGCGTTCTGGGACAGCGCTTATGAGAGCTTTAATTGACGCGAAAGGACCGGCGCTTTGTTGACCGTCTGCCGGGATTGCCCCCAATTTGCCGGTGCCAATGCGTATTTGGCGGGCAGGCTGCGGTGACGCTCAGATGTATCTAGGCGTTATCGTTAATCCGCGCTCACGTAAGAATCGTGCTGCATCGCGCGGGCGCAGTGCCGATCTGCGCCGCATTGTCGGCCACTGCGGCGAGGTGCACGAAACCGCCTCACTCGCTGACCTTCGCACGACCGTCGAGCGGCTCTATCCGCGGGCCAGCCACCTGGTCAGCGACGGCGGTGATGGGGCGCTGCACTGGCTGATCAACGAAATGCGGCTCTGCGTCGCCGATCCCGAAAGTTGGCCGACATTTGTGCCCACCACCGGCGGCACGATCAACTTTGTCGCGCGCAAAGCGTCGGTGCACGGGCGAACGGATTCGATTCTGCGAACTCTCACCGCGGCGGCAGAAGGGGATCGACCGCCACCCGAAATGTCCCTCGACACTTTGGAACTCGACGGCGAAGCCGCCGACGGCGCCGCGTTTCATCGGGTCGGCTTTGCGTTGGCTGCAGGAGGTGTCGGCAACCGGTTCTTCGACCGCTATTACGAGCGCCCGAACCCGGGTCCCGCAACGGTTGCACGAGTGATTGCTCGTGGGATCGGCGACTACGCGACGTCAAAACTTCTTCCCCGCCGCGCGGACAGGTCGGACTATGCGTCCCACCTGTTCAATCCGACCCACGCCCGCGTCACGATCGATGGCGAGGAGGTCCCCACCCGCAACCATCGAGCGCTGAATGCCGGCGCGTTCGACCTCAGTCTCGGCGGTGTGTTCCGGCTCTTCCCAAAGGCGCGCGAGCCTGGTGCGCCGCATTTCCAGGCCGGTGAGATGTCACCCGCGAAGATCATTGCGCACCTGCCCGCACTGATCGTCGGCGGCACCATCCGCGGTGATCTGTTACGCGACGTCAACGGCCGGGAGATGATCATTGAGGCCGAGGATGAGCCGCTAGCGCCGATTATCGACGGCGAGCGGTTCGTCGGCATCCAGCGGCTCGTGGTCCGCGCCGGGCCGCGGATCCGCATCGCCCAGGTGGGCCGTCGACTGCGGCGCTGCGAGCCGCCACTGCGAGCTGACAAAACTTAGTGGACTGCCTTCTGCCGCACGGAGGACCGCAGAGCGATCAGCATCCGTCGCCTTTCGGGGAGCCGATATTGCCGGCATGGGCCACCGCTCGTCGGCGATCACCCTGATCGCCTCGTTTCCGGTCGAGTTTCCCGTAATGGCCCTCAAGAAACCTTCCCGGCGCAGGCGCCAGAGCGCGCCGGCCTGCATGCACGCACCGTGGCCCTACGCGGCACACCGAACACGACCTGCAGGAAACTGTGGGCGCTTGTGTCCATGTGAGCAGGCGGAATACCGTACCCAAGGTGGTCGATCCGGGACCGATCGACGATGCGGGGCCCGCGCAGGTGCAGGCGGGTAGCTATGTGCTTGGCCGTAAACCTCCCCATGAAACGGGAGTGTGCCGCAGGCAGATAACCCTGTCGAGAGGCACTCGTCGTCGCTCATCATGCGTCGCGGCTCGGCCTGGGGTTACATCGTCGGCGGAGATTGTTTGCTCTGGCGGGAGACGCATTTTGAAGTGTGCTCATATGGTGCTCACGGCCGGTAAAATTCAACCCAGAAACACCCTATGACCTGCGTGAACCTCAGTGCGGGCGGAGGGACTCGAACCCTCACGCTCTTTCGAGCACCGGCACCTAAAGCCGGCGCGTATGCCATTTCGCCACGCCCGCGGGCTTAGCGATCTTATCGCTTGTGCGCCGCCAACTTGTCGGCGATGCGGCTTAATTTGGCCTTAGCCGACGAACGGTTGCGCGTGCGATCTGGCGAGGAGTTCGAGGCGGTAAGGCGCCTCATCGCAGCTGGTGTAGACGACTGCGCGATTGCACGTCAACTCGGGAGTACCGCGGCCGACTGTCCAGGATTGGCGACGCCGACCGCAGATTCGAGCAAGGCTAGCGAGTGGCTCGGGCTGTGGCCTCGTTCATAACATGTCAGCACTTCCGGCGGCACCATACTGCTATCTCCTCGGCTTGTACCTTGGCGACGGCTGCGTCTCACGAAACCAGCGCGTGTGGCTTCTTCGCATCACGCTGGACAAGAAGTACCCACAAATCATCGAGCGCTGCCGCACGGCCATCGACACCTTGATGCTCGGTCAGCACGCAGCTATTGCCCCGCAACCGACGGGGTGTGTCGTTGTCTCGCTCTATTCGAAGCATTGGCCGTGCCTGCTGCCCCAACACGGTCCCGGCAGGAAACACTTGAGGCCAATTCGGCTGGAGCCGTGGCAAGAGGTGCTGGTCAAGCAAGCCACCGAGGAGTTCATCCGCGGCCTTATCGACAGCGATGGATGCCGTGTGGTGGCAAACGACCGCGGAGTCCGAAGCGTTCGCTACCACTTCTCGAACCGGTCCGACGACATCCGCGGCTTGTTCGCCGCGGCGCTTGACCACCTCGGTATCCCGTGGACCCGGCCGAGCAAGTACGTCATAGCCGTGTATCGAAAAGCGGCGGTGGCGCGCCTCGACGAATTCGTCGGACCCAAATCGTGAGCGGTACCGTCAAGGGGTGTCCACTACCCATCGTCGCAGGCCCGCGCTGATCGCCTTGGTGATCGTCGCGGCGTGCGGTTGCCTGGCGCTGGGCTGGTGGCAGTGGACAAGGTTCCAGTCGGTCTCGGGCACGTTCCAAAACCTCGGCTATGCGCTGCAGTGGCCGCTGTTCGCCTGGTTCTGCGTGTACGCGTACCGCAAATACGTCCGCTACGAAGAGATGCCACCGGAGCCCGGGCAAGACGCCGCCCTCACCGAGATACCCGCCGGCCTACTGCCCGAGCGCCCCAAGCCGATGCAACCGCCGTCCGATGACCCCGCGCTCGCGGAGTACAACGCCTACCTGGCCGAGCTTGCCAAACAAGACACCGAAAAACAGAACAGGACCACCGCATGACCACACCGGAGAGATCAGCGTCGGCATTCCCCGTCGAGAAGATCCGCACCGCGTTGCTCGGCTACCGGATCATGGCGTGGACGACGGGTCTGTGGCTGATCGCGCTGTGCTACGAGATCGTCTCGCATCTCGTCTTGCACCACGAGATCCGCTGGATCGAGGTGGTCCACGGTTGGGTGTACTTCATCTATGTCCTGACCGCGTTCAATCTGGCGGTCAAGGTCCGCTGGCCGATTCCCAAGACGATCGGTGTCCTCCTTGCCGGCACCATCCCGCTCCTGGGCATCATCGTCGAGCAAGTCCAGACCAGGGACGTAAAGGCCCGCTTCGGCCTGTAGACCCCCGTCCGCCACACGCGCCTCTCCACGGCGCGGCACCCGATGTGCCCGCCTCACAGCGACAACGCCCGTCGCGCACTCGTTGTCGCTCGAAGGCGGGCACTTCGTCGATCCATCTTGCCTCGCAACGAGTGTGGCCGATGTGACCGCAGCGCGCCCGACGCCTATGGCGCCCCGACCAAGTCGCGCAGCGCCGGCACCAGCAAAGCGAGGGCGCGACCGCGATGGGAGACCGCGTCCTTCTCCTCGGGGCTGAGCTCGGCCGCGGTGCGGTCGGAACCCGCTGGAATGAAGACCGGGTCATACCCGAAGCCGCCGTCGCCCCGCGGTTCCCGGGCGATGCTGCCGGGCCACTCCCCGCGGACGACGACCTCGCCGGACGGCCCGGCCACGGCGCACGCCGAGACGAACGCCGCGCCGCGGCGTTCGTCGGGCACGTCACGCAACTGCGCCAACAGCAGCGCGGTGTTGGCGGCGTCGTCGCCGTGATCACCCGACCAGCGCGCCGACAGCACGCCGGGCATGCCGTTCAAAGCGGCCACCTCCAGGCCGGAGTCGTCGGCCACCGAAGCCAGGCCCGTCGCGGCGAACGCGTCCCGCGCCTTCGCCATCGCGTTGTCCTCGAAGGTCGCGCCCGTCTCGGGCGCCTCGTCGAACGGGGGCACGTCATGCAGTGACACCAACGTCAGCCCGGACAGGCCGGCCGCGTCGAGCACCCGGCGCAATTCCGCCAGCTTCTTGCGGTTGCGGCTGGCGACCAGCAGGCGCGTCAGCTGCCGAACGCCTTCGGCGGTGCAGCGCCGTCGGGCAGCTCACCCGGATACGGAAGGGCCAGCGCCTCGCGCTGCGCCGCGAACAACTTGTCGCAGGCGGCCAGCGCCACGTCGAGCAGTTTGTCCAGCGTCGAACGCGGGAACGTCGCGCCCTCGCCCGTCCCCTGAACCTCAACGAGTGTCCCGGTATCGGTGGCGACGACGTTCATGTCGACCTCGGCCCGCGCGTCTTCCTCGTAGGGCAGGTCGACCCGCACCCTGCCGTCCACCACCCCGACGCTGACCGCCGCGATGGCACACGACAACGGTCGGGGATCGGACAACTTGCCCGCCGCCGCCAGGTAGGTCACGGCGTCGGCCAGCGCCACGAAGGCGCCGGTGATGGCCGCGGTGCGGGTGCCGCCGTCGGCCTGCAACACGTCGCAGTCGACGGCAATGGTGTTCTCCCCCAACGCCGCCAGATCGATGCAGGCACGCAGTGACCGGCCGATCAGTCGGCTGATCTCCTGGGTGCGCCCGGACAGACGCCCTTTCACTGCTTCGCGGTCGGAACGGGTGTGGGTTGCCGACGGCAGCATCGCGTATTCGGCGGTCAGCCACCCCAGACCCGACCCCTTGCGCCAGCGCGGCACCCCATCGGTGACGCTGGCGGTGCACATCACCTTGGTGTGGCCGAATTCGATGAGTACCGACCCCGCCGGGTGGTCGGTGAATCCGCGGGTGATGACTACGGGGCGAAGCTCGTCGTCAAGGCGGCCGTCTTCTCGTCTGGTCACCCGGTAACCCTAAGCCAACCCCCGCGCGGGATGCTCAGACCCTTTCAGAGCGGCGGATATCGAAAGATTCCCCGCACACCACCGCATGCACGGGGCCGTCGAACTCGGCCTTGGCCTCGCTGATCACGTCCTCCCGCGAGGTCCACGGCGGGATGTGGGTCAACAACAGCTCACGAACGCCGGCCTGCGCCGCGGCCCGGCCGGCCTCGGTGCCCGACAAATGCAGAGCGGGCGGGCGGTCCGGCGAGTGCGTCCAGGAGGCTTCGCAGAGGAAGACGTCGGCATCCCGCGCCAGCTCGACAAGCTGGTCACAGACGCCGGTGTCACCGCTGTAGACGAACGAGGCGCCGGTCGAATCGGTGATCCGCAGACCGTACGACTCCGTCGGATGGGCCACGACACGCGGCGTCACCGTGAGCGAGCCGACCGTGACCGGTTCGCCGTCAACCCAGTGCCGAACGTCGAAAATGTCTGAGCAGTCGTCGATTTCGCCGCCGTACGGTGACGAGGCCGCACCGAGCCGGGACCAAGTGTCGCCCGGGCCGTACAACAAGGCCTTACCGTCCGGGCGCGACGGGTGGTAGCGCCGCCAGACGAACAAGCCAGGCAAATCGAGGCAGTGGTCGGCGTGCAGATGGGACAAGAGCACGTGCACGGACGCGGGATCGGCGTAGCGCTGGAGCGCGCCCAGCACGCCGCCGCCGAAGTCGATGACCAACGGCGGAGTGTCCGGTGCCCGAAGCAGATATCCCGACGCGGGCGAATCCGGCCCTACCACGCTGCCCGAGCAGCCGAGCACGGTTATTCGCACGGACACTACTGTGCCATGCCCGATAGGACCGTGACGAAAACATCGCCGCATTGGTGTGATGAGAATCTCGTCTGGCGCAATGGCGATCGCGAGCGCGGCGAAGCCGGGCGAGGCGGGTCGCCACCATCGGCGCAGTGGCGATCGCGAGCGCGGCGAAGCCGGGCGAGGCGGGTCGCCACCATCGGCGCAGTGGTGATCGCGCGCGCGGCGAAGCCGGGCGAGGCGGGTCGCCACCATCGGCACTAGTCGATCCGCACGTGGTGAACGGGCTGCACACCGGTGACCGCGGGACCGAGGAACCGCGCGGCCAGTTTCGTGAATGCCTCCGGGTCACCGGTGGCTTCGAAGACCCGGGTCGCGGGCGCCGCGTCATGCGGACGCAGCAGGTCGCTCTCGGTGAGCACCCGGAGCACCTCCTTGGCGGTTTCCTCGGCGCTCGACACCAGGGTCACGTGCTCGCCCATCGCCAGCTGGATCAAACCGGACAGCAGTGGGTAGTGCGTGCACCCGAGCACCAGGGTGTCGACCTGGGCACGCTGCAGCGGCTCGAGGTACCCCTCGGCCAGCCCGAGCACCTGACGGCCACTGGTCACGCCGCGCTCCACGAAGTCGACGAAGCGCGGACAGGCCACCGCGGTGATCTCGGTGTCTCGGGCGGCGGCAAACGCGTCCTGGTAGGCGTGCGAGTTGATGGTCGCCCGGGTACCGATGACACCGATGCGACCGTTGCGGGTCGTGGCGACGGCACGACGCACCGCCGGCAGGATGACCTCGACGACCGGCACGTCGTACCGCTCGCGGGCATCCCGCAGGCAGGCCGCGGACGCGGTGTTGCACGCGATCACCAACGCCTTGACCCCGCGCCCGACAAGATCGTCCCCGATGGCCAACGCGTGCGCGCGGACCTCGGGAATGGTCAGCGGGCCATACGGCCCGTGGCCGGTGTCGCCCACATAGACGATGTCCTCGTCGGGCAATTGGTCGATGATTGCCCGCGCGACGGTCAGTCCTCCGACGCCGGAGTCGAAGATCCCGACGGGAGCCAACGGCGAGCTCATGTCTTGGTGCGCGGCGCGGCGGCGCCGGCCTTTCTCTTCGCGCGCGCTTTGCGTTCCGGCGCGGACAACCAATACGCGGCGACGACGCCGGCGATCGCACCGCACAGGTGGCCCTGCCACGACACGCCACCGCATCTGCCGAGCACCGGCATGGCACCCAACAAGACGCCGCCGTAGGCGAACAACACCACCAGCCCGATCGCGATGTCGGCGAACCTGCGCACGAAGATCCCAAACACGAGCAGGAAGGCCAGCCAGCCGAAGATCAGGCCCGAGGCCCCGATGTGATCGGTCGGCCCGCAGGAACTGCCCACGTTCCCGATGAGCCAAGTGCCGAAGCCGCCGAGGATCCACACGATCGCCGTGGCCCACACGAACCGGCTCAAACCGGCCAACGTCATCAGGAACCCCAGCACCAACAGCGGGACCGTGTTGGCCATCAGATGTTGCCAACTGGCGTGCAAGACCGGGGAAAAGACGATGCCCCACAGCCCGTCGACCTCGAGCGGTCTGATGCCGTTCTCGTCCAGGGAGTGCCGCGTCAGTTGGTCGATCAGCTCAATGAGGTAGAGCAGCGCGACAAAGGTGAGGATGGTGGCCCCGCCGACCACCCACGCGGGACGCTTTGGCTGGGTCACCGGCGCGCCCGATCGTCCCTGCGGGGTGGTCTTACCCATAGCTGCAGGTTACCGGCGCGGACGGCGGGGAGCTTCTCATCGCGCAAACGCTCCGGGCAGCACGTCGCGATAGGTCGGTATGCCCGCCACCGAATCCGCGGCGAGCACGCCCACCAGCACCGCACGCGCCAGGCAGTCGGCCGCGGCGGCGCCGACCTCCGCGGCCAGCCGCATCTCCGGCGAAAACGAGGCGGGCCCGTCGGGCGGGGGCGGCACCTCTACCGCCCCGGTGGCCAGCGCGAACACGGTGTCGCCGTCGTACGGCGTGTGCGCCGGCCGGATCGTACGGGCGAGACCGTCCTGCGCGGCCACGGCGACGCGCCGGCACGCGGCCGGGCTGAGCGCCGCGTCGGTCGCCACCACCCCGATGACCGTGTTGAGCGGGTTCTCCAGCGGGCTGGACGCGGTCGGCAACTGCGCGAAGGCGTCGATCTCCGCCGGCGGCGGTGGCCGCAGCGCGAATTCCTGAATCAGGTCCGCCATCCAGGGCAGGCCGGTGGCCCGGTCGGCGACGTCGCCGGCCGAGTTCACCGCGACCACCGCGCCGACGGACACCCCGCACGGCAGCGCCGTCGACGCCGTCCCGACACCGCCCTTGAACACCCCGGCGCGCGCCCCGACGCCGGCGCCGACGCTCCCGACCGGCGGCGCCCCCTCGCCACTCGCGGCGGCTTCACAGGCCAGGTAGCCGAACTCCGCCGTCGGGCGACGGTCCCAGCCCCCGACCGGCAGATCGAAGATCACGGCGCCGGGCACGATGGGCACCACCCCGCCATCCATCGCCACGCCGCGTTCCCGTTCTTCCAGCCAGCGCATCACACCGTCGGCGGCGGCCAAACCGTAGGCGCTGCCGCCGGCGAGCAGAACGGCGTCGACGTAGCGCACGGTATTGGCCGGGTCCAGCAGGTCGGTCTCCCGGGTACCGGGCGCGCCGCCGCGGCAGTCGACCGCCCCCACGGTCCCCGGCGGGGTCAGCACGACGGTGACACCGCAGGCCCATCCGGCCCCCATGGTCGCGTCCGGGTCGAGTCGATGATGGTGACCGACGCGAATGCCCCCGACGTCGGTGATGGCGTTCATCCGGCCGGCGACGTGGCTCATCGGGGCCCCATGAGCGTCAGGACGAGGTATTCCTGCAAGACGGTCAACCACTGGTACACGTCGAAGTGCACGGCCAACGGGTGGTCCGCGGGCAGCCGCTCCGGCCCCTCCGGGCCGACCTCGAGCATGACTCCCAGCGTCAGCCGGATGTCGTTGACCGCCGCCACCCAGGCGTTCGCGTCCTCCTCGGTCAGGTCGAACCGGCCTCCGTCATCCGGCACGGTATCCAACAACCGCTGCGCCGCAAGGCGTTTGGCGTCGATGATCTCGGGCTCGTGCAGGCTGCGCAGCGCAGCGTTGAGGCTATCGGCGGCATCGGAAGCCGACGGGTCATCGTCGTCTGGATGGAAGAAATCAGGTAGCAGCCGGCGCAAGGTCGGGTCCTTCGGCGGATTGCTGTTTCCGGCCCTTATGCCGGTGATCTCCTCGAGTTCGTCTGCGGGCGAGGATGATTCACGCTCATCGAGCAATCCGACCATGGCGGTTGCCAGGTTCTTCAGCAGGGCCGCCTCGTGTGACGCCAGGGCGGACCGGAAACGGGGACCGTCCGCGGTCTCGACGCGCTTCCACTTGCGCACAGGTGATCGCCGCGGCCTCGAGTATCAGCGGTCCTGCTGCAGCGTCGCCCACAACCCGGCGGCATGCAGCTTGGACACGTCGACTTCCATGGACTCGCGGCTGCCCGCCGACACCACCGCCCTGCCCTCGTTGTGCACCTGCAACATCAGCTTGGTGGCGTGCGGCTCGCTGTAGCCGAACAACTTCTGGAATACATACGTCACGTAGGTCATCAGGTTGACCGGGTCATCCCACACGATCGTGACCCACGGACTCGCCGTGACGTCTACCGGAGCGGACTCGCGTTGTCCTGTAGTGCCCGGCTTAGTGGGCGCTGACATAACAACCATGGCCTCCACGATACCGAGGGACCGGCGGAGTTTCCGAGCCCCCGGCGGCAGCCGATACCGTTATGGAATGAACGACCCGGTGGTAACTGGGCTGCTTACCGACAAGTACGAGTTGACGATGCTGGCCGCCGCGCTGCGGGACGGCACCGCCGATCGCCCAACGACCTTCGAATTGTTCGCGCGCCGACTCCCCGAGGGGCGCCGCTACGGCGTGGTGTGCGGGACCGGCCGGTTGCTCGAAGCGTTGCCGCAGTTCGGCTTCGACGCCGAGGCGCTGCAGTTGCTGGCCGAATTCCTCGATCCAGATGCGTTGCGGTACTTGCGCGACTTCCGCTTCCGCGGCGATATCGACGGTTACGCCGAAGGCGAGCTGTACTTCCCCGGCTCTCCCGTCTTGTCGGTAACCGGCACTTTCGCCGAATGTGTCGTGCTCGAGACGCTGGCGTTGTCGATCTTCAACCACGACACGGCGGTCGCGTCGGCAGCGGCGCGAATGGTGAGCGCTGCCCGGGACCGTCCACTGATCGAGATGGGGTCACGACGAACCCACGAACACGCCGCGATCGCCGCGGCGCGCGCCGCCTACATCGCCGGCTTCGCCGCGTCTTCCAACCTCGAGGCCCAGCGCCGATACGGCATCCCTGCGCAGGGCACCTCGGCGCACGCGTTCACCATGCTGCACGCGAGCGGCGAGCCCGCCGAAGTGACTGAACTGGCCGCGTTCCGCGCTCAGGTCGACACACTGGGCGTGGACACCACGCTGCTGGTGGACACCTACGACGTGACGACCGGCGTGGCCAACGCCGTGGCCGCCGCCGGGGAGTCGCTCGGCGCGGTCCGGATCGACTCCGGCGAGTTGGGCGTGCTGGCCCGCCAGGTCCGCGAACAACTCGACGGGTTGGGAGCCACCGGCACCCGCATCGTGGTCTCCAGCGACCTCGACGAATTCTCCATCGCCGCCCTGGGCGCCGAACCGGTGGACAGTTACGGCGTCGGCACGTCGCTCGTTACCGGCTCGGGCGCGCCGACGGCGAACATGGTCTACAAACTTGTTGAGGTCGACGGAATGCCGGTGCAGAAGCGCAGCAGCCACAAGGAATCCCGCGGAGGCCGCAAAGAGGCGCTGCGTCTGGCACGCACCTCCGGCACCGTCACCGAGGAGCTGGTGTATCCGGCGGGCCGCCGGCCCTCGGTCACCGAACCGTTCCGGGTGTTGACCGTTCCGCTGGTCCGCGGCGGCGACGTGGTGTCCAAACCGAATGTGGCCGCGGCGCGCGAGCTGGTAGCTTCCGGGCTGCGCAGTCTGCCGTGGGAAGGGCTGAACCTCTCCCACGGCGAACCCGCGATCCCGACGACGCAGATCCCCGCCGGCCGGCGGTAGCACCGCAGAGCAAAAGAGGCTTCCCACGTCCGAAGTGTCCGTACCCGAGTTGCTGGGCATCGCCGTGGCCGCGCTCGGCGGCAGTGAGCGCAGCGGCCAACTCGAGATGGCCAACGCCGTCGCGCGGGCGTTCGCAACCGGCGAGCATCTGGTGGTGCAGGCCGGTACCGGCACCGGAAAGTCGCTGGCGTACCTCGTGCCCGCGATCGTCCGCGCCATCGATGACGACTCGCCCGTCGTCGTGTCCACGGCCACCATCGCGCTGCAGCGGCAGCTCGTCGATCGGGATCTGCCCGGGCTGATCGATTCGATCGCCGACGCCCTTCCGCGCCGCCCGCAGTTCGCGCTACTCAAGGGCCGTCGAAACTATCTGTGCCTGAACAAGATCCACAATGGCGGTGCCGAGGCCGAGGAAGACGCCGGCGACAGGCCGCAGGAGGAGCTCTTCGATCCGATGGCGTCCACCGCCCTAGGCCGCGACGTCCAACGGCTCACCACGTGGGCGTCGACGACAGAGTCCGGGGACCGCGACGACCTGAAACCCGGTGTGCCGGATCGATCCTGGTCTCAGGTCAGCGTCTCGGCCCGGGAATGCGTGGGCGTGGCCCGCTGCCCGTTTGGCTCCGAATGCTTCTCCGAACGGGCGCGAAGCCGGGCCGGCGGCGCCGACATCGTGGTCACCAACCACGCGCTGCTCGCCATCGACGCCGTCGCCGACTCGGCGGTGCTGCCCGAGCACGCGCTGCTGGTGGTGGACGAGGCCCACGAGTTGGTCGACCGCGTGACGTCGGTGGCCACCGCGGAGCTGACACCGGCCGCCCTGGGCGTCGCGGCGCGGCGGATCGTCCGATTGGTGAATCCCGAACTGACCCAGCGGCTGGAGGCGGCGACGGCCAACTTCGCCGCGGCGATCCATGACGGCACACCGGGCCGTATCGACCGCCTCGACGAGGAACTGGCGACGTACGTGACCGCCCTGCGCGACGCGGCCGGGGCGGCACGCTCGGCGATCGACACCACGAGCGACGCAAAAGCCGCCGCGGCACGCGCCGAAGCGATAGCGGCGCTGAGCGAGATATCCGATACCGCCTCGCGGGTGCTGTCGTCGTTCACCCCGGCCATGCCCGATCGCACCGAGGTGGTGTGGCTGGATCACGAGGACAACAGGGGCTCGATGCGCCCGGTGTTGCGGGTGGCGCCGCTGTCGGTCGCGGGCCTGCTGCGCGACCGGGTGTTCTCCCGCTCGACCACGGTGTTGACGTCGGCGACCCTGACCGTCGGCGGTTCCTTCGACGCGATGGCCGCGGCGTGGGGTCTGACCGCGGCCGACACCGGGCAAGGCGCCAAGGAGGCATCCTGGCGCGGCCTCGACGTCGGTTCGCCGTTTGAGCACGCCAAAGCCGGGATCCTCTATGTCGCCGCCCACCTGCCACCTCCCGGCCGGGACGGCACCGGGTCGGCCGAGCAGCTGACCGAGATCGCCGAGCTCATCACCGCGGCCGGCGGGCGGACGCTGGGATTGTTCTCGTCGATGCGCGCCGCGCGGGCCGCCGCGGAAGCCATGCGACAACGCCTGTCGACGCCGGTGCTGTGTCAGGGCGACGACAGCACTTCCGCGCTGGTGGAGCAGTTCAGTGCCGACCCGCAGACGTCGCTGTTCGGCACCCTGTCGCTGTGGCAGGGCGTTGATGTGCCGGGGCCGTCATTGTCGCTGGTGCTCATCGATCGCATCCCGTTCCCGAGGCCGGACGACCCGCTGCTGGGCGCGCGACAACGCGCGGTGGCGGCGCGCGGCGGCAATGGCTTCATGGCCGTCGCCGCCAGCCACGCCGCGTTGCTGCTGGCGCAGGGCTCTGGTCGGCTGTTGCGCCGCAGCACCGATCGCGGCGTGGTCGCGCTGCTGGACTCGCGGATGGTCACCGCCGGCTACGGCGGTTACCTGCGTGCCTCGCTGCCGCCGTTCTGGCAGACGACCAATCCGGCGCAGGTCCGCGCCGCGTTGGAGCGGCTGCGCACCGCGTCGGAGGGCCTGCCCGCGTGAGGTCAGCGGGCCAGCGTGACCAGACCCAGCTCGGTGCTGGCGGCCAGCATGGGGTGGTGGGGCAGCACGCGCACCGTGTAGCCGACCGCGCCGGCCAGCGGTAACGACAGCGTCGTCGAGAACACCTGGTTGCCGCCCTCGGCGGTCCCGGTGTACGACATCTCGACGGTGACCGGGTCCAGCAGCGCGTCGCTGGCGTCCACCCGGCCCACGACCCCTTGGACCGTGACCTCGTCGGGCGCCAGACCGTCCAACGCCACGGTCGCGGTCAGGGTCAGCTTGGAGCCGAGCACCGGGGTGTCCGGCAGCCCGGTGCTGTCCACATCGGTGATGGTGATCTTGGGCCAGGCCTCTTCGGCGCGCCGACGGTAGGCGGCGACCTCGCGGGCCGCGCCGAACTGCCCGCCGTCCGTACCGTCCTCGGCGGGCCCGACGGTCCTGCGCAGCGACTGCGCCGCATGCGTGTAGTACTGCTGCACGTAGTCGCGCACCATGCGCGAGGCCAGCACCTTCGGGCCGAGCGTCTGCAGTGTGTGCCGCACCATCTCGATCCACCGCGGCGGCACACCTTGTTCGTCTCGTTCGTAGAACTTGGGTGCCACGGCCTGCTCCAGCAGGTCGTAGAGCGCGCTGGCCTCCAGGTCGTCCCGGCGGCCCTCGTCGGCCACGCCGTCGGCAGACGGTATCTCCCAACCGTTTTCGCCGTCGTACCACTCGTCCCACCAGCCATCGCGGATAGAGAGGTTCAGTCCACCGTTGAGCGCGCTCTTCATCCCGGAGGTGCCGCAGGCCTCCAGCGGCCGCAGCGGGTTGTTCAGCCAGACGTCGCAGCCCCAGTACAGGTGCCGGGCCATGGACATGTCGTAGTCGGGCAAAAACGCGATGCGGTGGCGCACCTCGGGCCGGTCGGCGAAGCGCACGACTTGCTGAATCAACGCCTTGCCGCCGTCGTCGGCCGGGTGAGACTTCCCGGCGACTATTAGCTGAATCGGCCTGTCCTCATCGAGCAGCAGGCGTTCGAGCCGCGCCGGGTCGCGCAGCATCAGCGTCAGCCGCTTGTACGTGGGTACCCGCCGGGCGAACCCGATGGTGAGCACATTCGGATCGAATGCCGTTGCTATCCAGCCCAATTCGGCGTCCGATGCGCCGCGTTCCAGCCAGGATTTGCGCAGCCGCCGCCGGACGTCGTCGACCAGCAGCGACCGCAACTGTGAGCGGATCCACCAGAGATGGCCCGCATCAACCTGGTTCAGTCGCAGCCAGACGCCGGGATCGCCGAACGAATCCGACCCGGCCAGCTCACGTCCCAACTGCAACCATTGCGGCGCCGCCCAGGTCCGCGCGTGAACCCCGTTGGTGATCGACCCGATCGGCACCTCGTCCGCGTCGAACCCGGGCCACAGCTCGTTGAACATGGCCCGGCTCACCTCGCCGTGCAGCAGCGAGACTCCGTTGGCCCGCTGGGCCAGCCGCAGACCCATGTGCGCCATGTTGAATTTGGTCGGATCGTCCTCGGCGCCGAGCGCCAGAATCCGGGCGGTCGGTACGCCCGGCAACAACGCGGGCGCATTCTTGCCACCGGCTTTCTTCTTCGCGGGGTCGTCCTCGACGTGGCCGTCGAAGTAGAGCCGCACCATGTCCAGCGGGAACCGGTCGATACCGGCGGGCACCGGGGTATGGGTGGTGAACACGGTGCTGGATCGCACGACGGTCAGCGCGGTGTCGAAGTCCAATCCGGCATCGGTCATCAACTCGCGGATGCGCTCCGCTCCAAGGAACCCCGCGTGCCCCTCGTTCATGTGGAACACCTCGGGTGCGGGTAGCCCCTGGATGGCGATGAACGCGCGGATCGCCCGCACCCCGCCGATCCCGGCCAGCAACTCCTGTCTCATCCGGTGTTCCTGGTCACCGCCGTACAGCCGGTCGGTGATGCCGCGGAGCTCATGCTCGTTCTCGGGGACATCGGAATCGAGCAGGAGCAGCGGCACGCGGCCCACCTGGGCGACCCAGATCCGTGCGTGCAGCTGAGCGGCGTCGGGAAGCGTCAGCTCGACCAGGACGGGATCGCCGACGGCATCGGTGAGTAGCCGCAAGGGCAGCCCCTGCGGGTCCAGCGACGGGTAGGTCTCGTTTTGCCAGCCGTCCGCGGTCAGCGACTGGCGGAAATAACCGGACCGGTAATAAAGGCCCACCGCCACCAGCGGCACCCCCAGGTCGGAGGCCGACTTCAAGTGGTCCCCGGCGAGGATGCCCAAACCGCCCGAGTAATTGGGCAGCACCTCGGCGACGCCGAACTCCATCGAGAAGTAGGCGATGGCCGTCGGCATCGCCACGCCGTCGGCTTGCTGCTGCTGGTACCACAGCGGACGGGTCAGGTAATCGTTCAGGTCGGCGGCCAACTGATCGAGCCGGCCGAGGAACGCCTCGTCGAGCGCCAGCTCATCGAGTCGTGCCGGATTCACCGCGCCCAGCAACGCAACGGGGTCGGAGCCGCACCGCTCCCACAGGCCGCCGTCGATGGTTGCGAACAAGTCATGGGTCGGCTTATCCCATGACCATCGCAAGTTGGTCGACAGCTGATCCAGCGCGGCCAGCCGTTCGGGAAGATGAGCGCGGACGGTAAAGCGGCGGAGGGCTTTCACGCATCCTTACCTTACTGAGGATTTCGTCCCGCGCACGGCGTCGGTAGAAGCCGCTTTCCCCGCCGGGGGTGTGACCGGACACTAGGGTGGGTATCGGTTAGTTATTGGGGCCGCAATGGTGCTTCCCCGCAAAGGAAGTTCCGCACGACAGAAGTTTCGCCAGACGAGAGGCATTCCGCGACGGACACACCGCGGTTTGGCCGCACACAATCGGAACCAGTCGAAGACGATGCGGTCCGAGAAAGCGGACCGAGGAGGAGTCGGCTAGTCGGAACCCGCCGGCGACGATGCGGTCCGCGAACCGGGCCGAAGCGGAGCTGACAAATCGGAACGGAGTGTTGTGCCTGGTCGTGTCGAGATCGATAACGTCCAACCCGTCGTCTCCTGCGGCGCGTATCCCGCCAAGGCCGTGGTCGGTGAGACCGTCCCGGTCAGTGCGGCGGTATGGCGAGAAGGCCACGAGGCAGTCGCGGCGACGCTGGTCGTGCGCTACCTGGGGCCGCGTTATCCGCAGGTGTCCGAGACCCGCCGAATCAAAGCGGTTCAGGCTCCCGCAAAGCCCGTAACCGAGGTCGACGGAGCGGTGGACCAGCAACGGATCAAACCGCTGCTGCTGCCGATGACGCTGGGCGTCGAGCCCTACGTCTTCCACGGGCAATTCACGCCCGACAGGGTCGGCCTGTGGACCTTCAGGGTCGACGGCTGGGGTGACCCCATCCACTCCTGGCGGCACGGCGTGGTCGCCAAGCTCGAGGCCGGCCAGGGCGAGAGGGAACTGTCCAACGACCTCTTGGTCGGGGCCGCGCTGTTCGAGCGCGCCGCCACGGGGGTGCCGCGCGCGCGGCGCGACCCACTGTTGGCGGCCGCCACGGCGTTGCGGAATCCCGGGGACCCGATCACCCGCACCGCGTTGGCCCTGGGGCCGGAGATCGACCAGATCCTGGCCGAGTATCCGTTGCGCGATCTGGTCACCCGCGGCGACCAGTACGGAGTTTGGGTGGACCGGCCGCTGGCCCGGTTCGGCTCCTGGTACGAGATGTTTCCCCGCTCGACCGGCGGTTGGGACGCCGAGGGCAAGCCCGTGCACGGCACGTTCGCCACGGCGGCCGACCAGCTTCCGCGCATCGCGGCAATGGGATTCGACGTGGTTTACCTGCCGCCCATCCATCCGATCGGCAAGGTGCATCGCAAGGGCCGCAACAACTCTCCCACCGCCGCTCCCGGAGACGTCGGTTCTCCGTGGGCAATCGGCAGCGACGAGGGCGGCCACGACGCGGTCCACCCGGACCTGGGGACCATCGAGGACTTCGACGCCTTCGTCGCCGCGGCGCGCGATCTGGGCATGGAGGTGTCGCTTGACCTCGCGTTGCAGTGCGCCCCGGACCATCCCTGGGCGCGCGATCACCGTGAGTGGTTCACCGAACTGCCCGACGGCACCATCGCCTACGCGGAGAACCCCCCCAAGAAATATCAGGACATCTATCCGCTCAACTTCGACAACGACCCGGCGGGCCTCTACGACGAAGTGCTGCGCGTCGTCCGGTACTGGATGGACCACGGCGTCAAGTTCTTTCGGGTCGACAACCCACACACCAAGCCGCCGAACTTCTGGGCATGGCTCATCGCTCAGGCGAAGAGCATCGACCCCGACGTGCTGTTCCTCTCGGAGGCCTTCACGCCGCCGGCCCGCCAGTACGGCCTGGCCAAGCTCGGGTTCACGCAGTCCTACAGCTATTTCACCTGGCGCACGGCCAAACACGAGCTCACCGAGTTCGGCGACGCCATCGCCGCCGCCGCGGACTTCCGGCGCCCGAACCTGTTCGTGAACACACCCGACATCCTGCACGCCATCCTGCAGCACAACGGGCCCGGCATGTTCGCGATCCGCGCGGTGCTGGCGGCGACCATGGGCCCGGCCTGGGGCGTGTATTCGGGTTACGAGCTGTTCGAGCACCGCGCGGTGCGGGAGGGCAGCGAGGAGTATCTGAACTCCGAGAAGTACGAACTGCGCCCCCGCGATTTCGCGGGCGCGGTGGCCGAAGGGCGGTCGCTCGAGCCGTTCATCACGCAGCTCAATTCCATTCGCCGGCTGCATCCCGCGCTGCAACAGTTGCGCACCATCCATTTCCACGCGGTGGACAACGGTGCGCTGCTTGCCTACAGCAAGTTCGACCCGGCCACCGGTGACTGTGTGGTGGTGGTGGTGACGCTCAACGCGTTCGGCGCCGAGGAAGCCACGCTGTTTTTGGATATGGCGGCTTTGGGTATGGAGCCCTATGAGCGTTTCTGGGTGCGCGATGAAATCACCGGCCAGGAATTCCAATGGGGGCAAGCAAACTACATTCGCATCGACCCTGCGCGAGCGGTCGCGCATGTCATTAACATGCCGCTCATCCCGCGTGAGTCCCGAATGACGCTGCTCCGTAGGCCACCAAAAGGACCGGAGGGATTGTGACATGAGCCAAGCGGACCAACTCGCCAGGACGCACCTCGCGCCCGACCCGGCCGACCTATCGCGCCTGCTGTCCGGCACGCATCACAACCCGCACGGCATCCTGGGCGCCCACGAGTACTCCGACCACACCGTCATCCGGGCGTTCCGCCCGCACGCGGTCGAGGTCGTCGCGCTCGTCGGTGACGACCGGTTCCCGTTGGAGCACATCGAGTCCGGCCTGTTCGCCGTGGCACTCCCCTTCGTCAACCTGATCGACTATCGGCTGCAGGTGAAATACGAGGGTTCCGACTCTTACACGGTCGCCGACGCCTACCGCTTCCTGCCCACCCTGGGCGAGGTCGACCTCTTCCTCTTCGGCGAGGGCCGCCACGAGCGACTCTGGGAAGTCCTTGGCGCGCATCCCCGCTCGTTCACCACGGCCGACGGCGTCGTGAACGGGGTTTCGTTCGCGGTGTGGGCTCCCAACGCCAAGGGCGTCAGCCTGATCGGCGAATTCAACGGCTGGACGGGCAGCGATGCCCCGATGCGCTCGCTCGGCTCTTCCGGGGTGTGGGAGCTGTTCTGGCCCGACTTCCCGGCCCAGGGGCTGTACAAGTTCCGCGTGCACGGCGCCGACGGCGTCGTGACCGACCGGGCCGACCCGATGGCCTTCGCCACGGAAGTGCCGCCGCACACTGCGTCCCGCGTGACGCGCAGCGAATACACCTGGCAGGACGCCGACTGGATGGAACAGCGCGCCCAGCGCAATCCGGTGTTCGAGCCGATGAGCACCTACGAGGTTCACCTCGGCTCGTGGCGCCCCGGGCTCGGATACCGGCAGCTGGCCGAGGAGCTGACCAACTACGTGGTGGAGCACGGGTTCACCCACGTCGAACTGCTCCCGGTCGCCGAGCACCCGTTCGCCGGGTCGTGGGGTTACCAGGTGACGTCGTACTACGCGCCGACATCGCGGTTCGGCACGCCCGACGAATTCCGGGCGTTGGTCGATGCGCTGCACCAGGCCGGCATCGGCGTCATCGTGGACTGGGTGCCGGCGCACTTCCCGAAGGACGCCTGGGCGCTGGGACGGTTCGATGGCACCGCGCTCTACGAACACGCCGATCCCAAGCGTGGCGAGCAACTCGACTGGGGCACCTACGTTTTCGACTTCGGGCGCGCGGAGGTGCGTAACTTCTTGGTGGCCAACGCGTTGTATTGGCTCGAGGAATACCATGTCGACGGATTACGGGTCGACGCCGTTGCCTCCATGCTGTATCTGGATTATTCGCGTCCCGAGGGCGGCTGGACGCCGAACGTCTACGGCGGGCGGGAGAACCTGGAGGCGGTGCAGTTCCTGCAGGAAATGAACGCCACGGTGCACAAGTCGGCACCGGGCATCGTCACCATCGCCGAAGAGTCGACGTCCTGGCCCGGCGTCACACGCCCGACCAACCTTGGCGGCTTGGGCTTTTCGATGAAGTGGAATATGGGCTGGATGCACGACACGCTCGACTACATCAGCCGTGACCCGATCTACCGTAATTACCACCACCACGAGATGACGTTCTCGATGCTCTACGCGTTCAGCGAGAACTATGTGCTGCCGATCAGCCACGACGAGGTGGTGCACGGCAAAGGCACGCTGTGGGGGCGGATGCCGGGCAACAACCACGTCAAGGCCGCCGGGCTGCGCAGCCTGCTCGCCTATCAGTGGGCGCATCCCGGCAAGCAATTGCTGTTCATGGGGCAGGAATTCGGCCAGCGCGCCGAGTGGTCCGAAGAACGCGGCCTGGATTGGTGGCAGCTCGACGAGCAAGGCTTCTCGAACGGCGTCCTGCGGCTGGTGCGCGACATCAACGACATCTACCGCAACCGCCCCGCGCTGTGGAGCCAGGACACCGTCCCCGACGGTTACTCCTGGATCGACGCCAACGACTCGGCCAACAACGTCTTGAGTTTCCTCAGGTACGGCAGTGACGGCTCGGTCATGGCCTGCATCTTCAACTTCGCGGGGAGTGAGCACAGCGGCTACCGGCTCGGACTGCCGTCCGCCGGCCGCTGGCGCGAGGTGCTCAACACCGACGCCACGGCGTACAACGGCACCGGCATCGGCAACATGGGCGGTGTCGATGCGACCGAGGAGCCGTGGCACGGCCGACCCGCATCGGCGGTGTTGGTGCTGCCGCCCAATTCGGCCCTGTGGCTCGAGCCCGAGTAGGCCTTCAGTAAAGCGCGTTGGCGAGGTTGCGCCGCCCGGCGACGACCTCGGGATCGGCGGGATCGAAGAGCTCGAAGAGCTCGATCAACCGGGTGCGCACACGGGTGCGCTCGTCCCCGGACGTGTTGCGCACCAAGGCAATCAGGCGATTGAAGGCCCCGCTCACATCCTGATTCAGGATTTGCACGTCGGCGGCGGCGAAGGCCGCATCGATGTCGCTCGGTGCCGCGTCCGCAGCCGCGATGGCGTCCGGCGGGTGGGCGGTTGCGCGCGTGAGGAAGTCGATCTGCCGGATCGCACCCTTGGCTTCGACGCTGCCCGGATTGGCGTCCAGTATCGCCTGATACGAGCCTCTGGCCGCCTCGAAATCACCCGTTTCGAGCTGTTCGCGGGCCGCGGCCAGCTCGGGGTCGACCTCGTCGGAGTCCGCGGAACCGCTTGGGCCCTTGAGCTTTCCGGCTGTCGCGGAGAGAAGCTGGTCCACCCAGCCCCGTAACTGGTCGGGCGGCTGCATCCCCTGGAAGCTGGACAGCGGCTGGCCCGCGGCCAGAGCCACCACCGTCGGCACCGCATCGACACCGAATATCTGGGCCACCCTGGGCGCCACGTCGACGTTGACCGTCGCCAGGGACCACTTGCCGTTGTCCTCGGCGGCCAGGCCGGACAGGATGTCGAGGAGCTGGACACACGCATCGCTGCGCGGCGACCACAGCAGCACCACGACCGGCACTTCCTCGGACCGGAGCAGGACTTCTGTTTCGAAATTGGCCTCGGTGATCGCGGAAACTCCGGGGCTGCCCTCGGCGGCCGGCGTCGCGCCGGCGCCAGTACCGCCGGCGGGCGGCTGTTGCTGGGCCCGCTGCTTGAGACCGGACAAGTCGACCGCACCGGCCATCGCCGGGCCTATCGAGGGTCGCGGACGCGTCACGTCGTCAAGTTTGTCATGCGCATCGGTGGCCTATCCACCCGGTGGCGAAGGCGCCCGGGCGACGCTGTGCCGGGCCGGGGTCGCGAAAGAAAGGGCCCCGACCGGGGCATATGACGAAGATCACAAAAATTCCCGTACGTGTTAAGCCAGCAACGTCGGCAGAGGCGCCACCGCGCCGGTTGACTACTTTGCCCGAAGAATCAGCGCGTCGCCTTGCCCACCCGCGCCGCACAGGGCCGCGACCCCGTAGCCGGAGCCGCGGCGGGCCAGTTCCAGCGCCACATGCAGCGTGATCCGGGCGCCCGACATGCCGATGGGATGCCCGACGGCGATCGCACCGCCGTTGACGTTGACGATCTCGGGGTCCACGCCGAGTTCGCGGGTCGAAGCCAGCGCGACCGCCGCGAACGCCTCGTTGATTTCCACGACGTCCAGCTGGTCGACGGAGATGCCCTCGCGGCTGAGCGCTTTCTTGATCGCGTTGGCGGGCTGCGACTGCAAGGTGGAATCCGGTCCGGCCACGACACCGTGGGCGCCGATTTCGACCAGCCAGGTCAGCCCCAGCTCCTGCGCCTTGGCCTTATTCATCACCACCACCGCGGCTGCGCCGTCGGATATCTGAGAGGCCGAGCCGGCGGTGATGGTGCCATCGCGGCGGAAGGCCGGTTTGAGGCCGGCGAGGGACTCCGCGGTGGTGTTGGCGCGAATGCCCTCGTCCTCGGTGAACTGCAGCGAATCACCCTTGCGCTGTGGGATGTTGACCGGCACGACTTCGTCGGCGAAGACGCCGTCCTTCCACGCCGCGGCCGCCTTCTGATGCGACTGCGCAGCGAACTCGTCCTGCTCCTGGCGGGTGAAGTTGTCCACGTCGTTGCGCTGCTCGGTGAGCGCGCCCATGGGCTGGTCGGTGAACACGTCGTGCAGACCGTCGTAGGCCATGTGATCGAGGACGGTGACGTCGCCGTACTTGTAGCCGGCCCGGCTGTCCATCAGCAAATGGGGCGCCTTGGTCATGGACTCTTGCCCCCCGGCCACCACCACGTCGAACTCTCCGGCGCGAATGAGCTGGTCAGCGAGCGCGATGGCGTCGATCCCGGACAGGCACATCTTGTTGATGGTGAGCGCCGGAACGTCCCAGCCGATACCGGCCGCAACGGCCGCCTGGCGCGCGGGCATCTGGCCGGCCCCGGCCGTCAGCACCTGGCCCATGATCACGTACTCGACCACCGAGGCGGGCACGTTGGCCTTCTCCAGTGCGCCGGCGATCGCGATGGCACCCAGGTCGCTGGCCGAAAAATCCTTCAGCGAACCCATTAACTTACCGATCGGCGTGCGCGCTCCAGCAACGATCACCGACGTCGTCATGAAAACCTCCTAGGGGTCCGTGGACGGCCGGTTCGGCCTCCCGGAGAAGCGCAATCTTTGCCGCCAGGTTACCTTTATGTGATGACGACCGATCAAGTTGACGCCCGTCAGATCCTGGCCACCGGCCTGGTGACGGCGATCGATCACGTCGGCCTCGCAGTCGCCGACCTGGATGCGGCAATCGCCTGGTATCACGACCACCTCGGCATGAACGTGGTGCACGAGGAAGTCAACGAGGAGCAGGGAATCCGCGAGGCCATGCTGGCCGTGCGCGGCGCCCCGGCCGGTACCGCGCAGATCCAGCTGATGGCCCCGTTCGACGACTCCTCGACCATCGCGAAGTTCCTCGACAAGCGCGGGCCCGGCATCCAGCAGATGGCGGTTCGCGTGAGCGACCTCGACAGCGTGATCGAGCATCTGCGCTCCCAGGGCATCCGCCTCGTCTACGAGGCGCCGCGCCGCGGCACGGCAAACTCGCGGATCAACTTCATCCACCCCAAGGACGCCGGCGGAGTTCTCATCGAGCTGGTCGAACCGGCCGCCTGAGTCCTATCGATCACGACCACTTCCGGGTCGGGCCCCGCGTGGCGCGGTGGCTCCAGCACGGGGAATGCCAATGTCGCCGATCCTCGACAAGTCCCGGGCCTCCCCCGAGCGTCGAATCGGTCGGCCACACCACCAGATGCGCCGTGCCGGCACGTATTTCGTGGTCACAACCGGGACAGCGGTACGTCTTGACCGCACGGTCCGCCGCGACGGGCCGGACCTCGTACTCGTGGCCGTCGGGCCCGATCTCCACCCGGCGCAGCAGCGGTGGCGGCGGCAGCGACGGCCGCTGCCGACGTGGCGTTGTGCGGCGCCGAGCCATGCGACCAGCCTAGCGGGGTTCAGAACAGCCGGTATTCGTCGCTGTCCATCCCGCGCATCTTGTCGTAATCCAAGGTGATGCAACGGATCCCGCGGTCAGTGGCCAGCGTGCGCGCCTGCGGCTTGATCTGCTGGGCGGCGAACACCCCCTTCACCGGCGCGAGCACGCTGTCGCGATTGAGCAGCTCGAGGTAGCGGGTGAGCTGCTCGACGCCGTCGATCTCGCCTCGTCGCTTGATTTCCACCGCGACGGAACCGCCTTGTTCGTCACGGCAGAGCAGGTCGACGGGCCCGATGGCGGTCATGTATTCACGACGAACCAGCGTGTAGCCCTCGCCGAGCAGTTGCACGTGCTCGGCGAGCAACGCCTGCAAGTGGGCCTCGACGCCGTCTTTGACCAGCCCGGGGTCGATGCCCAGATCGTGGCTGGAGTCGTGCTCGACCTCCTCGACGGTGATCCGCAGCTGTTCGCCGGCCTTGTTCTGCACAACCCACACGGGCACCTGATCGCCGGGCTCCTCGGTGAGCCAGCAAGGTGGACTCATCCAATTCAGCGGCTTGTAAGCGCGGTCATCGGCGTGCACGCTGACCGATCCGTCGGCCTTGAACAGCAACAACCGGCGGGCCGACGGAAGATGCGCGGTGAGCCGGCCGATGTAATCAACAGTGCACTGGGCGATCACTAGACGCACCCGACTCACCTTAGAGCGTGGCCGACAAATTAGGCTGACGCCACCATGTCGGCCACCGAGAGCTTGGCAAAACGCATCGGCCGGGTGCTCGAGACGGTCACCCGTCAGAGCGGCCGGCTACCGGAGACCCCGGCGTACGGCTCCCTGCTGCTGGGACGGGTCACCGAAAGCCAGCGACGTCGCCGCATCCGCATTCAGGTAATCCTGACCGTGCTGGTCTTGGGTGCCAACCTGATCGGCATCGCGGTCGGGCTGCTGTTGGTGATAGTCGCCGTTCCGCAGCCGAGCATCTTCCACGACGCGCCGGCCTGGATTACGTTCGGGGTCTCACCGGCCTACATCGCGTTGGCCCTGGCGGTGGGCACCTATTGGATCACCCGCCGGACCGTGCTCTCGTTGCGCTGGGCGATCGAGGAGCGCTCACCGAACGCCGAAGACGAGCGCAACACCTTCCTGGCCCCGTGGCGGATCGCCCGCTTCGACCTCATCCTGTGGGGTGTCGGGGCGGTGGTGTACACGACGCTCTACGGCCTGGTCAACAAACTATTCATCCCGCGGTTCCTCATCGCGGTGAGCATCTGCGGCGTCTTGGTGGCCACCGCCAGCTATCTAATCGCCGAGTTCGCCCTGCGCCCCGTCGCCGCCCAGGCACTGGAGGCGGGACCACCGCCACGGCGGCTGTCGGCCGGGATCATGGGCCGGACCATGGTGGTCTGGTTTCTCGGTTCGGGCCTGCCCGTCCTCGGCATCGCCTTTCTCGCGGGCTTCCAAGCCCTGATGCGAAATCTGACCGAGACCGAGTTCGCGGTCGGTGTGTTGATCGTGTCGATGGCCACGGTGATCTTCGGTTGCCTCCTGATGTGGATCCTGGCCTGGCTCACCGCAACTCCGGTGCGCGTGGTCCGCGCGGCGTTGCGCCGCGTCGAGCGCGGCGATCTGCGCGGCGATCTCGTCGTTTTCGACGGCACCGAACTCGGTGAGCTACAACGCGGTTTCAACGCGATGGTCGATGGGCTGCGCGAGCGCGAACGGGTTCGCGACCTTTTCGGCCGCCACGTCGGACGCGAGGTCGCCCTGGCCGCCGAACGCGAGCGACCGAAGCTGGGCGGCGAAGAACGGCATGTGGCGGTCGTATTCATCGACATCGTGGGGTCGACCAAGCTGGTGACGAGCCGGCCGGCGGCGGAGATCGTCCAGTTGCTCAACCACTTCTTCGGCATAGTCGTCGAGGAAGTGGACCGACACTGCGGGCTGGTCAACAAGTTTGAGGGTGATGCGACGCTGGCCGTGTTCGGCGCGCCCAATCATCTGGATCGCCCCGAAGAGCAAGCCCTGGCCGCCGCGCGCGCGATTGCGGAGCGGCTGAACAACGAAATCTCGGAGTGTCAGGCCGGTATCGGCGTGGCGGCGGGGCGGGTGGTGGCCGGGAACGTCGGTGCCAGGGAACGCTTCGAGTACACCGTGATCGGCGGTCCGGTCAACGAGGCCGCCCGCCTGTGCGAGCTCGCTAAGTCATACCCGGGCCTGCTGCTTGCGGCGGCCGACGCGCTCGACGGTGTGAGCGAGAAGGAGCGCGCCCGTTGGTCTTTGGGCGAGACCGTGACTCTCCGCGGGCACGACCACCCCACCCGGCTTGCCACGCCCGTCGACCCGCCGGCCTGATGCGATTGATTTCAGGCCCGAGTGGGTAACGGGATTAAGGACATCGCCCCCTCGAGAGATTGGTGTTGACATGACCGGTAGTGGGACTGCCCGCCGTGTTTCCGTCGCCGTGGGTATCGCCGCGGCAATCGCCTTGAGTTCATTGACCGCCGGATGCGGCTCGAGCAACAACAACAAGAATCCGACGACTTCGACGGTCACCACCACGGTTACGACGTCCGCCAGCGTCACCACGACGGCACCGGCGGCGACGACTCCGGCCGGACCGGGCGGCGGTCCCGAGACCGGACCTGGTGGCGCCACGACCGCCGGACCGGGTGGTTCCGGCGCCGGCGCCGGGCCCGGTGGGGCGAGTGCGGGTGTGCCGGGCGCCGGGGCTTCCGCCGGACCCGGCGGCGCAGGCGCCTGCGCGGGCGGCGTTTGCGTCGGAACCCCTCCGGGTCCGTAGCCTTCCCGACCCACGGCCATCGGGCGGATCACCGACCGGTGGCCGTGGCCGCGCCGCGGTGAAGACGCCGACGCCATCCGCACTACCATGTCGTTTTTCCGCCAGTTTTGTCGGCGGGCGGGTGTAAGTCTTGAAGCGTGCACGACGACTTCGAACGCTGCTACCGCGCCGTCCAGTCCAAGGACGCCCGGTTCGATGGTTGGTTCGTCACGGCGGTGCTGACAACCGGCATCTATTGCCGTCCCAGCTGCCCGGTGCGGCCGCCCTTCGCCCGCAACGTCCGGTTCTATCCGACCGCCGCCGCTGCGCAGCGAGCGGGATTCCGGGCGTGTAAGCGGTGCCGGCCCGACGCGTCTCCGGGGTCTCCGGAATGGAACGTGCGTGGCGACGTCGTTGCACGGACGATGCGACTCATCGCCGACGGCACGGTGGACCGTGAGGGCGTCGGCGGCCTTGCTGCCCATCTCGGTTACACCACCCGCCAGCTGGAGCGGCTGTTGCAGGCCGAGGTCGGCGCCGGCCCGCTCGCGCTGGCCCGCGCCCAGCGAGCTCAGACCGCCCGCCTGCTCGTCGAGACCACGGACCTGCCGTTCGGGGACATCGCCTTCGCGTCGGGCTTTTCCAGCATCCGCCAGTTCAACGACACCGTGCGCCTGGTCTTCGACAGCACGCCGACCGAGCTGCGCCGGCGCGCCGCGGATCCAACGGCGGCCGCAAAGCTCGGAACTGCTTCCGCGGGGACGGTCATCCTCCGGTTGCCGGTACGCACGCCGTTCGCCTACGAGGGCGTGTTCGGTCATCTGGCCGCCGGCACGGTGCCCGGCTGCGAGGAAGTCCGCGACGGCGCCTACCGACGCAGCCTGCGCCTCCCGTTCGGCAGCGCCGTCGTCACCCTGACACCGGCGGTCGACCACGTCCGATGCGTGCTCGCGCTCGACGACTTCCGTGACCTGACGACGGCGATCGCCCGCTGCCGGCGACTGCTGGATCTCGATGCCGACCCGGAGGCGGTGGACGAAGCGCTGGCCGGTGACCCGTACCTGGCTGCCGTGGTGGCCAAAGCGCCCGGCCAACGCATTCCGCGCACCGTCGACGAGGCCGAGCTGGCCGTGCGCGCGGTCCTGGGGCAACAGGTTTCGACGAAGGCGGCCAGAGCCCACGCCGGTCGCCTGGTCGCGGCATACGGGGAGCCGGTCGCGGACCCCGACGGCGGGTTGACGCATACCTTCCCGTCAGTGGAGCAGCTCGCGGAGATCGACCCCGTCCAACTGGCGGTGCCCAAGACGCGGCAGCGGACGCTGAATGCACTGGTCGCCGGCCTCGCGGACGGCAGTATCGTCCTGGACAGCGGGAGCGACTGGGAAGCCGCCCGCCGACAATTGCTGGACGTACCCGGGGTGGGCCCCTGGACCGCAGAGGTGATCGCCATGCGCGGCCTCGGTGATCCGGATGCCTTCCCCGCCACCGACCTTGGCCTTCGCCTGGCCGCCAAGCAGCTGGGCTTACCAATCGACGAACGGGCCCTGGTCGGCCATGGCGTCCGGTGGCGTCCCTGGCGCTCCTACGCCACCCAATACCTATGGACCACGCTCGAGCATCCGGTCAACCAATGGCCACCACAGGAGGTCGCATGATTGAGTACCGCACCATCGACAGCCCGATCGGGCCGCTGACCCTGGCCGGCCAGGACTCGGTTCTGACCATGCTTCGAATGGTCGACCAGACCTACGAGCCGAGCCGCACCGGCTGGGCACCGAATCCAGCGGCATTCAACGAGGCCACTGAGCAACTCAACGCTTATTTCGAGGGTGAACTGACGGAGTTCGATTTCGAATTCGATCTGCGCGGCTCCGAATTTCAGCGGCGAGTGTGGGAGGCGCTTCGGACAATTCCTTATGGCGAAACCAGATCGTACGGACAAATCGCGGAACAGATCGGCGCTCCCGGCTCCGCACGCGCCGTGGGATTGGCGAACGGCCACAATCCCATCGCGATTGTCATTCCCTGCCACCGCGTCATCGGCGCCAATGGGAGCCTTACCGGCTACGGGGGCGGCCTCGACCGGAAGCGAACGCTGCTCGCGTTGGAAAAGAAACGTGCATCGGTTAATTCGGCTTTGACACTATTCGACTAGGGAACGCGCCGGCATCAGTGAAATGCAAAAACACCCCCGTTGCCGGGGGTGTTTTTGTGTATGTTCGGCGGTGTCCTACTTTTCCACCCGGATGGGCAGTATCATCGGCGCTGACAGGCTTAGCTTCCGGGTTCGGAATGGGACCGGGCGTTTCCCTGTCGCTGTGGCCGCCGTAACTCTATTTAAATTTGGTTTCGGTGGGGGGTGTGGCGTCAGAGCGTCCCGCGACTAATAGTCGCTGGAACTGAAAAGTGGTTGCGATTGTGTGTTGGTAAGTTTTCGGCCGGTTAGTGCCAGTTCCCTACACTCATTGCTGAGCTTCCAGGTCTGGCCTATCGATCCCGTGGTCGGCGGGGGGCCTTATCCCTCTAAAAGGGTGAGAAACCTGATCTTGGAGAAGGTTTCCCGCTTAGATGCTTTCAGCGGTTATCCTGTCCGAACGTGGCTATCCAGCGGTGCCCCTGGTGGGACAACTGGTATACCAGAGGTTCGTCCGTCCCGGTCCTCTCGTACTAGGGACAGGTTTCCTCAAGTTTCTGACGCGCGCGGCGGATAGAGACCGAACTGTCTCACGACGTTCTAAACCCAGCTCGCGTGCCGCTTTAATGGGCGAACAGCCCAACCCTTGGGACCTGCTCCAGCCCCAGGATGCGACGAGCCGACATCGAGGTGCCAAACCATCCCGTCGATATGGACTCTTGGGGAAGATCAGCCTGTTATCCCCGGGGTACCTTTTATCCGTTGAGCGACACCCCTTCCACTCGGGGGTGCCGGATCACTAGTCCCGACTTTCGTCCCTGCTTGACTTGTAAGTCTCGCAGTCAAGCTCCCTTGTGCACTTACACTCAACACCTGATTGCCGTCCAGGTTGAGGGAACCTTTGGGCGCCTCCGTTACATTTTAGGAGGCAACCGCCCCAGTTAAACTACCCGCCAGGCACTGTCCGTGAACCCGATAAGGGTTCGACGTTAGGTGTCCAATACGATCAGAGTGGTATTTCAACAACGACTCCACCTCAACTGGCGTTGAGGTTTCACAGTCTCCCACCTATCCTACACAAACCGTACCGAACACCAATACCAAGTTGTAGTGAAGGTCCCGGGGTCTTTTCGTCCTGCCGCGCGTAACGAGCATCTTTACTCGTAGTGCAATTTCGCCGAGTCTATGGTTGAGACAGTTGGGAAGTCGTTACGCCATTCGTGCAGGTCGGAACTTACCCGACAAGGAATTTCGCTACCTTAGGATGGTTATAGTTACCACCGCCGTTTACTGGGGCTTAAATTCTCCGCTTCACCTTACGGTTAACGGGTCCTCTTAACCTTCCAGCACCGGGCAGGCGTCAGTCCGTATACATCGTCTTGCGACTTCGCACGGACCTGTGTTTTTAGTAAACAGTCGCTACCCACTGGTTTCTGCGGCCGAATCCCGCTCCCACCGCAAGGGTGTTCACGGTATTTCGGCCCCCCTTCTCCCGAAGTTACGGGGGCATTTTGCCGAGTTCCTTAACCATAGTTATCTCGTACGCCTTGGTATGCTCTACCTGACCACCTGTGTCGGTTTGGGGTACGGGCCGTGTGTGTGCTCGCTAGAGGCTTTTCTTGGCAGCAGAGGATCACCGAATTCGCCTCAATCGGCTATGCATCACCTCTCAGGATTAATGAGCGACGGATTTGCCTATCGCTCTCCCTACGGGCTTGCCCCAGTATTACCACTGACTGGTACGGCTACCTTCCTGCGTCACCCCATTGCTTGACTACTACCAGCGAAGGTCCCACGCAGCCCCGAAACTCCACGCCCCCGAAGGGGAATGGTCGATCCGGTTTTGGGTGGTTAGTACCGCTGATTCGTCAGGGACGCCCACACACGGGTACGGGAATATCAACCCGTTGTCCATCGACTACGCCTGTCGGCCTCGCCTTAGGTCCCGACTCACCCTGGGCGGACTGGCCTGGCCCAGGAACCCTTGGTCTTACGGCGGGCAAGGTTCTCACTTGCCTTATCGCTACTCATGCCTGCATTCTCACTCCCCCAAACTCCACCACCGGTTACCCGGTAGCTTCGCTGCATGGGGGACGCTCCCCTACCCAACCTTGCGGTTGCCGCGGCTTCGGCGGTGTGCTTGAGCCCCGCTACATTATCGGCGCACAATCACTTGACCAGTGAGCTATTACGCACTCTTTCAAGGGTGGCTGCTTCTAAGCCAACCTCCTGGTTGTCTCTGCGACTGCACATCCTTTTCCACTTAGCACACGCTTAGGGGCCTTAGCCGGCGATCTGGGCTGTTTCCCTCTCGACGTACGGAGCTTATCCCCCGCCGTCTCACTGCCACGCTATACACCACGGCATTCGGAGTTTGGCTGACGTCAGTAACCTAGTAGGGCCCATCGGCCATCCAGTAGCTCTACCTCCGTGGTGAAACACGCAACGCTGCACCTAAATGCATTTCGGGGAGAACCAGCTATCACGGAGTTTGATTGGCCTTTCACCCCTACCCACAGCTCATCCCCTCAGTCTTCAACCTAAGTGGGTTCGGGCCTCCACGCGGTCTTACCCGCGCTTCACCCTGGCCATGGGTAGATCACTCCGCTTCGGGTCCAGAACACGCCACTACACCCCAAAGGGGATGCGCCCTATTCAGACTCGCTTTCGCTGCGGCTACCCCACACGGGTTAACCTCGCGACGTGTCCCTGACTCGCAGGCTCATTCTTCAAAAGGCACGCCATCACCCCACAAGGAGGCTCTGACGGATTGTAGGCACACGGTTTCAGGTACTCTTTCACTCCCCTCCCGGGGTACTTTTCACCATTCCCTCACGGTACTAATCCGCTATCGGTCATCGAGAAGTATTTAGGCTTACCGGGTGGTCCCGGCAGATTCACAGCAGATTCCACGGGCCCGCTGCTACTCGGGAGTTGATACAAGGTAGGTGCCGGGTTTTCGCGTACCGGGCTTTCACCGTCTACGGCGGGCCGTCCCAGACCACTTCCGCTAACCACGACACTTTCTGACTACCCCTCAGCCAGGTAGAGCTGAGACATATCAATCCCACTACCCCGCACACACAACCCCTACCCGGTTACACATGCGTGCGGTTTAGCCTGTTCCGCGTTCGCTCGCCACTACTAACGGAATCACAATTGTTTTCTTCTCCTACGGGTACTGAGATGTTTCACTTCCCCGCGTTACCTCCCGCACCCTATATATTCAGATACGGGTAACACGACATCACTCGTGCTGGGTTTCCCCATTCGGAAATCCTCGGATCAAAGCTCGGTTGACAGCTCCCCGAGGCATATCGCAGCCTCCCACGTCCTTCATCGGCTCTCGATGCCAAGGCATCCACCATGCGCCCTTAAACACTTACATACACACAAAAACCAAAGAAGAAATTACACATTTCAACGAACACGCCACCGTTGCCGGCAACGCATCCGTTTAGATGCTCGCAACCACTATCCAATACTCAAACACCACACCCCACCACCAAGATGGAGGGACACCACACGGACTGGCCGAGTGTTGTCTCAGGGCCCAATAGTGTGTCTGGCAATCATTTGCTGTTGTGCACCCGGCCCTCACCCACTACAGATGAGAACCCCACACGGCTCACACCCCACCAATTGGGGTGTTTTCGTGGTGCTCCTTAGAAAGGAGGTGATCCAGCCGCACCTTCCGGTACGGCTACCTTGTTACGACTTCGTCCCAATCGCCGATCCCACCTTCGACAGCTCCCTCCCAAGGGTTAGGCCACTGGCTTCGGGTGTTACCGACTTTCATGACGTGACGGGCGGTGTGTACAAGGCCCGGGAACGTATTCACCGCAGCGTTGCTGATCTGCGATTACTAGCGACTCCGACTTCACGGGGTCGAGTTGCAGACCCCGATCCGAACTGAGACCGGCTTTAAAAGGATTCGCTTAACCTTGCGGCATCGCAGCCCTTTGTACCGGCCATTGTAGCATGTGTGAAGCCCTGGACATAAGGGGCATGATGACTTGACGTCATCCCCACCTTCCTCCGAGTTGACCCCGGCAGTCTCTCACGAGTCCCCGGCATTACCCGCTGGCAACATGAGACAAGGGTTGCGCTCGTTGCGGGACTTAACCCAACATCTCACGACACGAGCTGACGACAGCCATGCACCACCTGCACACAGGCCACAAGGGAACGCCTATCTCTAGACGCGTCCTGTGCATGTCAAACCCAGGTAAGGTTCTTCGCGTTGCATCGAATTAATCCACATGCTCCGCCGCTTGTGCGGGCCCCCGTCAATTCCTTTGAGTTTTAGCCTTGCGGCCGTACTCCCCAGGCGGGGTACTTAATGCGTTAGCTACGGCACGGATCCCAAGGAAGGAAACCCACACCTAGTACCCACCGTTTACGGCGTGGACTACCAGGGTATCTAATCCTGTTCGCTCCCCACGCTTTCGCTCCTCAGCGTCAGTTACTGCCCAGAGACCCGCCTTCGCCACCGGTGTTCCTCCTGATATCTGCGCATTCCACCGCTACACCAGGAATTCCAGTCTCCCCTGCAGTACTCTAGTCTGCCCGTATCGCCCGCACGCTCACAGTTAAGCCGTGAGATTTCACGAACAACGCGACAAACCACCTACGAGCTCTTTACGCCCAGTAATTCCGGACAACGCTCGCACCCTACGTATTACCGCGGCTGCTGGCACGTAGTTGGCCGGTGCTTCTTCTCCACCTACCGTCAATCCGAGAAAACCCGGACCTTCGTCGATGGTGAAAGAGGTTTACAACCCGAAGGCCGTCATCCCCCACGCGGCGTCGCTGCATCAGGCTTGCGCCCATTGTGCAATATTCCCCACTGCTGCCTCCCGTAGGAGTCTGGGCCGTATCTCAGTCCCAGTGTGGCCGGACACCCTCTCAGGCCGGCTACCCGTCGTCGCCTTGGTAGGCCATCACCCCACCAACAAGCTGATAGGCCGCGGGCCCATCCCACACCGCAAAAGCTTTCCACCACAAGACATGCGTCAAGTGGTCCTATCCGGTATTAGACCCAGTTTCCCAGGCTTATCCCGAAGTGCAGGGCAGATTGCCCACGTGTTACTCACCCGTTCGCCACTCGAGTACCCCCGAAGGGGCCTTTCCGTTCGACTTGCATGTGTTAAGCACGCCGCCAGCGTTCGTCCTGAGCCAGGATCAAACTCTCCAAACAAAATCTCCTCGCAGAACGAGGTGAATTTCAAATCAGAGATACCTGACAAGACGCCAATAACTGGCATCAAAAATTGCCATACCCACACACGGGGAGTGCTAGGTATGGCCAAAAAACAACAACAAATAATAAAGACCAAACACACTATTGAGTTCTCAAACAACACTTGTTTCGCCCGTTTTGGGGCAACCCTGCCAGCTTAATACAAGCCCGGCAGTGGAGTCAACTCCCGGTTTTGGTCTTCCAGAGACCGTCTCGGGAGCAGCCGTGCCAGGCTAGTACCAATCCAGCGAGGGAGTCAAGCGCCCGGGGTGTCGACCGCCTGGTGTGGCGACCGGCCCTGCGGGGCACTGACTTTGGCTACTCTACCCGCTCGATCTCCGCTCCCAAAATCGTCAGGTTCTCCACGAACAGCGGGTAGCCGCGATCGATGTGGAAGACATCGTGGACCTCGGTGTCACCGTCGGCGACGAGTCCGGCCAACACCAGGCCGGCGCCGGCCCGAATGTCCGAACACCACACCGGGGCGCTCGACAATTGCGGCAGACCTCGCACGACGGCATGGTGACCGTCGGTGCGGGCGTCTGCGCCCAATCGGATCATTTCCTCGACGAAGCGAAAGCGCGCCTCGAAGACGTTTTCCGTGATCATCGACGTGCCATCCGCGATCGACGCCAGGGCGATAGCCATCGGCTGCAGGTCGGTCGGGAACCCGGGGAATGGCAGCGTCGCGACGTTAACGGCCTTGGGGCGTTCGTACTGGGTGATCCGGAAGCTGTCGTCAGTTTGGGTGACCGTCGCGCCGGCGTCGTGCAGTTTATGCAGCACCACCTGGAGGTGGGCCGGGTCGACGCCGGTCACCGAAATGTCACCGCGCGTCATCGCGGCCGCGATCCCCCAGGTAGCGGCCACGATGCGGTCCCCGATCACCCGGTGCTCCGTCGGGTGCAGCCGCGGGACGCCGGTGATGGTCATGGTCGGCGAACCCGCGCCTTCGACCTGCGCCCCCATCTGATTCAGCATGGTGCACAGGTCCACGACATCGGGCTCGCGCGCGGCATTGTGGATCGTGGTCACGCCCTCGGCCAAGACGGCGGCCATCAGGATGTTTTCGGTGGCTCCCACCGACGGAAACTCCAGTTGGATCTCCGCACCGCGCAACGTGTCGGCCTGGGCGACGACGCAGCCGTGCTCGATGTTGCATTGCGCGCCAAGTTGGCGCAGGCCCGACTGGTGCATGTCCAGCGGACGAGACCCGATCGCGTCGCCGCCCGGCAACGCGACCCTGGCCCGCTTGCAGCGGCCGACCAGCGGCCCGAGCACGCAGACCGACGCCCGGAACTGGCGCACTGCCGCGAAGTCGGCGTCGTATTTCGGCTCGTCGGGTGAGGTGATGCGGGCGACGTCGCCGTCGAGCTCGACGGTGGCGCCGAGCCCACGCAACACCTCGGCCATCAACGGCACATCGAGGATGTCGGGGCAGTTGGTGATGGTGCTGGTGCCTTCGGCCAGCAGGGTCGCCGCCATCAGCTTCAGCACGCTGTTCTTGGCGCCCCCCACTGCGACTTCGCCGGACAACCGGTTGCCGCCGGTCACCACGAATCGCTCAGCCACCCGCGTCAGTCTAGTGAAGCGGTATCGGCTTGTCAGTCAGCCAAGGCGCGGCGCTTACCCGGGCCGCAGTACCGTTTTGCTCATGGCGATACACCTGACCCGCATCTATACGCGAACCGGTGACGACGGCACGACAGGGTTGAGTGACTTCTCGCGAGTCTCCAAAAACGACCCTCGCCTGGTCGCGTACGCCGATTGCGACGAGGCCAACTCGGCGATCGGCGTCGCTATTGCCTTGGGCGAGCCCGACGCGGAAACCGCCGCCGTGCTGCGGCAGCTGCAGAACGACCTGTTCGACGCCGGTGCGGACCTGTCGACCCCGGTGGTGGAAAACCCCGAGTATCCCCCGCTGCGAATCACCCAGCCCTACATCGATCGGCTGGAGGGCTGGTGTGACAAATATAACGAGAACCTGCCGGCCCTGAATTCCTTTGTGCTGCCGGGCGGTTCAGCGTTGTCGGCGCTGCTGCACGTCGCGCGCACGATCGTCCGTCGAGCGGAACGATCGGCGTGGGCGGCGATAGACGCCGCACCGCAGCAGGTCAACGTGCTTCCAGCGAAATACCTGAACCGCCTCTCCGATCTGCTCTTCATCCTGGCGCGGGCGGCCAACCCCGACGGCGACGTGCTCTGGAAGCCCGGCGGAGGTGCACCGGGTACGAAATAGCCTGCGGCACAGGGCCTAGACGCTGCGGCGACGCGCACGTGGTGACGGGCGGGACTCCAGCCAGGACAGGAAGGCCGTCAAAGCGCCCTTGTCCAAGGCGATCTCGTAACCAGTCCTGCGGTCCTGCGTCGTGTCGCGCAACTCCACCACAACGATCTCGTCGGTCATGATGTCGAATTCGTCGCCGCGGGGTGCACGCCGGGCCACGATTTCCACTCCCCTGCGGCTGAGTCGACGGTCCGGCCACAAACGCAGGCTGGAGAGCCGGTAGAACGCGGCTTCACCGCCGCGGTAACGAATCACGCCGTGACGCCAGCCGTGACCTCCGACCGCGGGAATGTCCCGCATGATCCCCGCCGTGCCGCCCTGGCGCAGCTTCCACAACCGATAACTCAGCGCGACGACCGCGCCGGCGAGGACGACGACGAGCACGACCATGCCGATCATGGGCGCGCTCATGGTCGGCTAGTCGATCGCGCCGACGGCGCGCAATCTGCCCCGCCCCCGCGCCGCGATGCGTGGGTCGTCGGACTCCGAATCCTCCCTGGCGGCGCTCTCGTCGATCTCGGACTCGAACGCGGCGGACTCGGCCAGTACGGTCACCGTCTCCTCGGTTACCGACAGGAACCCGCCTTCGATGGCGACCCGCAGATCGTCCTCGCCTTCACGTTCGACGCGCACCATCGCGTCGTCGACCAACTGGGCGACAACCGGGATGTGCCGCGGCAGGATGCCGATTTCGCCGACGGTGGTGCGGGTGAACAAAAACGTTGCCTCACCCGACCAGATCTTCCGGTCGACAGCGACTATCTCGACGTTCAATTCGGCCATGCCACAGAGCCTTTCAGAGCCTCTTCGCTAACGCCTCAGGAATCCAACTTGGCGCCGAAGGTCTCGGCCTTCTTGGCCAAGTCGTCGAGGCCACCGATCAGGAAGAACGCCTGCTCCGGTATGTGGTCGAAGTCGCCCTTGGTCAGGCGGTCGAACGCCTCGATGGTCTCCTTCAGCGGCACCGTCGAACCCGGCTGACCCGTGAACTGCTCGGCCGCCATCATGTTCTGCGAGAGGAACCGCTCGATGCGCCGGGCGCGCTGAACGAGCTGCTTGTCCTCTTCCGACAGCTCATCGATACCGAGAATCGCGATGATGTCCTGAAGGTCCTTGTACCGCTGCAGGATTCGGATGACCTCCTGCGCGACGCGGTAGTGCTCGTCACCGACGACACTCGGGTCCAGGATGGTCGAACTCGATGCCAGCGGGTCCACCGCGGGGAAGATTCCCTTGGAGAACACAGAACGCGACAGCTCGGTGGTCGCGTCCAGGTGTGCGAACGTCGTCGCCGGCGCGGGGTCGGTGTAGTCGTCGGCGGGCACGTAGACCGCCTGCATCGACGTGATCGAGCGGCCCCGCGTCGAGGTGATGCGCTCCTGCAGCTCACCCATCTCGTCGGCCAGCGTCGGCTGGTAACCCACCGCGGACGGCATACGACCGAGCAGCGTCGACACCTCGGAACCCGCCTGGGTGAAGCGGAAGATGTTGTCGATGAACAGCAGCACGTCCTGGCCGGCCTCGTCGCGGAACCACTCCGCCATCGTCAGCGCCGACAGCGCCACCCGCATACGGGTGCCGGGCGGCTCGTCCATCTGACCGAACACCAGCGCGGTGTCCTTGAGCACGTCGGCTTCTTTGAGCTCAACCCAGAGGTCGTTGCCCTCGCGGGTGCGCTCGCCCACCCCGGCGAAAACCGAAGTGCCACCGAAGTTCCGGGCGATGCGGTTGATCATCTCCTGGATCAGCACCGTCTTGCCCACGCCGGCACCGCCGAACAGCGCGATCTTGCCGCCACGCACGTAGGGGGTGAGCAGGTCGACGACCTTCAGCCCGGTCTCGAGCATCTCGGTGCGGGGCTCGAGCTCTTCGAAGGCCGGCGGCTTGCGGTGGATCGACCAGTGCTCGAAGTCCTCGCCGTATCCCGGCTTGTCCAGGCAGTCTCCCAGCGCGTTGAAGACATGACCCTTGACCTCCTGGCCGACCGGCACCGAAATCGGCTTGCCGCTGTCGGTCACCTCGACGCCGCGGACCAGGCCGTCGGTGGGCTGCAACGAAATGGTGCGAACCAGGTTGTCGCCGAGATGCTGTGCGACCTCGAGCGTCAGGGTCTTCTTGAGCTCCTCGAACGTGATCTCGGCGTTGAGGGCGTTGAACAGTTCAGGTACGGATCCACGCGGGAACTCGACGTCGACCACGGGGCCGGTGATCCGCACCACGCGACCGCTGGTCTCGGAGTTGGTGGACTTGTCGGTCTTTTCTGATGTTTCAGTAGTAGCAGGCATAATTTCTTTCTTCCTCGTGTGCTACTTGGCGTCAGCGAGTGCGTTTGCACCACCGACGATTTCGCTGATCTCTTGGGTGATCTGAGCCTGCCGCTCGCGGTTCGCCATCAGCGTCAGTTCTTTGATCAGGTCGTCCGCGTTGTCGGTTGCCGACTTCATCGCTCGTTGACGCGAAGCGAGCTCCGATGCCGCCGATTCGAGCAGCGCAGCGTAGACACGGGTGGTCACGTAACGTGGCAGCAGCGACTCGAAAAGCGTTGTCGCGTCTGGCTCGAACGAATACAGGGTGCGCACTTCCGGTTGGTCCTCTACGTACTCGACCACCATGGGCGCGATCCGGTGCGCCGCCGCCGCCTGCGACATCATCGACTTGAACTCCGAGTAGACGATGTGCAGTTCGTCGACACCCTGGTCGTCGGCTGACTCGTCGTCGCCTGCGCCCTTCATGAACGTCTCGACCAGGGTCGAAGCGATCTCAGCGGCGTTTTCGTAGCTGGGTTGCTCGGAGAAGCCCGTCCATGAGTTGGTGATGTCCCAGTTGCGGAACTTGAAATAGTTCAGCGCCTTCCGGCCGACCGTGTACACGACCGGCGTCTTACCCTCTTCCCGCAGCAGCGAGAACAGCTCCTCGGAGCGACGGAAAATGCTGGAGTTGTAGGCACCGCACAGACCACGGTCGGATGACACCACCAGGACGCCGGCGCGCTTGGCTTCCTCCCGCTCGACCAGCAAGGGGTGATCCAGGGCGGCTTCGGACGACAGCGTGGTCAGCATTGCCGTGATCTGGAACGCGTAGGGCCTGGCGGCTTCCAGCCGGGCCTGTGCCTTCCCGATGCGGGATGTCGCGATCATCTCCTGGGCCTTGGTGATCTTCTTGATCGACCCCGCCGAGCGGATCCGCCCGCGTAATTCGCGAAGTGTGGCAGCCATTGGTTGCTACTTCTTCTCTTTCTTTGCCTTCTTCTCCGGCGCCGGCTTCTTCACCTTCACCGATTCCTTCTCGAGGTCTTCCTCGTCCAAAGGCTCGACGTGCTCGTCGGGCACCACCGAACCGCCGCCCGTGGCCGCAAACCCCTTCTTGAAGTTGTTGATGATCTCGGTCAGCTGGTTTTCGCCCTCTTCGGAGAGCTTTCCGCTGTCGCGGATGCCGGCCAGGAACTTCTCTTCCGATGCCCGCATGTGGTCCAGCAGCTCGGTTTCGAAGCGCCTGACGTCCTCGACCGGCACGGAGTCCAGGTGACCGCCGGTGCCCAGGAAGATCGAAACCACCTGCTCCTCAACCGGCATGGGCTGGTACTGCGGTTGCTTGAGCAGTTCGACCAGCCGCTCACCGCGCTCCAGCTGTGCCTTGGACGTCGCGTCTAGGTCGGAGGCGAATGCAGCGAACGATTCCAGTTCGCGGTACTGCGACAGGTCCAGACGCAGCGAGCCGGCCACTTCCTTCATGGCCTTGATCTGTGCCGCACCACCCACGCGGGACACCGACACACCGACGTTGATGGCCGGCCGCACACCCTGGTTGAACAGGTCGGATTCCAGGAAGCACTGGCCGTCGGTGATCGAGATGACGTTGGTCGGGATGTAGGCCGAGATGTCGTTGGCCTTGGTCTCGATGATCGGCAGGCCGGTCATCGAACCGCCCCCGAGTTCGTCGGAGAGCTTCGCGCAGCGCTCCAACAGCCGCGAGTGCAGGTAGAACACGTCGCCGGGGTAGGCCTCGCGGCCCGGCGGGCGGCGCAGCAGCAGCGAGATCGCGCGGTACGCCTCGGCCTGCTTGCTCAGGTCGTCGAAGACGATCAGGACGTGCTTGCCGTCGTACATCCAGTGCTGGGCGATCGCCGAACCCGTGTACGGCGCAAGCCATTTGAAGCCGGCGGCGTCGGATGCCGGGGCGGCGACGATGGTGGTGTAGTCCATCGCTCCGCCCTCTTCGAGCGCTCGGCGGACGGACGCGATAGTCGTGCCCTTCTGTCCGATGGCCACGTAGACGCAGCGGACCTGCTTCTTCTCGTCGCCGCTTTCCCAGTTTTCCCGCTGGTTGAGGATGGTGTCGACGCAGACGGCGGTCTTGCCGGTCTTGCGGTCGCCGATGATCAGCTGCCGCTGACCGCGACCGATCGGGGTCATCGCGTCGATGGCCTTGATACCGGTCTGCAGCGGCTCGCTGACGCTCTGCCGCTGCACCACCGACGGTGCCTGGATCTCCAGCGCGCGACGGGTGTCGGTGTCGATGTCTCCCCGGCCGTCGATGGGGTGGCCGAGCGGGTTGACGACGCGTCCCAGGAACGCGTCGCCGACGGGGACGGAAAGGACCTCGCCGGTGCGCTTGACCTGTTGGCCCTCTTCGATTTTCTCGAAGTCACCCAGGATCACCGCGCCGACGCTGTGCTCGTCAAGGTTGAGCGCGACGCCGAGGACGCCGCCCGGGAACTCGAGCAGTTCCTGGGTCATGACGGAGGGCAAACCTTCGACGTGCGCGATGCCGTCCCCGGCCTCGACAACGGTACCTACCTCTTCACGGGAGGTGTCGGAGGTGAAAGAGCCCACATACTCCTCGATGGCGCTCTGGATGTCATCAGCGGAGATTGTCAACTCGGCCATGGCTTTTCGTCTTCCTACTTGATCTTGGTTCGCGTGTGGTTGTGCTGAATCGTTGGTGTCAGTCGGGCAATTGCGCCTGGGCCGCGGCAAGGCGAGAAGCGAGTGTCCCGTCAATCACTTCGTCGGCCACCGAGATGAGCAGGCCGCCCAGCAGCTCATCGGAGATCTGCAGCTGCACCGTCACCGGATGCCCGTAGATGCGGCCGAGGACCTCGGTGAGGCGAGACCGCTGGGCGTCGCTGAGTTCGGCCGCGGCGCTGACCTGGGCGACGATTTCGCCGCGCCGTGCGACCGCAACTTCTGTCAAGAACTGAATCGCCTCCTCGGCCGACTCACCTCTGAGCAGTTGGACGGTGTGCGTCAGCAGCGACACCACAATCGGGTCAACGCGGCCGCTCGCGCTGTCAAGCACCTTGCGCAGCAAGTCGATCCGGCCTTCCACCGGCACCGCGTAGTCGCCCAACAGGATGGCGAGTCGCGGCTGCGCGTCCAGAATGCGAGAGAACCGGAACAATTGGTCTTCGACGTCGTCGACCTTGTCCTCGCGTTCGGCGACTTCGAGCAAAGCCTGCCGCGAGATGTGCTCGATGGCGTCGGCCAAATCGGAATTGGCCGACCAACGCTCCGACACGGCCAGCCGCAAGATGTCGAGGGTGGCGTCGGCGACCTTGCCCGAGACCAGCCGCTCGATCAACTGGACCCTGGGCGCCGCGTCCTCGGCCGGCACGGTCAGGTACCGAGTCACGACGATTTCGCGGTCCAGCATCTCGGCGACCGAAACGAGCTCGTCGGACACGGTGGAGAGCGCTTTGTTGTCAAGGTTTTTGGCGATGTCACCGAACCGATCCGCCAGGCTGACGACGGCCTGCCGGCTGGCGGAGCGCATCTTCGTCAGAAGCGGATACTGGACCTCGGCCGGTGCCGGGGCCATTGCTTCGAGGTCGTCCAGGAAACGATCGACGGTCGCCGACCGCTGCTCCGGGTCTGCGACGTAGTTACGCACCAACTCGCCGGCCTGGCGGACGGCTTCGTGACCGAGTTCCAAACGAAGCTGCCGGCTCAGCTGTGTGCGCAGCAGGTCGACCTGGCGACCGCCCTGCGCGGTCATGCGTTCGGCCTCGACGTCGGCCTGGGTCCGGAACTGTTCGGCGATGCGGCCAGCGTCCGTCTGTGCCTCTTCGACGAGGCGTTCGGCCTCCGTCTTGGCGGATTCCACCGCATTGTTGTGCGCCGTGGTCGATTCGGTCAACCGATCTGCCGCTGCCGCAGAATCTTTCAACTGCTGGCGCACGGTTTCTTGACGAGCGGTCATCAGACGACGCACCGGCGGCACGACATATCGCACGACCAACAACACGATGGCGGCGAAACCGATCAACTGCCCGATGAAAGTCGACATGCGCGGTTACCGTCCAGACTTCCCGGTGGCCGCGGTGGCCGGGGCCACCTCGACACCGAGGATCCGGCTGGCCAAGGTCGCCGACATGCCCGCCACGTTGGCGCGCAGATCCAGTTCCACGGCGTCTCTCTCCCGCTTCAGTTGCTCAGAGGCCATTTGCAACGTCGACATCACCTGCTGCTCGGCACGGGCGCGCGCGTCTTCGACCAGCTTACGGCCCTCGGCGCGGGCATTGTCGCGCAACGACGACGCCTGAACCCGCGCTTCCGTGAGGGCTTCTTCGTAGTCGGCCTTGGCGGCGTCGAACTGCTCACCCGCCTTCTTGTTGTCCGCGACCGTCTTGGCAACCATGTTGTCGCGCTCGCGCAACACTCGCATGACCGGCGGCACCACGAAGGTGCCGATGACGGCCAGCACGATCAGGAAGATGGCCAGCACAAAGAAGAACGTGCCGTTGGGAACGAGGAAGTTGCTGCCTCCCTCGGCCACCACCTGGCTCGATGCCAAAATGCTCAGACTCGCGTCACGCATTGCGGCGAATTACTTGACTGGGGTAGCGAAGACGAACAACGCCATGAACGCCAGGTTGATGAAGTAGGCCGCCTCGACCAGACCGACCGTGATGAAGAACGGCGTGAACAGCCGGCCCTGCGCCTCGGGTTGCCGGGCGATACCCGAAACCAGCGCGTTACCGGCGATACCGTCACCGATGCCGGCGCCGATCGCGCCGCCACCCATGATCAGGCCACCGCCGATGAGAGCGGCGGCAGCGATTTGGGGGTCCAGGGCTGCCATTCTTTTCCTCCTTGATATCTGGTAGCGGTCTACCAGGACTCTGTAACGGTGTGTGGGACAGGACAATTCGTCATGGTCTTAGTCGTGGTGTTCCTCGATCTCCATGGCTTGACTGAAGTAGAGGATGGTCAAGATCGAGAAGATGAATGCCTGGATCGCCCCGACGAATAGGTCGAAGGCCTTCCAGATAGCGTTCGGCGCCCACATGATGTACGGCGGGAAGAGCGCGATCAGCGCGACCAGGATGCCGCCGGCGAAGATGTTGCCGAAAAGTCGGAGCGACAACGATATCGGCTTGGCGAGCTCTTCGACGAGGTTGATCGGGGCCAGGAACGCCACGTGGCCCTTGAGCACGGCGAGCGGGTGGCCGACGATGCCGCGGCGCCAGATGCCCGCCACGTGATAGCAGACGAACACGAAGAGGGCCAGCGCCAGAACGTAGTTGATGTCCGCGGCTGCCGACTTCAGCAGTTCGGTGGTGTGCCCGGACTTGTCGGTGTACTGCAGCGGAAGCACCGACAGCCAGTTGGAGATGAGGATGAACACGAAGATGGTGACGGCAAGCGGCAACACGAACGGCGCGATCCGCATCCCGACCGCACTTTCGATCTGGTCGCGCATCTGGACCGTGATCGCCTCCCAGAACAACTGAACGCCGCTGGGTACCCCGGTGGAGGTGATCTTCGCCCGCAGGAAGAAGGCAAGGGCCAGCACGATCACCGCGGCGATCCCGGTCGACAGGATCGTGTCGGTGTTGACGGTCAGTCCAAGCCATTTGGCCTGGTTGTGCTCGCCAACCTCGATCGCGGCGGCCAGGAACGTCGTCTCAGTCATCGTTGCTGCCTCTTCCTTCAGTTCCTTCCGATCCCGCGATCGTGCCGCCTCCGGAACCGCCCGAGGGATGGGCCTCCGCCCAGTCACCGGCACGCAGCTTCTTCCACACGGGAAGCGCCGTCGATGCCACCAACAAGACCTGGAAAAGCGCCAGCCCGAACACGACGCCCAGGCCGGCGGGCCGGAAAATGTAGGCGATGATCAGCCCGATGATCGTGATGATGGCCAGCCGGGCGGCCGAATTCAGCGCCATGGTGCTTTTCAGCGGGTGCTCTTTCGCGGTGATCGACGCGACCGAACGACGCACCAGAAGGGCGTTGAGCAAACCGAGCAGCAACCCGACGCCGAAGAACACCCCGACCATCGGGTGACCGGCCAAGCCGGCGGCGACAACCGCCACCACAGTCACCGCAATGCTGAGTACGAACAGGCGGACCGGGCGGAACGCAACAGATGGAAACACCAACGGCGCGTCCTGCGCTGGTGTCGTCACTGCAGCACCTCAATCCTAAGTTGTGGAGCGGGAGTCCCCCGACCGACTGATCGGTGGCCCGCCGAGCGTATCGCACGTCACAGTGGAATCACCCAAGGGGTATGTCCCGACGTGAGTCACGGGCCGACCCAACCGGATCTGTGTCCGATGGACCGGCATTGTGTGCGGCTTTTTGGGCTTCTACCTGCACCGTACCATATTGCCGACGTCACTACTACTAGCTGTCGTAGTCCTCGCCTTCGTACTCGTCTCGCCGGCGCACGAGGGGGATCGCCGTCGCGATGCCGGCGACCACGATGGCGCCCAGCATCACCGCGGCGGTATCGCGGGGATTGAAGAAAATCGTGCTGGCGGCGCCGAAGGCGACGATGCCGACCCAGAGGTAGATCAACAACACCACCCGGCGATGGGAATGACCGATCTGCAGCAACCGGTGGTGCAGGTGCATCTTGTCGGGGCTGAACGCGCTGCGGCCCGCGCGGGTGCGGCGCACGATCGCCAGCAGCAAATCGAGCATCGGCACGAACATGACCGCGACCACCAGCAGGAACGGCGACAGCAGCGCGAACACGTCGCGCGCACCGTAGGCATTCTGCGAGACGGGACCGGCGGCGGTCGTGGAGGCCGCGGCAAGCATCAAGCCGATCAGCATTGAGCCGGAATCACCCATGAAGATCTTGGCGCGGTGGAAGTTGTGCGGCAGGAAGCCCAGACAGGCCCCCGCGAGCACCACGGAAATCACGGCGGGCGGATAGAAGAGGACATCGCCGCCGTGGTCGCGCAGCAGGCCGACCGAGAACATGCAGATCGCCAGCGCGGTGATGAGTCCGAGCCCGGCGGCCAGTCCGTCGAGTCCATCGACGAAGTTCATCGCGTTGACGATTGACACCGTAAGCGCCAGCGTCAGCAGGATCGACGAGGCTTGGTCCAGCACGATGGTGCCGACACCGCCGATCGGGATGTAGAGGACGCTCCACGCCACGCCCATGGTGACCAGCACGCTGGCCGCAGTGATCTGGCCGGCGAACTTCGTCAGGGCGTCGAGGCCCCAACGGTCGTCGATGAGGCCGATGCCCATGATCACCGCGCCGGCCACCAGGACCGCCGGCATACCCGTCGAATAGACGAACCCGCGTGTGAGGGCCGGAAGCTGGGATGCCAGAAAGACGGCCGAAAGGACGCCGAGGAACATCGCCAGCCCGCCCATGCGCGGGGTCGGGGTCACGTGCACGTCGCGTTCCCGCGGATAGGCGACCGCGCCCAGCCGCGTGGCGAGCACGCGCACGGGACCGGTCGCGAAGTAGGTGATGATCGCCGCGGTCAATCCAACGAGGGCAAGCTCCCGCAGCGGGACACCGGTGCCGCGATCGCCCAGGGCGAGCAAACCACTGGCAAGGTTGGTTACGTCGCTGGACACGTCGAGACCGTACTGCACCAACCTGGCAACCCGAGAACCGCTCGGGTCAGGCCTGGGCGGTCAGGCTTTCCGGATCGACTCCGAGCACTTCGGCGATCCGTTCGGCGCTCACCGGGCCGGGCCGCAGGATCCGCGGGGCGGGGCCGGTGAGGTCGACGATCGTCGAGGCGGCCTGCTGCTCGGCCGTTCCCGCGTCCAGATAGACGTCGACGAGATCGCCGAGTTGATTTCGGGCCTCGTCGGCATCCACCGCAGGCGGACGGCCGGACACGTTCGCGCTGGACACCGCCATCGGTCCCACTTCACGCAAGAGCTCGATGGCGACCGGGTGCAGCGGCATCCGCAGCATCACAGTGCCGTGGGCGTCGCCGAGATCCCATTGCAGTGACGGCGCCTGCGTCACCACCAGGCTCAGTGCGCCCGGCCAGAAAGCGCGGATCAGGTCGCGGGCCCCGCCCGGCATGGTGTAGACCAGGCCCTCGATGGTGTGCCACGAGCCGACCAGCACGCCGACCGGCATGTCCCGGCCCCGGCCCTTCGCCGACAGCAGGGCGGCGACCGCGGCGCTGTTGAAGGCGTCGGCGCCGATGCCGTAAACCGTGTCGGTCGGCATGACGACGAGTCGGCCACCCTTGAGCGCCCCTGCCGCCGAGGCAATTCCGCGCGAACGCTCACCGGGATCGGCGCAGTCGAAGACTTCAGTCATCCGCGCCGCTCTCCCCCGCACGCGGGAGGTGCCCCCACCTCATCGCTGCGCTCTGCATCGTCACGATGCCAGTCATCCGCGCCGCTCGTTTCTGCGGGCGGTGACGAACCTCGGCCGGCCGGCCAGGTCGTAGTGGGCCGTGACCTCATCGAAACAATCTGTCTCACAGACCAATTCGATGGTCTGCGCGGAAGTGGTGTCGTCGTGTTCGACCGCGAACATGCCGCCCGGGCGAAGCCAGCGTCCGGCCAGGCGGACGATAGGGGCGATCACCGCCATCCCGTCCGGCCCGCCGAACACCGCGTGGTGTGGGTCGTGTTGGGCGACTTCGGGTTCCACTGCCGCGGCATCGGGAACATAGGGCGGATTGGCCACCACCAAGTCGACACCGCCGTCGAGTTCGGACGGCAGGCCGGGGCCCGTGACGTCGGCCTGCAGCAATTCGACCGGGGTCCCCGCCGCGTTGCGGAGCGCGTACTCGAGGGCCGTTTCGGAGTCATCGATGCCGATGATGCGCGCCACGGGGTGGTGCTTTGCCAGTGCCACCGCCAATGCGCCTGAACCGGTGCACAGATCGACAACGACGGGCCGCTCGGGGAGGCGCTGTTCGGTCGCCCACGCCAACAGGGCTTCGGTTTCGGGGCGCGGGATAAAGACGCCGGGCCCGACGTGCAGCATCAGGGGTCCGAACGCGGCCGCGCCGGTGAGATGCTGCAGGGGCACCCGCCGGGAGCGCGCGGCGACGACGTCGCGGTAACGGCCGAGGAAGTCGTCGCCGGGCGACTCGAGCAAGGCCAGTCGACCGCGCTCGGTGCCCGTCAAGTGCGCGGCCAGCTCCTCGGCATCCCAGCGGGCGGAGTCGATCCCCGCTTCGGCGAGCGTCGCCGTAGCGGAATCGATCGCGCGCCGCAAGACACTCATGCCTGTTGCAACCGGGACTGTTTGTCGGCGGCGCTCAACGCGTCGAACATCGCGTCCAGGTCGCCATCGAGTACTTGATCGAGATTGTGTGCCTTGTAACCGATTCGGTGGTCGGTGATCCGGTTCTCCGGGAAGTTGTAGGTGCGAATGCGTTCGCTGCGGTCGACGGTCCGGATCTGGCTGGCCCGGTCGGCCGACGCGTTGGCCAGGGCCTGTTCTTCGGCCAAAGCCTGCAGGCGAGCGGCCAGCACCTGCAGCGCACGTGTCTTGTTCTGCAGCTGCGAGCGTTCGTTCTGGCACGTGACCACGATGCCGGTCGGCAGGTGCGTGATCCGCACCGCGGAGTCGGTGGTGTTTACTCCCTGCCCGCCCTTGCCGGACGAGCGGTACACGTCGATGCGCAGATCCGACTCGTCGATCTGCACCTCGCCCACTTCCTCGGGTTCGGGATAAACCAGTACGCCCGCCGCCGAAGTGTGTACGCGGCCTTGGGATTCCGTCACCGGGACGCGCTGCACCCGGTGCACCCCGCCCTCGAACTTCATCCGGGACCACACCCCGTCGGCCGAGTCGCCCTTGCTGGCGATACTGAGCGTCGCGTCCTTGTAGCCACCGAGGTCCGACGTGGTTTCGTCCAGTACGGTCACATTCCAGCCGTGCCGCTCGGCATAGCGGATGTACATTCTGGCGAGATCCGCCGCGAACAACGCCGATTCCTCGCCGCCCTCGCCGGATTTGACCTCGAGCACGATGTCGTCGGCGTCGTGCGGGTCGCGCGGGGCCAGCATGTCGGTCAGTTGGGTGTCCAATTCGGTGACCCGGGATTCGAGTTCGGTCACCTCATCGGCGAACGACTCGTCGTCGGCGGCCAACTCGCGCGCCGTCTCCAGGTCGCCGCGCGCCGACTCCAACTTGCGATACGTGGCAACGATCGGCGCCAATCGGGCGAAGCGACGGCCGGCTTTGCGCGCCTCGGCGGGATTGCTGTGCAGGTCGGGATCCGCCAGCCGTTGCTCGAGCTCGGCGTGTTCGGCCAGCAGCACGTCAATCGTCTGCACCGGCTGCGTCACCTGTCACCTCCTGCCCGTTTCGCCCCGCGGTTGCCATTGCCGTAAACGCAAACCGACGCCCGGCCTGTGCTCTCGCACAGTTCGGGCGTCGGCAACGCAGCTATTTGTCGGTGCTGTCCGCCGCGGCACCTTTGCGCTTGCCGTAACGCTTCTCGAAGCGGGCCACCCGGCCTCCGCTGTCAAGAATCTTCTGCTTGCCGGTGTAGAAGGGATGGCACTGCGAGCACACCTCGACGACAATGTTGCCGCCGGGCTTGGTGCTGCGGGTCTGGAAGGTGTTCCCACAGCCGCAGTGCACGGTGGTCTCCCCGTAGGCGGGGTGAATGTCAGATTTCATGCTGTCCTCTTCGATCTTGTCGAGCACCGATTATGCCAGGTCAACCGCTATCCCCCCAAAACAACGGGGTGCCCGGCGGCATTCCCAGCGCTTGGGTTGTCGCGAAACATAAACCACGGCGGGGTCTGCCGGCGTGTCCTATGCGTGGTTTATGTGCCGTGACCGACCAGCCGGGCGCGGCTAGTCGTCGGCTAGTCGTTGTCCATCGATCCCGGTGTGGTCTTGGAGACCTGCACCAGGAACTCATAGTTGTTCTTCGTCTTGCGCAGCTGGGACATCAGCAGGTCGATGGCCTGATGAGAGTCCAGACCCGACAGCACGCGGCGCAACTTGTGCACGATCGCGAACTCGTCCGGCGACAGCAGCAGCTCGTCCTTGCGGGTACCCGAGGGGTTCACGTCGACCGCGGGGAAGACCCGCCGTTCCGAGATCTTGCGGTCCAGCTTGAGTTCGGCATTACCGGTGCCCTTGAACTCCTCGAAGATGACGGTGTCGCCGGTGGATCCGGTCTCGACCATCGCGGTGGCGATGATCGTCAGCGACCCGCCTTCCTCGATGTTTCGTGCGGCACCCAGGAAGCGCTTCGGCGGGTACAGCGCGGTGGAGTCGACACCACCGGACAGGATCCGGCCCGACGCGGGCGACGCGTTGTTGTAGGCGCGGCCCAGGCGGGTGATCGAGTCGAGCAGCACGACGACATCTTTGCCCTGCTCGACGAGCCGCTTGGCGCGCTCGATGGCCAATTCGGCGACGGAGGTGTGGTCCGACGGCGGCCGGTCGAAGGTCGACGCGATGACCTCACCCTTGACCGAACGCGTCATGTCGGTGACCTCCTCAGGCCGCTCGTCGACGAGCACGACCATGAGGTGGCATTCCGGGTTGTTCCTGGTGATCGCGTTGGCGATGTCCTGCAGGATGGTCGTCTTACCGGCCTTCGGCGGCGACACGATCAGGGCGCGCTGGCCCTTACCGATCGGCATGATCAGGTCGATGACCCGGGTGGTGAGCCGATCGGGGGTGGTTTCCAGGCGAAGCCGCTGGTTCGGGTAGAGCGGCGTCAGCTTGGAAAAATCGGGCCGCTTTTTCGCGTCCTCGACCGGACCGCCGTTGACACTGTCCAGGCGCACCAGCGGGTTGAACTTCTGGCGCTGGTTGGGCTGTTCGCCGTCCTTCGGCACGCGAACCGCGCCGGTCACCGCGTCGCCGCGGCGCAGGCCGTTCTTGCGCACCATGTTCATGGACACGTAGACGTCGTGCGGACCGGCCAGGTAGCCGGAGGTGCGCACGAACGCGTAATTGTCGAGAACGTCAAGGATTCCGGCGACCGGCTGCACGACGTCGTCTTCACGAAGTTCGGTGTCGCCGCCCTCGCCGGACCGCTCACCGCGCCGCCTGCGATCGCGGAAGCGGCGACCACGCCTGCCTCCGCGGCCCTCGCCGTCGTCGTCCTGCTGGTTCGAGCCGCCGCGAGACTGCTGGCCGCCAGAGCCCTGCTGATCACCGCCCTGCTCGCTGCCGGAGTCTTGGCCGCGCTCGTCGCTCTGGTTGTCGCGCTTGCCGCCCTGGCGGGTGTGGGCCTCGCCGGTCGCATTGCCCTCGCGGCTGCGTGAGCGCTCGTCTTCGGCTTCGTCGCCGGTGCGGGCCGATCCCGCCTCGCGGGAGGCGCTGCGCCGTTCGCGGCGGGGCGCCTCGGTTGTCGAACCGTTCGGGTGGTCCTCGCCGGCGGGTGCTTCAGCACTGGCGGCTTCCGACGTCGCGCCGTCCTCGGAGGTGGCAGGGGCGGAAGTCCCGTTGGACTGTCCCCGGATTTCCTTGATGGCGGCGATGAGTTCGTTCTTGCGCATGCCCGACGTCCCCTTGACGCCGACCTCGTTAGCCAGCGCGCGCAGTTCGGGAAGCACCATGGTCGACAGAGAGCCAACCGAGGCTTTGGTTTTGACATCGGGTGTGTCTGGGGTCACAGCGCTCGGCACCTCATTGCTCTCGGTGCTCGCGTCAGCCGTGAATAGGTCCGTATCAGTCACGGATTTCCTTTCTTCCCCCGCTGATCACGTCATCCGGGGGGTTCGTTGCATTCAGCCAAATCGCCGAGTGCGCCCAAATATCGACTCTGCAACGGTGATCGCCTTAATCGGCGGAGTAAGCGGCGAACCTCGTCCACGAGAAGAATTGGTGTTGTCCTAGCGGCAAGGCAGTATGTATGCAGATGCAGATGCTGCGATTGCTGGACGGGTCCGAGGATAGCCCGCATCCTGCCTGGAAGCAAGCAAACCCTCCGGCCACGCTGTGAATCAACCGGGGACTGTGACTCCCGGGCTCCAGCGAACTCCTTCGCCGGCGGTCATCTCAGTGAGGGCAAATCCGTTCGCGGTCCCGTACTCCACCACTTCCGCGGGCAACTCCGGCGCTGTGCTCAGCGCAATCAGTGCCGGACCGGCCCCCGAAAGTGTCGCTGCGACGTTATGACGCCGCAACAGTCGCAAATATTCCGCGGAGGCCGGCATCGCCGGAGCACGCTGCGGTTGGTGGAGCACATCCTCGGTGGCCGGCATGAGCATGTCCGGGCGTTCGCTCAGCGCCACCACCAGCAGGGCGGCGCGGCTGACGTTGAATCGGGCGTCCTCGTGGCTCACCTGGGCGGGCAGTAGCACCCGGGTCTCCGCGGTCAACGAGCGCTCTTGGGGTATTGCGCAGAACAGACGGATGTCGGGGTGAAGGCGCACGGACACCGCCGAATACCGGGGACGATCACCGGAGCGATCAATCCAGGAAACCACCGCACCACCCAGCACGGCCGCCGCGGCGTTGTCGGGGTGACCCTCGAACTCCGAGGACAGCTGAATCAGCCGGTCATGACCGAGTGGTTTTGAATCCGTCTGCGTCACAAGGCCGTTGGCGGCAGCCAGGCCGCCGACCACGGCGGCCGCGGACGAGCCGAGGCCGCGGGAGTGCGGAATGGCGTTGCGGCAGCGAACCACCAGGCCCCCGGCGCCGGCGCCCATGGCCCGCAGCCCGCATTCCACGGCGCGCACGACCAGGTGTTCGGGGCCCCGCGGCACCTGTTCGGAGCTCTCCCCTTCCACCAGCACCACCAGACCGGATTCCGTTGTCTCCACGACGATCTCGTCGCTCAGACCCAACGCCAGGCCGATGCTGTCGAAACCCGGACCGAGGTTGGCGCTGGACGCCGACACCACGGCGCTCGCCACCAGCCCGGCGGGCAGCATCGGGGTCACGGACAGGCTTTCAGTTCTGCTGCGATCGCCACTAGGCCAGTCCCAGCTTCTCGACCACGAGCACCGGGTCAACGGGCAGCGGGGAGACGGTCGGCATATCCCTCAGCGCCGTGTCGGGATCTTTGAGACCGTTGCCGGTCACCGTGCACACCACCGTGGATCCGCGCGCCACCCAACCGTCGTCGACAGCCTTGAGCAGACCCGCGATGCTGGCCGCCGACGCGGGCTCGACGAAGACGCCCTCACTTTCGGCCACCAGGTGGTACGCGGCCAGGATCTCCTCATCAGTGGCGGCCAAGAAGCGCCCGTTGGACTGCTGCTGCGCGTTGACCGCGGCCGCCCACGAGGCGGGCGCACCGATGCGGATCGCGGTCGCGATCGTCTCGGGGTTGTTGACCGGGGCGCCGTGCACCAGCGGTGCCGCGCCGGCCGCCTGGGTGCCCAGCATGCGGGGGAGCTTGTCGATAACGCCGTCCTGGTGATACTCGGTGTAGCCCTTCCAGTACGCGGTGATGTTGCCCGCGTTGCCCACCGGGAGGGCGTGCACGTCCGGTGCGGTGCCCAGCGCGTCGACGATCTCGAACGCCGCCGTCTTCTGGCCCTCGATGCGGACCGGGTTGACGGAGTTGACCAACGCGATCGTCGGGAAATCGGCGGCCATTTTGCGGGCCAGTTCCAGGCAGTCGTCGAAGTTGCCGTCGATCTGGATGATCTTGGCGCCGTGCATGACCGCCTGCGCCAACTTGCCCATCGCGATCTTGCCCTGCGGGATGAGCACGGCGCAGGTGATGCCGGCGCGCGCGGCGTATGCCGCCGCGGAAGCCGAGGTATTGCCGGTCGATGCGCACAAGACGGCCTGCTGGCCGCGCGCCAGTGCGTCGGTGACCGCCATGGTCATGCCCCGGTCCTTGAACGAACCGGTTGGGTTGAGGCCCTCGACCTTGAGGTGGACCGTGCAACCGCTCTTCTCCGAGAGGCGCGTGGCCGCGATCAGCGGGGTGCCACCCTCGAGCAGGGTGACCGGGGTCCAGTCGTCGCCCACCGGCAGCCGGTCACGGTACGCCGCGATCAGTCCCGGCCACGGTTGGTGCACGGCGGTATGCGGGACGCTCATGAGCCGGTCTCTTCCAGTCGCAGCACGCTGGTGACGCCCTGCACGACATCCAAATCCGCCAGCGCATGGACGGTTTCGGAGAGGGCGGCGTCGGTGGCGCTGTGGGTGACCACCACGACACGGGCTCCCACCCGTCGCCCGCCTTCGTCGGACACGCCCTCCTGCCGGACCTCGGCGATGCTCACCTCTCGCTTGGCGAATTCGGCCGCCACGGTGGACAACACACCAGGCTTGTCGGCGACGTTCATGCTGACGTAGTAGCGGGTATTGATGAAACCCATTGGCGCGATGGGAAGTTGGGCGTACTTGGATTCTTTCGGCCCGCGACTGCCCAGCACCCGGTTGCGGGCGGCCATCACCAGGTCACCGGTGACCGCGGATGCGGTGGGCGCGCCACCGGCGCCCTGGCCGTAGAACATCAGCCGGCCCGCCGCCTTGGCCTCGACCACGACGGCGTTGAACGCCCCGTTGACCGTGGCCAACGGGTGCGACAGCGGCACCAGCGCCGGATAGACGCGGGCCGAGACCCGTTCCTGCCCATCGTCGCCCGTGATGCGCTCGCAGATGGACAACAGCTTGATGGTGCAACCCAAAGACCGCGCGGAGGCGAAGTCGGCCGGAGTGACCTTGGTGATGCCCTCGCGATAGACGTCGTCGGCGGTCACCCGGGTGTGAAAGGCGATCGATGCCAGGATCGCGGCCTTGGCCGCGGCGTCGTAGCCTTCGACGTCGGCCGTGGGATCGGCCTCGGCGTAGCCCAGTGCGCTCGCCTCGGCCAGGGCGGTCTCGTAGTCGGCACCGGTGCTGTCCATCGCGGACAGGATGTAGTTGGTGGTGCCGTTGACGATGCCGGCGACCCGCAGCACGGTGTCGCCCGCCAGCGACTGAGTGAGCGGGCGGATAACCGGGATCGCGCCCGCGACCGCCGCCTCGAAATACAGGTCGACGTGGGCGTTTTCGGCGGCCTGCGCCAATTCCCCGGTGGAGGTGGCCAACAGCGCCTTGTTCGCCGTGACGACGGATTTGCCGTGCTCGAGCGCGCGCAGGATAGCCTTGCGGGCCGGTTCGACCGGCCCCATCAACTCCAAGACGATGTCGACGTCTTCGCGGGACACGAGTTCCTCGACGTTGTCGGTGAGCAACTCGATCGGGACGCCGCGGTCCGCGGCGACCCGCCGCACTCCGACGCCGCGCAACACCAAGGGCGCGCCGACGCGAGCCGCGAGGTCGTCGGCGCTGTCCTCGATGATCCGGACGACTTCGCTTCCGACGTTGCCGAACCCGAGTACCGCTACGCCGACGGGCTTCTCGTCACGGGGCACAGTTCACCTCACTTCCAGACTCAGTAGATCGTCAACCGTCTCGCGGCGCAGGATCAGGCGGGACCGCCCCGCACGAACCGCCACCACCGCCGGCCTGCAGATCAGGTTGTAGCGGCTCGACAGCGAATAGCAGTACGCGCCGGTCGCGGCGACCCCCAGCAGATCACCGGGGTGCAGGTCGTCGGGCACCCAGACGTCGCGCACGACGATGTCACCGGTTTCGCAGTGTTTTCCGACGATCCGCGCAAGCGTTGCCGGTGCGTCGCTGGCCCGCGAGACGAGCCGGGCGTCGTACTGCGCGTCATACAGCGCGGTGCGGATGTTGTCGCTCATGCCGCCGTCGACGCTGACATAACGGCGCTCGGCCGTGCTGCTCACGTCGACGTCTTTGACGGTGCCCACCTCATACAGCGTGATGGTGCCCGGCCCGGCGATGGCACGCCCAGGCTCCACCACCAGCCTCGGGGTGGGCAGCCCGACGGCCGCCGATTCGTTGCCGACGATTGCCGTCAGCTTGGCCGCCAGTTCTGCCACCGGAGGCGGGTCGTCGGTTCCCAGGTATGAAATCCCCAGCCCCCCACCGAGGTCCACGGTCGAGACCTGCCCCGTCTTGTCGACGCCGAATTCGTCGACGATTTGGTGGAGCAGCCCGATGACACGGTGCGCGGCGACCTCGAAGCCGTCGACGTCGAAGATCTGTGAGCCGATGTGGCTGTGCAGCCCCACCAGTCGCAGGTGATCGGTGGCGAATACCCGGCGCACCGCGGCCATCGCCGCGCCGCTGGCCACCGACAGCCCGAACTTCTGGTCTTCGTGTGCGGTGGAGATGAACTCGTGCGTGTGCGCCTCGACGCCCACCGTGAGGCGGACGTAGACATCCTGGACGACGCCGGCCTCCCCCGCGATGGCATCGAGGCGCTCGATTTCGGTCATCGAGTCCAGGACGACGTGCGCGACCCCAACCTTGACCGCCGAGGTCAGTTCCGCAACGGACTTGTTGTTGCCGTGGAAGGTGATCCGCTCCGGCGGGAAGTTCGCGTGCAGCGCGACCGCGAGCTCGCCACCGGTGGACACGTCGAGCGAGAGGCCTTCCTCATCGATCCAGCGCGCAATCTCGGTGCACAGGAAAGCCTTTGCCGCGTAGCACACGTTGCGCCCGCCACCGAACGCCGTCGCCAGCTCGCGGCACCGGGAACGGAAGTCGTCCTCGTCAATGACGAACAGCGGGGTGCCGTACTCCCGGGCGAGCTGGGTCACCGGGATTCCGGCGAGGCTGGCCACACCCGCGTCGTCGCGAACGATGTTGCGCGGCCACACGTTCGAGGCAAGGCGCAGCAGCTCGTCGGGAGATTGCGGTCGCGGCGGGCTATTCGGGTGCCGGGTCTCCTCGGCATGCCGGGGACCGGCGGGGTGCACGTTCACATTCGCTCCGGAGCGGTGACGCCGAGGATCGTCAGCCCATTGGCGATGACCTGCCGGGTGGCCTCACACAGCGCCAGGCGCGCGGTATGCAGGTCGGTTGGCTGTTCGTCGCCCTGGGGCAGAACCCGGCACGAGTCGTAGAACCGGTGGTAGTCGCCGGCCAGGTCTTCCAGGTAACGGCACACCCGATGCGGTTCCCGCAGGGACGCAGCCATTTTCAGTACACGGGGGAATTCCCCGATGCTGCGCAGCAGGGTCCCCTCTTTGTCGTGGCTGAGCAGCTCGAGGTGGCCGGTGTCGGGGACCAAACCCAGTTCGGCCGCGTTGCGCGCCAGCGCCGACAGGCGGGCATGCGCGTATTGCACGTAGTAGACCGGGTTTTCATTCGAGGCCGATGACCAAAGTGCCAAGTCGATGTCGATGGGGGTGTCGACCGAGGAACGGATCAGGCTGTAGCGCGCCGCGTCGACGCCGATCGCCTCGACCAGGTCATCGAGCGTGATCACGGTTCCGGCGCGCTTGCTCATCCGGACCGGCGCACCGTCACGGACCAGGTTCACCATCTGCCCGATAAGTACCTCGACGGTCGCCGGGTCGTCACCGAACGCGGCGGCCACGGCCTTGAGCCGGGCGATGTATCCGTGGTGGTCGGCGCCGAGCATGTAGATGCACAAGTCGAAGCCGCGCTGCCGCTTGTCCAGGTAGTAGGCGATGTCACCGGCGATGTAGGCCGGCTTGCCGTCGCTCTTGATCACGACGCGGTCCTTGTCGTCACCAAAAGCGCTGGTGCGCAACCAGCTTGCGCCGTCTTTTTCGTAGATGTTGCCGGTCTCGCGCAACCGGGCGATGGCCTGGTCGACGCGGCCGCTGGTGTGCATCGAGTCTTCGTGGGTGTAGACGTCGAAGTCGGTCCCGAACTCGTGCAACGACTCTTTGATGTGGGCGAACATCAGGTCGACGCCGATTGCCCGGAACGTCTCGCGCATGTCGGCGTCCGGCTGGCTCAGCGCGTCGGGCGCCTTCTGCAGCACCTGCGCGGCGATGTCGTTGATGTAGGCGCCGGCATAGCCGTCCTCGGGGGTTGGTTCGCCCTTGGCGGCGGCGATCAGCGAGCTGGCGAAGCGGTCGATCTGCGCGCCGTGGTCGTTGAAGTAGTACTCCCGCAGGACGTCGGCGCCCTGGGTGGCCAGCAACCGGCCCAGCGCGTCGCCGACGGCGGCCCAGCGGGTGCCGCCGATGTGGATGGGTCCGGTGGGGTTGGCCGAGACGAACTCGAGGTTGATCTTGTGGCCGGCCAGCGCATCGGACTGGCCGAAGGCGTCGCCGGCCCCAATGACGGCGTTGACGATCTTGGCCTGCGCCGATGCCTCGAGGCGCAGGTTGATGAAGCCGGGTCCGGCCACTTCCGCCGAGGCGACACCGTCGGCCTGTGCCAGCGCCTCGGCCAGCCATCCGGCCAGTTCACGGGGGTTGGCGCCGACCTTCTTGCCCAGCTGGAGCGCCAGGTTGCTGGCATAGTCGCCGTGCTCTGGATTGCGGGGGCGCTCCACGGTGACCGTCGCCGGCAATGCGGCAGCATCCAGCCCGCGCTCGGCCAGCACCGCGGACGCGGTGGTTTTGAGCAGCTCAGCGAGGTCAGCGGGGGTCACGAGCGTCCATCCTATTGGCTGCGGTGCCCGCGCCCCGAATCCATTGCGGTGGCAAAGCGGCTACCGTCATGCGCTAGTCTGGCGGGGCCCAATGGCGCAACACCGAAGTCGTAGCGCCCCCGTAGCTCAGGGGATAGAGCGTCTGCCTCCGGAGCAGAAGGCCGCAGGTTCGAATCCTGCCGGGGGCACTGCTTGACCAGTGCAAACACAAAACCGTGCAGATGCGTGAAATAACGGGCACCTAACAGCTGGTCCACCGCTCTGCTGTCCAGGGCAATGCCCGCCCACCCCAAAAGCAGACGTCAGCCGTGGTCGTAGTGGCCGGAGTCGCGGTATTCGCGGCGTTAACCGCACCATGAACATCGCTCCACCTTGAATGTGGCGTCTGGATCGTCGGGTATCTCGCCTACCTCGACAAGGTGCCAGTTGTGGACGTGGTGGTTACCCATGTGCCGATCTTTCCACGACAGCGTCTTCATACGTCGCGTTCCACACAGATGCCCAGTTCTCCACATATATATCACTTCTGTTGCGTGCCTTGGCGTTTCGCTGTCACCGACATACTGTCGACCGCTATGACCACCACATACGAGTTCCCGCCAACCCCGCCGACCGCGAGGCGGCTGCCTTGGACCTGATCGTCCAGCTGCCCGCCAAGCTGCTGGACACCCACGCCTTCACCGAGGTCCTGCAGGACTTGTGCGGGCCGCTGCACGCCGAGGGTGCGTTGGCCGGACTGTGCTGGGATGACGCCCGCCAGGTCGCCGCAGCGGTGGCCCTGGGCGCCTGCGACCACGATGACCTCGCCCTGGGCAACCCACAACCGGGCACGTACCGTGCTCGCCGGCAGCGACCGCAGCAATATCTGGCACGATCCGTGACTGCGCGGCCTGGGCACTCATCACCGCCGCAAGCGTGGTGGCGCTGCTATGAGTCGAAATTGTTCGTTCTGTCCGCCCTGTTCACCGGCTTTCAGGCAGTTCGAGCCGCGTTACAACTTCGCAAACGTACGTGATTTCGTACACTTTGGGAGGAAATAACTTGAAAAACGTACGGAGATGCGTACAGTTCTTGACATGAACGCGAACGAGCTCCGTACTGCCGAGTCCGCTTCGATTGCCCTCACCGAGGTGCGGGACAACATCAAGGCCATCATCGACGAAGTTGTGACTACAGCCACGGAGTACACCATTACCCGCCACGGCAAGCCCGTCGCAGTCATCCTCTCCTATGAGGAGTACGAGTCGCTGGTCGAGACACTCAACATCCTGAGCGACGACGAGGCGATGGATGCGATCGAGGAAGCTGAGGCGGAGCTCAACGGATGACCCGTCGAACAAGGCGCGCGACTAAAGATCTGGAGCAACTTCCGGATGTTTTGCTCGCGAAGGCCGAGGCGCTGATCGAGCGGTTACAGACCGAACCCGCGCTCGGCAAGAAGTTGAAGGGCAGGCTTGAGGGAAAGCGTTCTCTTCGGCTGGGGCGAACCCACCGAATCATCTACTGCGTCGACCCGCTGGTTGTGCTCACGATCGTCCCGCGGAAGGACGCGTATAGATGAGTGGTCGGGAACAGGAAATCAGGAAGGAGCAACTTCTATATCGTGCACTAGCGGACTTCAGTGATGCTTGCGACGTCCCAGAACTGACCCCGTCGTGCCCCTTCTATCAACTGCAGCCGGACGGTTCGCCCATCTGCGGCGAGGAATGCAAAGACATTCTCAGCGACGATTTGTCCCATGCGGTAGAACCGGACACGTTAACTCTTGGTAGTGACCTTGCGGCTATGCAGGGGCCTAGGCGCCCTCGTCCGCGCCGCATTCCAGCTACCGGACGAGTCGCCTTCGATGCGCGACAGTTCTACCTGACGGACCGCGATCGTGACGTCAACTCGTGGGGTATGACCTCGTTGATCAAGGGTTTGCAGTTTCAGCTGGCTTGGATGTCGGTTGATCCGAATGATCCGCCGCGCATGGAACGCTTCAATGAAATCTGTGATGAGCTAAGAATTCGCGGTATCGACCCGGTCGCCGTCACCCGTCAAGGCCTGTTCAGGCACATCACGACCTCAGTTTTGTGGCACATACACAACGTGCTTGCCAAAGGGTCGGATGAACTCGGTTGGATAAACTTAATCCGTGCTGTGGCACCGGATTTCGACGAGAGCGCTTCCGATGCGGAGGATGGCCTTGAACGAGCCGTGGACACAATCAGACCCCATCTAACGGCTTGGGTTCTGTTCGCTGATATCGAAGACCTGATAGAACACCGGCTGACGATGCCCGTCGATGAGCTTGAACGGTTGTACGCAGAGGGCCTTCCCCCAAGGGATTTCGACGCTGTTTGGCTCGTCGAACGCTTCACCGCGACATATCTCGATGACTGGAGCCGGCGTTCACTGCAGCGGGAGTGGAGATATATCCACTCCCAATGCGCTTCGCCATGCCCTCCAGCGAACATGCGTGAGCGCTCCGTGGACGTCAAAGCGCTGGCCATGCTGCTCGCGGAGGTGGGCGCGCGCCACGTTGAGGGACACGACGCGGACATCGACGATGACTCCGGCGGAGATGGGCCGGCAGGCCTGTTACACGTGGGCCAGTTCTTGCCGCTGGCGGTTGAAGCTCTTGAGCGCGGGGATCGCGCGGAGGCGGTGTCAATCTTCAAGATGCTGTACGAAATTCGGCCAGATGACCGAGAGGTCACCAACAACCTTGGCTTCTGCATTCTCCCAGAACAGCCGGAAGAGGCGGCTGGCTACCTGGCAACAGCCATCGAGACGACGAGTTCGAAGCCGCTTTTGGCCATGGCCTATCTGAACCTGTCTCTCGCGCGCTACATTTTGGGAGACATCTCAGGAGCGCGGGAAGCGCTCGATTCGGCGCGGGAAAACCCGACAGATGGTCTCTTCTGTTGGATGTGGGATCTTGCTGGGATCGCCAACGGCGAATGGCATCTGGTGTACTTCAACGATGGTCTGAGCGAATACTCAGACGCCCTTCAAGAACTGCTGGATGCCTGCTAGTTCCGCCTGATTCTGGTGTTGGAACCAAATGCACAACTACACAGCATGCGGTTTGAAATGCTGTCTGGCATGCAAGATGCCCCCCAGTCCGGGCGATCCCAGCGGGGCCGTCCGCCGCCGCGCGTTTCTCCGGCGGTCCGCGCGTCGGTGCGGGAAGAGCGCCGGCAGGCTGTCTTGGCGCTCCGATCGAGTGGATTGACCATGCACACGATCGCGCAACAGCTCGGGGTCAGTGTCGAGACAGTTCGGTCCACGCTGGCCGTCACGGGCGATCCACGCCCGCTGCGCAAACGCCGACCTACACCGCCGTGCATCGTCGAGGGCTGCGAGCGCCCGCGCGGAAGCAAAACCGGCTACTGCCGTGGCCATGCGCGCCAACTGCGGGATAACGGCACAGTGACACCTTTCCACTCGCGACTGAAGCAACAGCAGGAGGCCCGTCGGGAGCGCGAGCAAGCGGTTTTCACACTGCGGGCGACCGGGCTCACCATGCAAGCGATCGCCGCCCAACTCGGTATCAGCCAGACCACTGTTCACAGGGCGCTCTGCGTCACGGGCGACCCGTGTCCGCAAGTCTTCACGGGGCCGAAGCGGTGCAACATCGACGGCTGCGAGCGGCCATCAAACTACGGCACCGACGGCTACTGCTCAACGCACGAAAAACGGAAACAAAGAGGATTGCCGCTCGTCCCTGAATTGCTGCGCGCACCAAAGGGCCAGAACACGCCCTGCATCGTCAAAGGCTGCACCCGTCCGCGTGGAAACAAACATGGCTACTGCAATGGCCATGCGCGGCAACTGAGGGACACCGGCGCGGTCATGCCTTCGTTCCAGCCCCGAATGAAGCAGCCAGAGTTATGTAGCTTCGACGGCTGCACCGGTAAAGCAAAATCGAAGGGATACTGCGAAGCCCACCTTCGGCAGCTACGGGTACATGGCCACATGGTTCCCATCCGAACCATCTTTGATGAATGCACCTATACCGGGGCGCACCATCGGTGCAGGGCGCTGTGGGGCCGCGTCCAGCAATACCCATGCATCTGGTGTTGCGACCCCGCTGAGGAATGGGCGTACGACGGCACGGATCAGTCTGAACTGTATGACACTCGGCATGATTGGCAGTTGAGAAGCATCGTGCCCTATTCGCGGTTTCCTGAGTTCTATATGCCGATGTGTAAGCGATGCCACAAGAAGTTCGACATCGAGCGACTTCAGACAGAGCTCCAACAGTTCCGGGAGTGGCGTAAGAGCGAAAGGCAATTGCTCGGAGACGACGAGCCGCCGTTCTGAATGCGGGAGCGACCGACCAGAGCCCTTCCGGTTGCAGCGAAGCATGCCAGCAATGGGCCACTAAGTGCCCACCGCCCGCATTCGGTTTTAGGACCAGTCAAACCCGAATCCGTTGCTGCACAACGTGCTTCCGCAGGACACCGCCTGACCAGCGGAAGCCCCCGCTGAAAAGCGACTTCCGCAGCGAAAAGATCATTTCCGGGACACCGCGTTAACGTCGAGGCAATAATATGCGGCGTGAACGTACTGGCCGCCCTCGCGCTTTCCGCAGCATTCTTCGCCCCGACGGCTCCTGCGCCGCCGCTCTCGCCGTCAACCTGCCAGCCAGTGAGCAACGGCGGCAATTGCTATCGGCCCGGCCAATTTTGCCGTAACAGAGACCACGGCGTAACCGGCGTGACCGCTGACGGCGAAAAGATCGTTTGCACTAACAATGATGGTTGGCGCTGGGAACCGGCCACCTAAATCTGGCGGGGAAATTCGGTTTGCGCCGATCCCGTTGCCGCTTTCCAGCGTGAAACCGAACGCCTTCGGTTTTCACGCTGTCCCCGAAACCCGCCGCCACAAACAGCTGACCAGCGTAAACACGCGAAAATCCCTGCTAAAAGCGACTTTCGCGGGGCACAAATTCTTCGGTGAAAAGCTGAGGGGGGGCTACCCACACAGGGGCGGGCGTGGTTTGCCTCCCGGTCCTCGTCCTGTTTGACCGCCCCCCTGGGGTCTGCGTTCGAGTTAGGGTCCCATGACCGGGGAAGCCAGCGACTGGCCACACCATGCGCCCGATCACGGGAGTCTCAGGGGTTCCGTGGGCGGGCAGCGGTGCCCTGGTGTCGACGCCCGAGTGCTGTTTGTCCCGTCGGCAACACATCCGTCACCCGCCCACGGAAGTGGGAGTTCCGTGGAACGGGGCAGGCTCCGGTGCACACCGAGGGCACCCCACCACAAATCCCCGTCCCACGGAAGTCGTTGCTAAAGCGCCAGCATCCGGAACGCTGCGGTGTTGATGCAGTCCGAACCCAAACGCGACCAGGCCCACAGCCCGCGTTGGCCGGTAGGCCGGTGGTTGGGACCGAACACCACGGGAACCAGTTCCACGCTGGTGCCGATGCGCTGGGAGATAACGAACTGGTCCCAGGCGCCGTAGATTATCGCGTGGCTGCCGGCGGCCAGGCTGCCGTCCATGTTGGAGGCCTCACCCACCGGACGACCCAGCAGCGAGCGCGGGTCGTTCTGGATGGACGGGAACCGGATCGCGCCGTTGGGGGTCTCCAACGCGGCGATGGCGTTGATGGCGGCCAGGTTGCCCAGCCACTTGGCGTTGGCCTGCCACCTAGGGCCGAGGCTATTTTGAAGAGCCCAGATGTCGCTGGCTGAAATCGTTGCCTCCGTGCCCGCGTTGACCACGCTGGACGAGCCAGTCAGCTTGGTGACGATGCCGGTGGGACCGCCCACACCGCCGCCGTTGGTCCAGTTCTCGTTGAGCAGCTGCAGCTGGCTGTCCGAAATCAGCTGGCCCAGATGGGAAACCAGGTCCGTGGCGTCCATCGCCACTTCCACGGAGAACGGCACCCATGTGGATGCCTTGTAGTTGACGACCTGCGGCTCCGCCAGAGCGGGGCTCGCGTCCGATGCCTCCGCACCCTCAGCCAGGAACTCCGACACGATCCCGTTGGAGTTGATGCCATGCCAGATGTCGGAAACCGAGCGCACCACCCGCGCCCACTGCAACAGCGGGTTGATGGAACCGGCGTTGACCAGGTTGATGTTGAAATCCACCTCGAACGGCACCAGGAACCCGCCAGCGGAGTCCGTTAACGACATGGCGCGCTGCTCCTGCTTCAAACACGAAACCCGCTCGAATGCCACGCGTTCCGGGCCGGTGAATTCCAGGCCCGCGCGGGCTTCGCCGTGCGCCAATAGCTTCCGGAATGCCGCCTTGTATTCCGGGCTGCCGCTGTCGGTCACCCAGCGCTGCATCCAGCTGCGCTCCAAGTCGTTGCCGCCGTCCACCAGGCGCTCCACGGCCTCGGCGGCGCGCTCATCCAGGCCACCAGTCTTGACCGATCGCTCCAAGGTCCGCATGGCGCTGCCCCGCTGCGAGGTGCCGCCCATGGTGGGCGTGTAAGGCTCGATGGAGCCGCGCTCCACCCGCAGCTGGCCACCCGCTCCGCGCGCTGCCCCGGCAATGGCATCACGGCGGTCCAGGGTTTCCACGTGGCGGGTCAACGAGTCGAACTCGGTGCCAATCTCGTCCAACTCCGCGCCCTCGGCCTTCGAGATGCGGTGCTTTGCGGCGAGGGCTTCCATCCGCTCGTGGATTTCGTGCATACGGGCCACCGCCGCGTCCCGCGTAAGCGATTGAGTCATTGTCTCGTTCCTCTGGTCAAGGGCTGTTTAAGGTTTCAGTGGTGGCCGCGTTTAGGGGCCACGCGGCCCCGCCGTCGCAGCCAAGTAAGCGGCGACGGAGCCACGCGGCAATTGCATGCTGCTTCCACGCGAAATGAGGTTGTCCGCTATCCGCGCAGTGGCCTACGCGGGCAAACCGAAATGCGAACTGTGCGTTGCCTTGCCAGCGGATCCCAGGCCTGCCCGGTCCGGTGGCGGCGCAACCCTTGCGGGTCGGGCCTGCGTGTGTACGTCGCAGCACCCAACATAGACCAGGCCACCGACAAAGCGCCAGAGGTCATTTCGGCGGTGTACGTGAAAGTCGCGAATCCACCCAGTCGTCGCGGTCCCCGAATATGGTTATCCCCAACGGATCCTGATGCTGCAGCTGGTCCAGAGCGGCCTGCTCGGTGTCCAGGCCACGTTCCAACAGGCCGCGCTCACACTCGTCGTCGGACAGGGTGTGAGCTGTTGCGGCCTCCCCGGCGATTTCGCGGGTTTCACTCACAATGCGTCGGCGTTCTTCAGCGTTCATGTTGGGGGTCCTTTCGGGTCGGGGTCACCAAGTGGCGTATACGCGCAGCGCGCGGTGGGTGCGATCGAAGTGTCGATGGCATGGCCGACACATCGGCTGATACCTGTCCGGGTCCAGGCTGTTGCGGCGCGGCGCGCCGTTGACGGTGGCCACGAGTTCGTCCGGATCGCTATTGTCGTACGCCCATTCAGCTGCAGGGCGTCCGCAATCACCCATGCAGGGGTACGACGTCGCGCGGCCCCTGGCAGCCAGCAGCCGCATATGGGCGGCGCGGTAGCCCACCACACGAGGTTGGTCGGGGTCGGCGTCCCAGGCTCGGAACACATCGGAGCTTGCGCTCATCGCTAGTTGTATTCGTCGAATGGGCTCGAGCCTTGGCCACGCCAGCGCGGCCACTCCGCGCCGGCAGCTACCGGTAGTTCGCCGACGCGGGTGGTTGGTTTCTTGTCCAGGCCCGTCCCGTCCCTTTCGGTTGGCGATTCGCTTTTGCTTTCGGTTAGCGAACGGGTTTCTGACACATCGGAACCGATGCGGACAGAAACCGATTCGCTTCTGCGTTCGGTTAGCGATTCGGTTAGCGAATGGATTTTTGTTGAACGCTTCCGGGGTCGACGCTCGCGCGGTGGACCCTTGGGACGTCCGCCCCTTTGCCCGTTCTTCTGGTTGGCGTCCTGCTGGGCCAGGACAGCATCGCGGGTCCGCTGATACACCGCGTGATGCACGATCACGTAGGCGTCGCCGATGTCTCGCCACCAGCCGCACGCCACCAGTTCATCGGCAGCGTCGGGCCGCTTCGCCCACCGTCGTATGTCGCTCTTGGGCAGCCGACAGTCCAGGAGCTTCCGATTCGACCACACCAGCCCTTCGCTATGGAGCCGGTAGGCAGCGTCGGAAAGCTCCCAACAGTCATCGGAGAAGTCGTCGGAGAGTTTCGTCCAGGTCATGGCTGCCCACCCAGCACTTCGGTGTGGTCGTTGTCGATCAGGCCGAGATCATCGAGTGCGTCCCGGTCTTCCTGGATGACATGCGGGTGGCTCATCGAAGTTGAGAGGAGGCAACGCTGTGGCCCGCGTTGCGCGCTCTCAACTCGTTTTCCGGGCCGCATGGTGCGGTCCTTCGGGCGTCAGTAGCTTTAACAGGTCTTCGCGCCGGATGCGAATGCAGCGCGGCCCAAAGCGCACGGCAGGCAAGGTACCGTCCTGGACGCGACGGTAAATGGTTTTCACGTCCACGCCGCCGAATTCGGCAGCCTGTTTGGGACCCAGCATCGGGGGCAAAAGCCCCTCTGTGGTTGTTTGGTTGGTCTTCATGGTCGCTGAGTACACATCAGCCTTCCGCGCCATGGTGGGACACCATCCGCGCCCTGGCGTGTCTCCTGGGGAGCTCAGGGTAAACGCGCTACACGCGCGTATTTGTTACGCGCCAGCAAGTTTGGACAGACGCTCCGCGATCTCGGCGTCTCTGCCTTCAGCGACATGCTGGTAGCGCAGCGCCATCTGCGGGGTGGTATGACCCAGCCGGTGCATTAATTCCGCTGTGGTTGCACCGGATTGGGCTGCCAGGACGGCACCGACGTGGCGTAGGTCATGGACGCGCAGGGTGGGCTTGCCGATCTTAGCGCGGGCCTTCTCCCAATGGGTGCGGTAGCGGTCGGCGCGAAGATGGGTTCCGTCGTCGTCAGGAAACAGCAGCGAGTCAGCCGCACGGCCCACGTAATTCTTCAAGTGCGCCTTAATGATTGGGCGAATATGGGGTGGTACTGCTACGTCGCGAACTCCGGCTGCGGTCTTGGGTTCACCCAGGGAGAACTTACCGTCGCGGTAGGTGACCGCCCGCCGAACATGCAGGACGCTGCAGCCGGCGCTTACGTCCGCGCGGCGTAGCTCGCTGGTTTCGCCCCACCGAAGCCCGCACCAGGCGGGCAGGATGACGCTGCAGCGCAGCTGTGCGGGCATTTCGGTGGCCAGCTGATCTACCTGGGCTGGGGTGAGGATGTCGATGTTCCTGCGGCGCTTGGTCTGCATGGCGGACCGGATGCGGCAAGGGTTGGCGTCAATTACTTCGTCCTGGACGGCGGTGGCGCAGATCGCGTGTAGCAGCGCGTAGGCGTGGGCGTTTTGGGTGGGGTGGTCCTCCCCCAGTGCGGTGTGCCATTGGCGGATCGCTGCCGGTGTCAGCGTCACCATGACCGCATCACCCAGGGTGGGCAGGATCAGCCGCTCCAACATGGACTCATACAGCGCGGCGGTACGCGGGCGCAGTGTTCGTTGCTCCATCCACCGCTTCGCGTATGCGCGTAGCGTGATGCCGTCGCTGCGTTCGACCGCGCCCCACGTGCCCACGTCGATCTTGCGGCGCTCCACGGCCAGCCACGACTCCGCGGCCACGTCGGAGGCAAACGTGTGGGGGGCCTTGTGCAGCTTGCTGTCGGGGCCGATGTAGGCGGCTTGCCAGCGCCCGGACGGTAGGTGGCGCAGGCGTCCGAAGCGGCGGCGTTTGCGGCGGGTCTTACGTGGCATCCTGGGAACCTTCCGTGCAACCAACGTGACAATAAGACTGTACTTCTGTGTCCCACAATGTCTATTACTGCCGGTTGGCGGAGGCACCAAAATGCCAGCTCAAGCCGCTAAAATTCCGGGTCAGCCAACTCAGCCACGTCGTAGGGGCTAACAGGTTCGAATCCTGCCGGGGGCACCGCGTCTATCAGGCAAAACCGTCTATAAAGATCAATGCCCTGCGTGTCTGCGCAGTTGGTATATCCCTGCGTGTAGTGGCCGGGGCCGTGGCCGGGGCCGCTGCGTCGGTCAGTACACGCTTTCGCCGTTGTGCGTGGTCGCCCGGACGTTGCAACGCCGCCGATAGTGACGGGCGCGAAGGGTGAGCCCGTGCGGGGCGCTGGTAGGGGTCGGCGACAGTCGCGGGGTTGCCGGTGCAAGAAATTCTTCGGAAAAGCTGTCTCTGCTAGCGGGTTCGAACGCTCCTACCTGTGAGCGCGGGCCATCCGGGTCCCGCCCTACGAAGGTACGGAGCACAGCATGAACACCAACCACAGCCTCGACGTGATCGCACCTGTGGCGTCAAGAACGAGGGCCACCGGGCGCCCTGCGCTGGTCGAACATCTGCGCCGGTTGCACGCGAACACCGCACTCTTCCTGTGCCTGGCCCGAGAAGCCGGCATCGACACCGTCGACAGCGCGGGCGCCCCGATGATCTGGTGCATCGTCGGCAGCTCGAGCAAGGCGCTGGAACTGTCCGACGCTCTGATGCGGCGCGGCATCAATGCCGACTTGATCGTTTTTCCCGTTGTGCCGGAGGACAAAGCGGGTTTGCGATTCTTTGTAACCAGCTGCCACTCATCCGAACAGATCCGGTTCATGGTCACGGCGCTGGCCGAGGAGCTGGAGCTTCTGAACGCAGCCGGCTAGGCCCGGCTTGGTAAGCGCGCCGCCGATGCATGCGGCCACAAGATTCCCCAAGCATGACCCAGGGGCTTGCCAAACGTCGATTTCGGTGAGCCGCGACGAGAAAGGCGACTGACGCCGTGAAGTTGTTCTGCTTTCACCATGCCGGGAGCGGCGGGCTGGCATTCAACGCCTGGGATAAGGCGCTGAGGCCGGCCGTCGAGGTGATCCCAGTCGAGGTCGCCAACCGGCAGCGCTTCACCACGCTAAGGCAACTCGTCGACTCGGTGAACCATCAGCTGCTGGCCACCCTTGACCAACCGCATATGTTTTTCGGCCACAGTTTCGGCGCCCTGCTCGCATACCGATTGGCGTGCCTGCGCGCGGCGCAAGGCGCTCCGCTGCCAAGGGCGGTATTCCTGTCCGCGTACGCCCCACCGCACCTTCCGCCGCCACTCCATGTCATAGATCTACTCGACGACCACCAGCTCGCGACTCTCCTGTCCGACTTGGGCGGGCTGCCTTCGCAACTAACGCGATGGCCCACTTTGCACGAGCGAGCCGTCACTGCCACTCGACACGACTTGCGGCTGTGTATGACAGACGAGGAAGACGACACAGCGGAACTGTCCTGCCCGATTCATGTCTTCGGTGGCAGCGAGGACCCGCTTGTGAGTGAATCCGACTTGTACGAATGGCGTTCGCGGACAACGGCGGACTTCTCTGTGCAGATGCTTCGAGGCGGCCACTTCTATCTTCGTGATCGGCAGCCGCTGTTTAAGACCCTGCGTCCGCTGATGTCGACGATCGCGGCAGCATAGCAACGCGGCGAACAACGCCAACTCGCGCAACGCTTGGGCGAACCCGACGACTATCCGACGCGCGCACCCGGCATTATGCTTCTGACCTGCGTATATGTCGCTCAATCCCGCAGTTATCGTTCCTGCCGGCTTCGAGCGCACTTGCACTAGACCAGGCGTATCGCCTCGCGCAGGGTTGGCTCGACAAATTCAGTCAGGTACGGAGCGTGCGAGTGGTCCCACCGCTGCCACGGTCTTTGTGCAGACGGGTGATAGAACGCGCAGACAAGCGTCCGCACTTCTCCCAAGTAGCCTTCATACAGGTATGGGTAATCGGCAAATTTGCGAACGTCGGTTAGAAAAGTGTTAGTCCACCCCGCCGCCTTCTCACCCTGAAGGATCAGAATTGTGGGTTGGAGGATCTTGAGCGTCGCCAGAAAGTGCTCGCGACAAGTGTCTAGCGCGTAACAGCTACGCACAGCACTACCCAAGCTCGCCAGAAGCTACTCTCTGGCCGAATCGGTGTTCGATTCTGTTGGTTCGTCCGCTACAACAACCAGTTGGTATCAAATGGTGCGTTCGATTCGGGTTTAACCCTAAAAATGCCAATGGTTTTCGCGTACCTACGCTAATCAGTGCGCAATCGGCGTTTCACGATGCCGCAATTTCGCGGCTGCCGGGGCCCCTTACGAGCGTCGTCCGGGGCAGGTTAGATCTCCAGCATGGGCGAACGTGTCACGTTCCAGGGTTCCACGGGCGCGACTCTGGCCGGGGTCATTGAGGTGCCGGAGGGGGCGGTGCGCGGCTGGGGCGTGTTCGCGCACGGCTTCACGCTCGGTAAGGACTCGCCGGCCGCGGCGAGAATCTGCAAGCAACTGGCCTCCGACGGCATCGGCATGCTGCGCTTCGACGCACTGGGTCTCGGTGGCTCGGAGGGCGACTGGGGGGACGGGTCGTTCACGGTCAAGGTCGACGACATCGCCAAGGCATGCGAATTCATGACGGACCGCGGAACCCCGGCCGAGATCCTGATCGGGCACTCGTGGGGCGGCGCGGCGGTGCTCGCCGCGGCCCGACAGTGCCAGGGTGTGCAGTCGGTCGTCACCGTTGCCGCACCCGTCGACCCGAGCCACGTCGAGAAGCATTACGACGCAGTCGTCGACCGTTGCTTAGCAGAGGGCAGCGCCGAGTGGATGGTCGGTGGACGCACGCTGACCCTCAAACGGGCATTCGTCGAGGACGTCCGCGCAGCCCATCTGCGCGACAAGATCAAGGGCTTGCGCCTGCCGCTGTTGATTCTGCACTCGCCCACCGATAACACGGTCGGCATCGCGAACGCGAGCGAGATCTTCCGCTTGGCCCGTCACCCTCGGAGTTTCGTTTCACTCGAGGGTTCGGATCACTTCCTGACCGCTCGGGGCCAAGCTCATCGCGCCGGGCGAATCATCGGCGCCTGGGCCGACGCATACCTCGGCGATAGGGTTTGACCCCAGATCGCCTGTCCGACAGGAGAACTGGGCTTATGTCAACTCCGCGCCAGGACGAACGCCTCGATGTGGCGCTTGCCCGCCCGCACTTCGTACTTCCGCCAGCCGGGGTACAGCTCAAGGCCCTTCGCCCAGATCTCGTCGCGCTCGCCCGGCGTGGCGAGCCGTGCGTTCGCATGCCAGGTGTCGCGGCCGATCGTGACGGTAGCCTCCGGGTGCGCCTTGAGGTTGTGGTACCAGGCCGGATGCTTGGCGCCGCCGAAGTTCGACGCGATTAAAGCCAAGCCATCCGGATGCGGGATTCCGTACACGGCGACCGTGCGGTGCTCACCGGATTTGGCGCCGGTGGTGGTGAGCATCACGACAGGGATGCCGGTCGCGAGGCCGGCGAAGCTGCTCCTGCCGCCCGTGACCTTGGTGATGAGTCGGTCGAGGTGGTGCGCCGTTGGGCGAAGAAGCGCCACACCGATTGGCGTGGACGCGAAACGACGCATGGTCCGGTGGAACGCATTGGCATCGCCGAAGGATTGGCCGGGCATGGTGTCATTGTGACCCGACCTCGGGCGGCATAGGGCCTATTCGCCCGAGCTAAATATCCGGATGAAAACCCGCCACAGACGTCGCTTACGGCACTAAGCTGCTGGTCGTGGGCAAGAACGTGTTAGCCAACGGCCGGGGCCGCTGGCTGGCAATCGCAGCCTCGTTCGCGCTTGCGGCCGGCATGGTCTACGCCCAAGACACAAAGCCGCGATGCTGCGCGCCGAACGCGGTGGCGGCAGCCCCCACCACCGCGGCCGCCGCGTCGGTCAACACCGCCGCCCCGCCCAACACCCCGCACACCGCCAGCCCCGCGGAAGTGGAGATGTTGGCCGCCAGCGCGCCTGCCGCCGCCCAGCAATTCCAGGTGGCGTTGCCCCGCGGCCTCGCGTCGGAGGACAGGCTGCAGGTCAAGACCATCTGGGCCGAGCGTGCCATCAGCGTGCTGTTTCCGCAGATCAAGACCATCTTTGGGTACCGGGAAGACCCCCTACCCTGGCACCCCAACGGGCTGGCGATCGACGTGATGATCCCGAACCACAACAGCCCCGAGGGCATCGACCTCGGCAACCAGATCGCCGGGTACGCCCTGGCCAATGCGAAGCGGTGGGGAATCAACCACGTGATCTGGCGGCAGAAGATCTACCCTGGCGTCGGCGGGGGCAGTTGGACCGCCGACCTTGGCTCGGAAACCCTCAACCACTACGACCACGTGCATATCGCCACCAACGGTGGCGGGTACCCGACCGGGCACGAGGTCTACTACATCGCCTCGATGGCGCCCGCTCCGCAATGACTGCTGTTGGGTGACAGCGAGCTTCACTCCGACCCGGCGGGAAACGCCGCCACGGGCATTTCGACGGTTCCCCGGCACGGGCCGCCGTTGATGTCGGTATGCCAGGCGCCGCGCAACGATCCGTCCTCCTGCGGCGTGTAGAAGGCCCACGACCGTGCGGGCGCCCACACCTTGGGGACGCCTTCGCCCATGTAGCAATCCCATTGGAAGTCGAAGTGCTCAAACCAGCGGGTGCCGTCCCAGGTGTAGTGAGACGGCCGGGGCAGCGTCGGGTTCTCGGGCGGGGGGCCGTTGGTCGCGGTGGCCACGCACTTGCCTGACGAGCAGGCAGTGACGAACACGTAGTCGGCGCTGAACGTCGGCTCGGACTGACTGGCCGCGGCGCTGGTGCCGGACTTGCCCGCGGCATACCTCACCAGCGAATACTTCCCGTTCCACGACGGGGTCGCCGCGTGCACCGAAGCCGCGGTCATCGCGATCACTGCGGCCGCGATGGCACCGAGCGGCACAGCCCCGCCGAACCGCCATCCCGGAGACATCAGATCCATGGTGGGGGCTCAACGGCGCACCCCGTGCGCCGCCAAGGATTCTTTGAGAAGCCGTTAAGGCCCCGTGCTGATTCTGTGATCGACGCACCCGCGTTCACCCAGAAATCCACCTCAGCACAAGGAGAACCCGATGTTCCCTCGCCGCTTCACCGCCTCCGTCGTCGACGCGGCCTCGGTCTACTCCCCGCAGTACGTCACGTCGACCTGATACCGACCACCACAGTGCGGGGAGCCCGGCGGGCCCCCCATTATTCATGGTCGCCGTAGCAGAAACAGGCTGTAGGCGGCGACGGACTGCGCGTCGGCGATCACTCCGGACCGGATCATCTGCTCGACGTCCTCGCGACCGAACCAGGCACTGCGCAAATCCTGTTCCTCGTGCTCGAGATCCGGCTCCCCTTCGGCGATTCCGGTGGCCAGGAACACCCACCCGCGCTGGCTGGTCATGCCCGGGGCGACGTCGAGCTGGCCGAGCACTTCGAATGACGTCGCACTCAATCCCGTTTCCTCGCGCAGCTCACGCTCGGCCAACTCGGACGGGTCGGTGTCCGCCAAGCCGGGGCCGGTGCCCTGCGGGAATTCCCACCGCCGCTCCCCCAACGGGTACCGGAACTGCTCGACCAGCCGGAAGCGGTGCCCGTCAAACGGCATCACCAGCGCATAGTCCGGTTTGTCCACCACGCCGTAGATGCCGGGGCTGCCGTCCGGGCGGCGGATGTCGTCTTCGCGGAGCACCATCCATTGGCTCCGATAGATCTCGCGGGACGTGACGCATTCGATGAAGGGCACCAACCCAGTATCACCACCGGCCGAGGGTGCGTGCCGTCACCGGGATGCCGTGAAGCGGTCGTACGTGCGGCGCAGGACGCCGCGGTCGACGGAGTGCAGCGCACGGGTGAGGAGTTCGAACACGTCGACGTGCCCGACGGTGGGATCCGCCGTATCGCCGCGGACGTATTGCCACGGTTGGGGCCGTCCGCGGCGGAGCACTTCCCCGAGATACCACACGGCGCCATCGACGAACGGCGCATTCTGCTCGTCTACGAGCTGCTCGGGTGTCGAGGCCTTCTGCATGACGAGCGCTTCCAGCGCGTCAAGGGATTCCGGCGAGAAGTCCCACACCGCGTCGCCGCCGTAATGGCCTGCCCAGACCGGGAATTGGGCCCCGCGCTCGGCAAGCCAGCATCGCAGGTATTCCTCGTTCGAAAACCGTTGGTTTGCTTGGCTTTTAGCGTTCAGGCGCCGCTGGGTGGCCTCTTCGATCCGGTCGCGCATCTCGGCGACCCACCGGTTGCCCTCGACGCGGTCGCGCCACTTGGCCAATTCCTCCCTGGCCGCGACGGTGACCGGATTGTCGTCACCGAAGACCCGTGCTTCGTCATCGACCAGGGCTTGCCAGGTAGCGACCTTGTCCCGGTAGTCCTCCGGTTCCGGCTCCCACAGCGCGATGGTGTGCCGCGCGATCAGCGTGTGGCGGTGGTCGTCGCCCAGCTTTTCGCGCATCACCTCGACCAGCGACTCGAGCTGCGCCACGGCGCTGGCGCCGTCCACCGATTCGCCGTGCCATTGCGCCAGCGCCAACCGCGTGCCCAACGTGTCCTCGTGGTCGTCGCCGAGAACCCGGCGCCGGGCGGCAAGGACCCGCTCGCCTTCGGCGATGGCACCGGAATAGTCACCGAGCTCCTTGCGCTTGTGCGCCACCCGGTCCATCGACGTCAGCACGGTGGGGTGCTCGGCGCCCAGCACGCGTTCTTCGTCGGCGAGCAGCTGCGACCATTCGGCCAACGCGGCCCGCGCTTCCTGTTGCGGGCGGTCCGCGAACATGTGGCGCGCCGTCAACGTCGTGATGTGATCCCGACCGAGCACCTCCTCGAACTCGGGTACCAGCTGCTCGAGAACGGCGTAGGCCCCGGCCTGGTCTCCCATTTGGAGCTGCAGGTGGACCAGGGCAAGTTTCATGTCCAAGACGTTGGGGTGGCGCTCTCCCAAGATCGGGCGGCAGACCGCGACCAGCTCGTTCATGAGTGGCAACGCCCCGGCAAAATCGGCCGCGGCGATGCGTTCCGAGATGAGCCGGGTCAAGGCGGCGAGCGGCCCAGGCAGTTCCGGCTGCGTCATACCGCTATCGAATCTCGCCCGCGGCCCCGTGGCAATTCACTCCGTGGCCGGTGTCGTGCTGGCATGAATCGGCACCGTGCCCGATAGTCGTAGGATCGAAACTCCAACGTCAGCAGAGGTGGGGGTCATGCCGGACGACCCGAAGCGTGCCTAACCATGCGCGGGCACATTATCGTCAGCGGTGAAGACGCGCTGGCGACCACAATCGTCGAGGAGCTCAACAACGCGGGCGTGCACATCGTCAAGGTCCGAACCGCCGGCGAGCTCGACACCGTCGGAGTCACCCGCGCGCGAGCCGTGATTTGCGTCGGGGACGACGACGCGACGAACCTCGAAATCGCGCTGCTGGCAAGGAAGGCCAACCCGCGTGTGCGCGTGGTGGCGCGGCTGGCCAATGACGTGTTGCGGACGGCGATGGCCGCCGATAAGCGCCCCGGCGCGATCCTCGACGTTGCCGACTTGGCGGCACCCTCGGTGGTGGAGGCATGCCTGGCGCACACCGTGCACCCGTTCGAGGCCGCGGGCATCGAATTCGTCGTCTCCGGGGCCGAGGCACCGCGTGACGCGACGCTGCGGGAAATCTACGGCGACCTGGCACCGGTGGCCGTGATCCACGGCGAGAACTGCGCCACCCCGGGCGAGGTGGTGTCCTGTCCGGGCCGCGATCTGTCGGTGCACGCCGGCGACTGGACGGCGATGATCGGCACCGCCGACGAGTTGGCGGCCCGCGGCATCAAGGTGCCGCGGCCGACCGTGACCCGTTATCGCCTGCCCCGGCTGCGGCGGGCGCTCGACAGCGTGCGCGCCCTGCGTGACGACGTCAACCCGATGTTCTCCCGGGCGTTGCTGGCCGCGGCGTGCCTGCTGCTCGGGTCGACGGTGGTGCTGCGCTTCTGCTACCAGCCACAACCGAAGATGACCTGGCTCGACGCCCTCTACTTCAGCACCGAAACGATCGCGACGGTCGGGTACGGCGATTTCAGCTTCCTCCAGCAACCCACCTGGCTGCGGCTCTACAGCATCATGTTGATGTTCGCCGGCGTGACAACCACGGCGCTCCTCGTCGCTTTCATCGCCGACCTGCTGATATCGCGGCGTTTCGCCCACTCGGTCGGGCGTCGCCGGGCGCGCCACCTGCGCAATCACGTCATCGTCGTCGGGCTCGGTTCGTTCGGCAGCCGCGTCGTCGCCGACCTCAGGTCAGCCGGGTACGACGTCGCGGTGATCGAGCGGGACGAAAACAACCGCTTCCTGTCGGCCGCGGCCGACCTCGACGTGCCGGTGATTTTCGGGGACGCGACGCTGCGCCAGACGCTGGACGCCGCCCGCGTCGAGCACGCCCGTGCGGTGGCGGTGCTGACCCAGGACGACATGGTGAACATCGAAACCGGGATCGTGCTGCGCGAGATGCTGGGCCCGCGGGTGATGCCCGAAGTCGTCCGAACCGACGTTCCCTTGGTGCTGCGGGTCTACGACCGCGCGCTGGGGGCCGCGGTGGCGCAGCGGTTCGGATTTGAAAACGTCCGCTCCACCGTCGAACTGGCCGCACCATGGTTCATCGGCGCCGCGATGGGGTTGCAGGTGCTGGGCACGTTCTCCGTCGGGCAGCGCTCGTTCATGATCGGCGGAATGCATGTGGCGTCCGGCAGCGAACTCGACGGGTTGAAGATGTTCGAACTGTCCACCCAGACCCGCGTCATCGCGATCACCCGCGAGGACGCGCCCGCCGAGCTGCACCCGCGGCGTGACGCCTGGCTTCGTGGCGGCGACACCGTCTACCTTGTCGGCCCGTATCGCGAGTTGTTGGCGACCCTGCGCAAGGGACAGCCGCCTCAGCAGCCGGCCGCCGGCGACGAACGCGCATCGGCCTAGCGGCGATCGCAAGCGCGGCGTAGCCGGGCGCGGCGGGTCGCCACCATCGGCCTAGCGGCGATCGCAAGCGCGGCGTAGCCGGGCGCGGCGGGTCGCCACCATCGGCCTAGTGGCGATCGCAAGCGCGGCGATCTAGAGCCGCCCCGCCACGTCCGCCGCGCGGCTCAGCTGCTCGACGTCCGCGCTCGTCGGGATCAGCTGTACCTCGTCGGTGCCGATGTCCTCGAACTTACGCAGCACCGCCAGCAGCTCGTCCTCGGTGCCGGCCCACCCGGTCGTCGGCGCCATGGCGTCGACGTATTCCGCCGGTATCCAATTCATGTACCGCCGTAAATGGCGATGCACCTGTGCCCGGGCCTGCTCGGGCGACCCGAACGCAAACCAAAACGACGTGACCAGGTGCGGTTTACCCTTGCCCACCTGCGCCCACGCATCGCGCGCGACGTCGAACAGCTCGTTCTGCTTGGCCACGTCCAGATCCAGGGTGGTCCCGGCCAGCCCGGCGGCCCAGGCCGCGGCGCTGCGGATGGTTTTGGGGCCGATGCTCCCCACGAACAGCGGCGGACCGCCGGGCTGCACCGGCGCCGGGCCGACCGGCAGGACCGACTCGGTGAGCTTCTCGCCGGCCCACACCCGCTTCATCACGGCGACGCGTTCGGCCATCTCGCGCATGGTCTGCGTCGCAGGATCTGCGCCGACGGCGTGGTAGTCCTCGTGCCTGCCGCCCACGCCGATGCCCACGCTCAGCCGCCCGCCGCACAGCATGTCGCCGGTGGCCAGGGCCTTGGCCAGCATCACCGGGTCGTGCAGCTGCGGCACGATCACGGTCGTCAGCAGCCGCACCCGGTTCGTCCAGGCCGCCAGCGCACCCAGCAGGGTCAGGTTGTCCGGGTTGTCGAACGCGATGCGTTCGCCCCAGCACAGCGACGAGAACGGGCCGGTGTCTATCGCGCGCGCCCAGTCCTCCAAAACCTTCGCGTCCAAGTCCGGCTCCATCACCGGCAGCGTCATCGCAATCCGCACGACGGCGATTCTGGCACGACGGTCAACATCCGGCCGTGCAAGTGGCAGCATGGAGCAGATGGGTTTCACCAGCAGTTCCATCGCGCACGTCCGCCTCACCGTCACCGATATCGAACGATCCCGGCAGTTTTACGAGAGCGTGTTCGGTTGGCCGGTCCTGTTGGAGGTGCCCGACAATGCCGACGAGGCCACCCGTAGCCAGCTGAGCTTCCTGTTCGGTGGCGTCATCTACGACCTCGGCGGCACGCTGTTGGGACTGCGGCCGGTTGCCACCGACCGCTTCGACGAGGATCGGACCGGGCTCGACCACGTCGCGTTCCGGATCACCAACAAGGATGAATTGGACTCGGCCGCAGCACATCTCGATAAGCTCGGCATCGCGCACGAGCCCGTGAAAGACATCGGACCGTCCTACATCCTTCAGTTCCGCGACCCCGACAACATCGCCCTAGAGCTCACGGCACCGAAGTAGGAGGAGGCCATGCCCATCAGTTTCAACCACACCATCGTCGCCGCCCGGGACAAACGCGAGTCCGCGGAGTTTCTCGCCGATCTGTTCGGCCTGCCCGAACCAAAGCCGTTCGGCCACTTCATGGTTGTCCAACTCGAGCACGACGCCAGTCTGGACTATGCGGACGTTTCCGAGGGCGGGGAGATCCCGCGGCAGCATTACGCCTTCCTGGTCTCCGAAGAGGAGTTCGACACGATCTACGGCAAGATCCAGTCACGAGGCCTGGAGCACTGGGCCGACCCGGGCGCCAAACGGCCCGGCGAGATCAACCACAGGGACGGCGGGCGCGGCGTGTACTTCCGCGATCCCTCGGGGCATGCCATGGAGATTCTCACCCGCCCCTACGGGTCGGGAGGCTGACGCTCCCTATGGCCGCGCCTAGTCGCCGGCGTGCGGTGTGCCGTGCCGCACGCTCTCCTGCGCCCGGTAGTCGTGGGCGAATTGCGCGACATGCTCGGGCAGGGCATTGGCGGCGACGTCGGCCAGGGTTGTCTCCTCCAGCACCGACCGCATGCTGGCACGCAGCGCCCGCCAGACGTCGGTGAGCGCCGCGGTGGGCCCCGAGTACGGCAGGTCGCCCAGCCCGATGTCGCGCACGCTCGCCAGCGGCCCGTCGATACAGCGCAATACGTCGGCGATGCTGATCTCGTCTCCGGGGCGGGCCAGTTCGTAGCCGCCTTCGCGGCCCCGATGGCTTTTCACCAGACGGTCGGTGCGCAGGTTGGTCAGGATATCGACGAGGAATTGCGGCGGTATGCCCTGCGCTTGGGCCAAGTCGTCGGTTTTCACCAATGTTCCGCTGGGGACCGTGGCGAGCTGGACCATGGCCCGCACCGCGTACTCCGCCTTCGCCGACATGCGCACTCTCAGGATTGTGCCACTCGGCGCGCGAAATCCGGTGCAGCCGGGCTGTGGCGGTGCCCTACGCCCGAGATTCAAGCAGGTCGACGATGCTGCGCGCCTGCTCTTCGACGCTACGGTCCGGCGTCAGCCGCAGGTCGGGCTTGACCGGCGGTTGATACGGGCTGTCGATGCCGGTGAAGTGTGCGATCTCACCGGCGCGGGCCTTGGCGTACAGCCCCTTCGGATCACGCTGCTCGCATTCTTCGATCGGGGTATCGCAGAACACCTCGACGAATTCGAACCCCGCCGCGGCGTGCACATTACGAGCCATCTCACGTTGCTCGGTCAGCGGGCTGATCGCCGGCACCAGCACGACGTTGCCGCAGTCGGCCAGCAACGCCGCCACATGCGCCAACCGGCGCAGGTTCTCGGCGCGGTCGGCCATGCTGAAGCCCAGGTCGGCGTTCAAACCATGTCGCAGGTTGTCGCCATCGAGAACGTAAGCGGGCGTGCCCTTTTCGAGCAGCATCTGCTCGACCAGCATGGCCACCGAGGATTTGCCGGAACCGGACAGGCCGGTGAACCACACCGTCTTGCCTCGCGGCCGGGCTTCGGCGAGGGCCGATGACTTGTGCCGCACGGTGTTCGGGCTCGCGGTCTGCACGGAGACGTCGCGCAACACCATGCCGGCGGCCACGGTCCCGTTGGTGTGCGGGTCGATCAGGATGAACGAACCGGTGCTGGCATTGCGGGTGTACTCGTCGAGCAGCAGCGGCACCTGGGTACGCAGCGAGATGCGGCCAAGCTCGTTGAGCTGCAACGCCGTTGCGGCCTTGTCGCGATGCAGGGTGTTGACGTCGAGCCGGTAGTCCAGCCCGGTCACCCTCGCGCGCGTGGTTCGGGTGGTGTGCTTGATGACGTAGTCGCGGCCCGGCTCCAGCGCCGTTTCGTCGGCCATCCAGCACACGGTCGCGTCAAATTCCTGCGTCACCCGGGGATGATTGTTGGTGCGGGCGATGAGATCACCGCGCGAGATGTCGATCTCGTCGGCAAGGCTCACCGACACGGCCATCGGCGGAAACGCCTCTTCCACTGGACCGTTCGGCCCTTCGATGGCGGTGATGTGGGTGGTCTTGCCGATCGGCAGCACGACGACTTCGTCCCCGGGACGCATGACCCCGCTGGCCACGGTGCCGGCGTAGCTGCGGTGGTCTTGATGCTCACGGGTGTGCGGCCGGATGACGTACTGGACCGGGAACCGCACATCGACCAGGTTGCGGTCACCGGCGATGTAGACCTCCTCGAGGTGCGACAGCAGCGCCGGACCCTCGTACCAGGGCGTCTGGTCCGATTTGGTCACCACGTTGTCACCGTGCAGTGCGGAAAGCGGGATGGTGGCCACGTCGTGCACATCCAGGCGCGCGGCGAAGGCGTGGAATTCATCCCGGATGGCCTCGAATTTGTCTCTGTCCCAGCCGATCAGGTCCATCTTGTTGACGGCGAGCACGATGTGCTGGATGCCGAGCAGCGAGGCCAGGAAGGCGTGCCGACGGGACTGCTCGAGCAGGCCGTGCCGGGCATCGACGAGCACGATCACCAGTTGGGCGGTCGACGCGCCGGTCACCATGTTGCGCGTGTACTGGATGTGGCCCGGGGTGTCGGCGATGATGAATTTCCGCTTGGGAGTGGCGAAATAGCGGTAGGCGACGTCGATCGTGATGCCCTGCTCGCGTTCGGCTCGCAAGCCGTCGGTCACCAGCGCCAGGTCGGTGTAGTCGTGGCCGCGATCCTTGGACGTCTGCTCCACCGCCGCCCACTGGTCCTCCATGACGGCCTTCGAGTCGTAGAGCAGGCGGCCGATCAGTGTGGACTTGCCGTCGTCGACCGAGCCGGCGGTGGCGAGGCGAAGCAGCGTGGTGGGCGTGGCCATCAGAAGTACCCCTGCCGTTTGCGGTCTTCCATCCCGGCTTCCGAGATTCGGTCGTCGGCCCTGGTCGCGCCGCGTTCTGTCAGCCGGGACACCGCCGTCTCGGCGATGACCTCCTCCACCGTCGCGGCCTCCGATTCCACGCATCCGGTGCAGGTGACGTCCCCAACGGTGCGGAAACGCACCGTCGCCTCGAACACCGGCTCGTCGTCGCGCGGCTGCATGTGCCGGTGGACCGCGAGCAACATGCCGTCGCGGCGAAACACCTTGCGCCGATGGGCGTAGTAGATCGAGGGCAGCCCGATGTTCTCTGCGCCGATGTAAGACCAGATGTCGAACTCGGTCCAGTTCGACAGCGGGAAGGCGCGAATGTGCTCACCCTTGTGGTGCCGGCCGTTGTACAGGTTCCACAGTTCTGGCCGCTGCGCCTTCGGGTCCCATTGGCCGAACTCGTCGCGGAAGCTGAACACTCGCTCCTTGGCGCGCGCCTTCTCCTCGTCCCGGCGCGCTCCGCCGAACGCCGCGTCGAACTTGTTCTCCCGGATCGCGCGGAGCAGCGTCACGGTCTGGATCGGGTTGCGTCCCTGCCGTGGCTCGACGACTCGCCCGGCGTCGATGTCCTCCTGGACGGAGGCGACCACCAGGCGGACCCCGTGCTCGGCGACCAGCTCGTCACGGGTGGCGATCACCTCGTCGAAGTTGTGGCCGGTGTCGACGTGCATCACCGGTAACGGCAACCGCCCGGGCCGGAACGCCCGCAGCGCCAGGTGCAGCATGACGATGGAGTCCTTGCCCCCCGAGAACAACAGCACGGGCCGCTCGAACTCGGCGGCCACCTCCCGGATGATGTGGATCGCTTCGGCCTCCAGCGAGCGCAGATGGCTCAACTCGTACTGGCCGGCGGCCGGACCCGCCTTCAGATCGCTGGTCATAGCTTCCTTGGGGTAAACCTGGTTGAGTCGGTCATATTTGGCAGCTTTGCCATTCATAGCATCAGTTCGCGGCGGCGGTGTCAAGTGGGGACCGCTCCCCTGGAGCGACGCCGGCCACCGCACGGATCGGGTCAACAGCGGCGACAACCCTTTGCGGGCGGTGCCTGGTGCGACAGCATGAGCGGATGGCTTCCGCCTCTGCGCCCGCCACCCGGCCGCCCAGCGGCCGGGACGTCATCTCGCAGTTCCTCCCCCAATCACCCTTCGTCGCAAAGCTGGGCATCTAGAAAAATTCAGGCCGACAAACTCGAGGAGCACGAGGTTAGGCTGCGGCCGCCGTGAAACCCGTCCAACATCACCCTTGGCGACATGGTCCATGGCGGCGCTATCGCCACGCTCGCCGATGTCACCGTCATGGCGGCGGCGTGGTGCGGCGCCGAGGCGCCCCCGGACCTGGGGGGCGTAACGGTGTCGATGACGTTGGACTTCATGGCCCCCGCCCGGGCCACCGATGTGATCGGCGTCGGCCGGGTGCTGCGGCGCGGCCGGTCGCTGGTCGACTGCGAGGCCGAGATCGTCGACGCGCAGGGCCAGCTCGTCGCGAAGGCCCTGGCCACCTACAAGGCCGGCTGAAGGCTAGGCCTTGATTTCCTGGAGCTTGCCCGTGGCGACGTCGAAGACGAATCCGCGCGCGGATACGTGCTTGGTGACGAACGGGTTGCCTTCGATGCGGCGCAACGACTGCCGGACGTCTTCGGCCGGGTCGGGGAAGGCTTCGGCCGCCCACGGCGGCTTGACGCCGGTCTCCTCTTGGATGGCGCGCTTGAAGTCGTCGTCGGTGAAGGTGAGCATCCCGCAGTCGGTGTGGTGGATCAGGATGATCTCACGGGTCCCCAGCAGTCGCTGACTGATGGCGAGCGAGCGGATGACGTCGTCGGTGACGACTCCACCCGCGTTGCGGATGACGTGGGCCTCCCCTTCGTTGAGGCCCAGAAGGCGGTAGACGTCGAGCCGGGCGTCCATGCACGCGACCACCGCGACGTGTTTGCTCGGCGGCATCGGCAGCGGGCCCTGGAAGCCGCTCGCATATTGGGCGTTGTTGGCCAGGTAGTCATCGGTAACCGTCACGCACGCCTCCTCGGGACATCGCGGCCTGAAAGTAGCAACGAACCACCCGCAATTCACTCATGAGAATCAGCCGGATCACAAGGACGGGCTCGGCTCGTTAACCTGTCCCAATGCGAGCCGGGCGGTGCGGTCGGGGATGATCCGCTTCTTGGCGCGCCGATTGCTCAACTACGTCGTGTTGCTGGCCCTGGCGTCGTTTCTGACGTTTTGCCTGACGTCGGTTGCTTTCCGGCCACTGGACAGCCTGTTGCAGCGCAGTCCGCGGCCGCCGCAGTCGGTGATCGACGCCAAGGCTCACGCCCTCAACTTGGACAAGCCGATACCGATCCGCTACGCGCAGTGGGCCTCGCACGCCGTCCGTGGCGACTTCGGGAAGACCATCACCGGACAGCCCGTCGGTGCCACACTCTGGCGCCGCGTCGGGGTCACCCTGCGGCTCCTGGTCGTCGGCTCGCTGGCGGGCACGGTCCTGGGCATCGTGGCCGGTGCGTGGGGAGCCATCCGCCAGTACCGACTCAGTGACCGCCTCGTCACCATGGTGGCACTGCTGGTCCTGAGCACCCCGACGTTCGTCATCGCCAGCCTGTTGATCCTGGGTGCGCTGCGGGTGAACTGGGCATTAGGCGTGCAACTCTTCGATTACACCGGGGAAACGTCGCCGGGCGTGAGCGGCGGGCTCGGGCACCACCTGGTCGACCGGTTGCGGCACTTGATTCTGCCCACGCTCACCCTGACGTTGGCCGCCGCCGCCGGATACAGCCGCTATCAGCGCAACGCGATGCTCGACGTTCTGGGCCAGGATTTCATTCGCACCGCGCGCGCCAAAGGGCTCACCCGCCGGCGCGCGTTGGTGAAACACGGGCTGCGCACGGCGCTGATACCGTTGGCCACCCTGTTCGCCTACGGGGTGGCCGGGCTGGTCACCGGCGCGGTGTTCGTGGAGAAGATCTTCGGCTGGCACGGCATGGGCGAATGGCTGGTGCAGGGCATCGCCACGCAGGACACCTACATCATCGCAGCGATCACGTTGTTCTCCGGCACGGTGGTGCTGCTCGCCGGCCTGCTCTCCGACGTCTTCTACGCCGCTCTTGATCCGAGAGTGCGGGTGTCATGACCGCCGAACCCAAAGTGGAGAGCGCTCAGGGCATTTCGGCTCCGGCAGCAACGGAGTTCACCTCGCGCCGGACTCTGGTGTTGCGCAGGTTCGTCCGCAACCGATTGGCGGTGGTGTCGCTGGCCCTGCTGGTGCTGCTGTTCGTCGGCTGCTACACACTGCCGGCGGTGCTGCCGTACTCCTATGACGACCTCGATTTCGAGGCGCTGCTGCAACCGCCGAACAGCCGGCACTGGTTGGGCACCAACGCGCTGGGGCAGGACTTGTTGGCGCAGATCCTGCGGGGCATGCAGAAGTCGATGCTGATCGGCGTCTGCGTGGCGGTCATCTCGACCGGCATCGCCGCCACGGTCGGCTCGATCGCCGGCTATTTCGGCGGCTGGCGCGACCGGGCGCTGATGTGGTTGGTCGACCTGCTGCTGGTGGTGCCCAGCTTCATCCTCATCGCCATCGTCACACCGCGGACCAAGAGCTCGGCCAACATTTTGTTGCTCGTCTTGCTGCTCGCCGGATTCGGCTGGATGATCAGCTCGCGCATGGTGCGAGGCATGACCATGAGTCTGCGTGAACGCGAATTCATCAGGGCCGCAAGGTACATGGGTGTGTCCAGCCGCCGGATCATCCTCGGCCATGTGGTGCCCAACGTGGCCTCCATCTTGATCATCGACGCCGCGCTCAACGTCGCCTCGGCCATCCTGGCCGAGACCGGACTCAGCTTTCTCGGTTTCGGCATTCAGCCGCCCGACGTGTCGTTGGGCACATTGATCGCCAATGGCACCCAGTCCGCGACCACCTTCCCGTGGGTGTTCCTGTTCCCGGCGGGCGTGCTGGTGTTGATCCTGGTGTGCGCCAACGTGACCGGCGACGGCCTGCGCGACGCACTGGACCCCGGCAGCGGCATGCTGCGAGGTGGAGCCCGGTGAGCGCGCTGTTGGAGGTGACCGACCTGGCCGTCAGCTTTCCGACGGACGGTGAACCGGTGACCGCGGTGCGCGGCATCAGCTACAGCATCGCCCCGGGCGAAGTCGTGGCCATGGTCGGCGAATCGGGCTCGGGCAAGTCGGTTTCGGCCATGGCGGTGGTGGGTCTGCTGCCGGAGTACGCGCGCGTCCGCGGCTCGGTGCGGTTGCACGACACCGAATTGCTGGGCCTTGGCGACGATGCGATGTCGCGGTTCCGCGGCAAGGCGGTCGGCATGGTGTTCCAGGATCCGATGTCGGCGCTGACGCCCGTCTACACCGTCGGCGACCAGATCGCCGAGGCGATCGAAATTCACCAGCCGCACGTGGGCAAGAACGCCGCCCGCCGGCGCGCGGTGGAACTGCTCGAGCTCGTCGGCATCGCACAGCCGGAACGGCGCGCCCGGGCGTTTCCGCATGAGCTGTCCGGCGGCGAACGCCAGCGGGTGGTCATTGCGATCGCGATCGCCAACGACCCGGATCTGCTGATTTGCGACGAACCCACCACCGCCCTGGACGTCACCGTGCAGGCGCAGATCCTCGAAGTGCTCAGGACCGCGCGCGACATCACCGGCGCCGGGGTGCTGATCATCACCCACGACCTGGGCGTGGTCGCCGAGTTCGCCGACCGGGCGCTGGTGATGTACGCCGGCCGGGTCGTCGAATCCGCCGGGGTCCCCGACCTTTACCAGGATCGTCAAATGCCCTACACCGTCGGACTATTGGGCTCTGTCCCGCGGCTGGACGCCGCTCAGGGCACCCGGCTGGTCCCCATCCCCGGTGCGCCCCCGTCGTTAGTGGGACTGGAGCCGGGCTGCCCCTTCGCGCCGCGCTGCCCCCTGGTCATCGAGGAATGCCGCACGGAAGAACCGGGGTTGCTCCCGGTCGGGGTGGAGCACCGCGCGGCATGCATCCGCACCGACCAGGTCAACGGCCGCAGCGCTGCGGACATCTACGGGGTCAACACCGAGGCACCCCGGACCGAATCCGGCGACTCGTCGGTCGTCGTGCGCGTGCGCGATCTGGTCAAGACGTTCCGGCTGACGAAGGGCGTGGTGTTGCGCCGCACCGTCGGTGAGGTCCGCGCGGTCGACGGCGTCAGTTTCGAACTACACCAGGGCCGCACGCTGGGCATCGTCGGCGAGTCCGGCTCCGGGAAGTCGACCACACTGCATGAAATTCTCGAACTCGTTGCGCCGCAATCGGGCTCGATCGAAGTGCTCGGCGTCGATGTCGCGACCCTGAGCGCCTCTCACCGGCGATCGTTGCGACGTGACATTCAGGTGGTGTTCCAGGACCCGGTGGCCGCGCTGGACCCGCGCCTGCCGGTGTTCGACCTGATCGCCGAACCGTTGTTGGCCAACGGTTTCGGCAAGGACGAGACCAACGCGCGCGTCGCAGAGTTGCTCGGCATCGTCGGGTTGCGCCGGGCCGATGCCGCCCGCTACCCCGCCGAGTTCTCCGGTGGGCAGAAGCAGCGCATCGGCATCGCCCGGGCGCTGGCGTTGCAGCCGAAGATCCTGGCGCTCGACGAGCCGGTCTCCGCCCTCGACGTCTCCATCCAGGCCGGCATCATCAACCTGCTACTCGACCTTCAAGAGCGATTCGGCCTGTCGTATCTCTTCGTTTCCCATGACCTTTCCGTGGTCAAACACCTCGCCCACCAGGTGGTGGTCATGTATGCGGGCGCGATCGTGGAACAGGGCGACAGCGATCAGGTGTTCGGCAATCCGCAGCACGACTACACCCGGCGGCTGCTGGGCGCCGTGCCACAACCGGATCCGGGCAAACGTGTCTAGGCGGGTCGCGGCGGCGCTTCTCCTTGTGGCGCTTATGGTCTCCGGGTGCTCCCCGGCCATCAACGTCATTCCGGAAACCGGTCATAACGCCGCCGAGGTCGGCACCACCAGCGATATCAACCCGCAGGACCCCGCCACCTTGCAGGACGGTGGCAGCCTGCGGCTGGCGCTCAGCGACTTCCCGCCCAACTTCAATATCTTGAACATCGACGGCAACTCGGCCGAAGTAGCCGCCATGATGAAGGCCACCCTGCCGCGGGCATTCATCATCGGCCCCGACGGCTCGACCACGGTCGACACCGACTACTTCGCCAGCGTCGAACTCACCGGCACCGCACCGCAGGTGGTGACCTACACGATCAACCCGAAGGCGGTGTGGTCCGACGGCACCCCGATCACGTGGGAAGACATCGCGAGCCAAGTCCACGCGTTGAGCGGCGCCGACAAGACGTTCGAGATCGCGGGTCCCAGCGGCGCCGACCGCGTCGCGTCGGTCACCCGGGGTGTCGACGACCGGCAGGCCGTCATGACCTTCGCCAAACCCTACGCCGAATGGCGTGGCATGTTCGCCGGCAACGGGATGCTGCTGCCCAAGAGCGTGACGGCCACGCCGGAGGCATTCAACAAGGGCCAACTCGACGCGCCCGGCCCGTCGGCCGGCCCCTTCATCGTCACGTCGCTGGACCGGACCACCCAGCGGATCGTGTTGTCCCGCAACCCGAAGTGGTGGGGCGCCCGTCCGCGCCTGGACAACATCACCTACCTGGTGCTGGATGACGCCGCGCGGCTGCCCGCATTGCAGAACAACACCATCGACGCATCCGGCGTCGGTACGGTCGACCAGCTGACCATCGCGCAGCGCACGAAGGGAATCTCGATCCGGCGCGCCCCGGCCCCGGCATGGTCTCACTTCACGTTCAACGGCGCGCCCGGGTCGATCCTGGCCGACAAGGCGCTGCGCCTGGCAGTGTCCAAGGGCATCGACCGGCGCACCATCGCCAAGGTCGTCCAGTACGGTCTCACCAGTGATCCGGTGGCGCTGGGCAACCACATCTATGTCGCGGGTCAGAAGGGCTATCAAGACAACAGCGAGGTTGTCCCGTACGACCCGGACGAGGCCAAGCGGGAGCTCGACGCCCTGGGCTGGAAGCTCAACGGGCAATTCCGCGAGAAGGATGGCCGCCCACTGGTCATCCGCGATCTGTTCTACGACGCCCAGGGCAGCCGGCAGTTCGCGCAGATCGCGCAGCACAGCCTCGCTCAGATCGGCGTCAAGCTCGAACTCGTGGCCAGGGCCGGCAGCGGGTTCTTCACCAACTACATCAACGTCGGAGACTTCGACATGGCCCAATTCGGTTGGCTCGGCGACGCATTCCCGCTGTCGGCGCTGACCCAGATCTACCTGTCGGGCGGGGAAAGCAACTTCGGCAAGGTTGGCAGCCCGCAGATCGACGCGGCGATCGAGCGGACCCTGGAAGAACTCGATCCCGACAAGGCGCGGGCGCTGGCCAACGATCTCGACAAGCTCATCTGGGCCGAAGGGTTCAGCCTGCCACTGACGCAATCACCTGGTGACGTCGCGGTCCGCAGCACGCTGGCCAACTTCGGCGCCGCCGGTCTCGGCGACCTGCGCTACACCGACATCGGGTTCATGCGCGGCTGAACCGGCGCAACGGCGCCGGGATCGGCAGGACGCCCTCCACGGCGGCGGCCACCCCGATCGCCTTCCACAGCAGGCGCAGCTCTGGTCGCCCCGGAAGCGCGTCGAGTGCCGGGGCTTTCGCGGCGAGCCCGTCGAACTCGCCCCGGCACACCGCTCGGGCGATGGCGATTGCGGCACGCTCGCGAAAGTCCAGCGCGCTATGCGCCATGGTGGGCAGCTTCAACAGCACCGCGCTGGGCAGCAGCGCGGCGACGCGCTCGGCGACCGCGGGCGGGGTGATCAGGTCGCGGCCGCCCGAAATAACCGCGGTAGGCCAGCCGAAATGCGGCATCTCGGCCACCAGGTCATAGGGTTCGTCCTCGAAAGTCGCGGTCTGCGTGCGTGCCTCGCGTTCGGCCACTGCCGGGTCCAGCGGAAGCCCGTCGGGTTCGGCGGCGTAGTCGAGTTCGCGGAACGCTATTCGGCTCACCAGGTCTTCCTCGTAGCGAAACGGCAGGTTGCTCAGGGTGGTGAACCGGGACATCGCCCACCACAACAGCTTTCGGCCATCCAACAGCAGGTCGAGTTCCCGCTCGAGCAGGTCCGCGCCGCCGTAGCCGTAGATCGTCGCCACCACCTGAGTGTTCGCCGCGGTCATCACCCCGGCGTCGACGAGTTTGCGCATCTTGGGTGCCAGCGCGGCGGTTTCGGGGCTACCGCCTCTGAGAAGCAGCCGGCGGATCGCGCGGCGCACGATCACAATGTCATGCCGCGACAGCAGCGGCGAGTCGAGGATCATCGCCCGGACCCGGCCGGGATGGCGCACACCGAACCCGGACGCGATGTAGGTGCCGTACGAGACGCCGTAGATGACAGCCGAGTCGACGTGGGCGTCGTCGAGCACGGCGGCGATGTCGTCTACGACCTGATTCACCGTGATCGCTTCGGGGGGCAGATCCGCGCCGGAGTCGTCGTGGCGCGACATGCCCACCCCGCGATGTTCGATCATGATGACGTCCAGGCCAGCCGCGGCCGCGCGGCGCCGCAGCCCCTTGTACAGCTGCACCGACGCCGCGCCGGGACCGCCCGGGATGATGACCAGCGGGTGCGCTGACTTTCGACCGGTGCGCACGTAGTACAGATCGAACTCTTCGCTGCTTGCCGGCGAGATCGGCCGACGCACCGGCCGCACACCGGGTAGCGCGGCAAGCTTCTCCTGCACCCGGCGCCGTTTCGCATTCATCGTCATCGGTGTAGGCCCGCCATGATCCCATTCTGCCGGGACGGTCCGCCGGCTCCGTCACGACCGTCCACACGCGGCGTTCGACGCAGCTCAGCGCGTCGGGCTAGGCGCTGAGATCGATGCGGTGCGCGCCCTGCACGCCGTCGTACCGGTCGGGACTGCAGGTGAGCACGATCACCTGACCGTGAGTGCCCACCGTGCCGAAGACCTCCCCCATCTTGGCCAGCCGGTCGGGATCGGTGAACCCCAGCGCGTCGTCGACCACCACGGGAACGGCGTCCTCCTTGGCGACCAGGGCGGCGCCGGCCAGCCGCGCCAGAATGCCGAGTTGCTCCTTGGCCCCGCCCGAGAGGGATTCGTAAGGCACCGTGACGCCGTCGAGAGTGCGGCTGCGAATACACAGGTCGCTGTCGATGTCGACCTCGAACGTGGGACCGAACACCGGGCGGCCAAGCCGTTCGAGTTCCGCGCGGTACGGCTCGACGTACCGCTCCCGCGTGGTGTCGCGGTGGCGAGTCATGACCGAGCGCAACAACCGCGCCGCACGGGCCCGGCTGCCGACCCGGATGTGCTCGCTGGCGGCGTGCTCACGTTCGGTTTCCGCGGCGTCGAGTTTGCCCTGGCGTCCCTCGCTGCCGAACACCGAGAGTTCAATGGTGATTTCGCGCAATGCTCGCGCGGCCTCTTCATAGCGCTCGCGCAGTTTCTCGGTTTCCTTTGTAGCAGCATCCAATTCGCCGCGCACCGCGTCCGGATTCGCCGTTGCCAGCCCGTCGGCGAGCTCGGCGTAGCGACGTTCCGCGGCCCGCGCCGCCTGCAGCGCCGCGTCCGCCGAGGCCGCCAGCTCGTCATCACCGGCCGACGCCCGCTCCCGGGCCAGCCGGTCGGTGGCGGCATTGAGCTCGCCGCGTTGCGTCTCCAACGTGTTGCGGAGAACCGTTGCGCGGGTGGTCAAGTCGGTGAACCGGGCGGTCACGGCCGTGGCGGTCCGACGGCGGTCGTCGCACTCCCCCATCACGGCCAGGTGGGTCTTCTCGAGTGCATCGAGTTCGTCGCGGGCCGCGCCGATGTTCGCGGCGGCGAGGCCTGCCTCCGCCGGTTGCCCGGGGCGCAGCTCTGCGAGTCGCGCGCGGAGTTGGTCGATCTCCTCGTCACCGCACAGGCCGGCGAGGGTGGCGCTCAGCTGGTCGCGGCTGGCCTGTAGTTCGCGGCGACGTTCATCGGCAGCACGGGCGGCGGCGAGGTCGGGCATCCGGACAGCGGATAATGCGGCGGACAATTCTTCTTGTGCCGCAGCGTGCTTCGCTTGGACCTCCAGCGTGGTTGCGCCCGGGCTGACCCGCGCGGTCAGGACGCCGGGCACCTGGACCGAGGTGGGGCCGGAGGTCGTGATGGACCAGGTCTGGCCTGGGGACAAGGACACTCGTTGGTCGCCGGTGCAGAGTTCGATGTCCGCGGCGGCGGTGAACTCTACCGCGGCTGACGTCAACGCCAACTGGTCACCGATGCGATCGGCCGCTGCGGCGGCGTTCTCGATTCGTCGCAACAACTGCCCGGTGATGGCGAGCTCGCTGAGTGCCGCGCACACTTGATCGCGGTCCCGCTGGGTGGCCTCGATTTTGGCCAGCCGGGCGCTCAACCGGTCGGCCTCTTCGCGGCCGGCTAGCTGAGCGACGGCACGCCGGGCCGATTCGACGCGGAGTTGGAGGTCGGCAAGGGCCCCGGCGGCCTCCTGGGCCGCGGCGTCGGCGGCCTCGGCCTCGATGCGAGCCGCCTCGCGCGCGTCGATCGCTCCTTGCGCTTCGGCCTCGGCGTTGGCGACAACGGCGGTGCGGGTGCTGATTTCGGCCAGCAGTTGCAGACGTGTGTGGTGGGCGGTTGTCGCCGCGGTGCTCGTCGCCGCTGCTGCGGCCGCGATCAACTCGGCCTCACGGGCCTGACCGGCAAGTTCGTCGATTTTTTCCGCGGCCTCCTGCGCAGCGATGAGCCGGGGACGGGCGGCGATGCGCTGCTGCGACAACTCGGCCACCCGTTCCGTCAGGACGGCATGCCGACACACCCGCTCTTCGACCTCGGCGATCGCCGCCGCGTACTCGGCGACCGCGGCTTCTGCGTCGGCCAGTCGGGTGATCGCCGCGGCCCATTCGCCCGTCGGACGCCCGGTGGCGGTGAAATAGCGCCCGTATTCCGCGTCGATTCGTTCGATGAGCAACGGCTCGGTGCCCGACAGCGCCCCGGTGTCGCCGGCCGCCACATCGAGCGCGCGCGAGAGTGCGTCACAGCCGGACAGATCCACCGCGGCGGTCGACGCGGACTGCAGCACCCGCTGGGCATGCCACAGGTCGCTGTCCACCGTCTCGGCCAGCATCGCACGGACGCGTTCGTGCGCCTCGTCGCCGGTGAGCTGTTCGCGGTGCGGCGCCTGAATCGTCAGCTCGGTCTCACATTTCTTGTGGAACCGCTTGCGATAGATGAATCGATAAGGGCCACAGCTTAATTCGGCGCTCACCTCGGAGCCGACATCGCTGTTGGTCGGTTTAACCTGCTTGACTTCCTTCTTCGTCGAGCGGTCCCTGGACTCCAGCAGCAAGTCCAGGGCTTCGACCATCGACGACTTGCCGATCTCGTTGGCGCCGCACACCACGACGACACCATGGTCGGGAAACTCGATCTCCCGGTGCGTGATTCCGCGGTAATTGGTCAGGATCAGGCGGTGCAACTTCATGCGGCGCCCCGATCGGTGAGTCGCAGTAGCAGCGCCAGCGCTGCCTGCGCGTCGACGGCGGTCTCGTTGTCGCCCTCGCGGGCGGTTGCCACCAGCTCGTCGACCGCCGCGGCGGCGAATCCCCCGATACCGAGATCGCTGAATTCGCCGTCGGCCGGGATGACCGCCAGGTCGGTGCGGCGTTCCCACAGGCCGAGCCAGGCATACAGCCGCGCGTACTTGTCCAGGCAGGCATCCAGCGCCGCGCGGTCGGTGACCGTCAGTGATCCGGTGAGCGCCAATCGCACCACGGTGCGGTCCTTTTCGGTCATCAAGTCCAAGTTGACGTCGAGGTCGGCGATGTCGCGGCGAGTGTCGACCTGTCGGTGGATGGTGACGAACCGCCAGCGGCCGACGTGCCGGGATTCCACCGTGACGGGGCGGCGGGCGTCGGTTTCGTCGATCTCGACGATGAGGACGTGGCCCGGGTCCGATTCCACATCGTCGAAGTTGGTGACTTCGGGCGCACCCGAGTACCAGACCCGGCCGCTGTTGCCGACGTGCGTGCGCGAATGCTTGTCCCCCAGGGCCACATAGTGCACCGTGCCGGTGGTCAGTGCGTCGTCGAGGGCGGCGAGTCGAATCAGGGAGGGTTTGTCGCGATCGGGGTCCAGCACGTCGACCCCGCCGTGCGCGACGAGGATACGGGTGACCGGTTCCGGCGTGAGGCCTTCGAGGACTTCGGCGACGAGGTCGGTGGTCGGGGCCTTGGACCGCCAAGGCGCGGCGACGATCTCCAGACCGGGCCCGACCTGATGGACGCCGGCCCGGTCGAGCACCACCACATTGTCGGGGCGTTCGGCGGTGAACAGCGCGCTGGTGTAGACGGAGGAGGCGTCCAGCGGATCGTGGTTGCCGGGCAGCAGGTAGACGGGAATCCCTATGGCGCGCATGGCCTCCAGGGACTGTCCGACGACCTGCGGGGGAAGCTGGTTGTGTTCGAAGACATCACCGGACACCACGACGAACTCGGCGCCCACCTCCGCCGCCAGCGCCCCCAAACCGGCCACCGCATCCCGCCGGGCCGCGGAGTATCGCGGCTGGGCGTCACCGGCGAGGAAGTGCCGGGTCATCCCGAGCTGCCAGTCGGCGGTGTGCAGGAATCGCATGGCGGTGGCCCCCTTTCGAACTGCGTGGTTACCAGGGCATTGCGAGCTTAAGTCCGCACACCGACAAGACGCGGGACCTCGCCCGGCAGGTCTCCGAGCGGCTACTTTGCGACTTTCGGGCCGCGCGACCACGAGTCCCGCGATCACGAGTGAAAGATTTTCCGCGAGTGTGCATCTGTGGCGATTTTCAGGGCATTTTGTCGGTGGGGGTGGCTAGTTTGGGGGTGTGAGTCCAGGTAGTCATCCCGGTGTCGAGGCGGTGTTCGACGATCTTGATGCAGCCTTGGCTCGTGCCCGCGCGTTGCCGGTGGAGGCGTTGACTGTCCGGCAGCAGCTGGTGATGTTGGAGCGCTGTGAGAGGGCGCGCCGGCAGCTG
>NZ_LZJZ01000013.1 GCF_001667585.1 Mycobacterium sp. E2733
ACTGCTCAGCAGTCGCGCGATCCCGTTCACAGGGGGCGCAAAGGTAAGCCATAGCGGCGGCTCAGCGCCGTGCGCATACTGGACCTTGTGACACAACCCCGATCCTCCGTCGAGCGGGTGGTCATGTGTCGTGCCGACGGGAATCCGATCAACGTATTGGTCGTGGACGACGAGTCGGTCCTGGCCGAAATGGTGTCGATGGCGCTGCGCTACGAGGGCTGGAACATCGCCACCGCGAGCGACGGAGCGTCGGCTATCGCCGCCGCCCGCGCTCAACGCCCCGACGTGGTCGTCCTGGATGTGATGCTGCCCGATATGAGCGGGCTCGACGTCTTGCACAAGCTGCGCGAAGAGACCCCGCAGCTGCCCGTGCTCCTGTTGACGGCCAAGGATGCCGTGGAAGACCGCATCGCCGGGTTGACCGCGGGCGGTGACGACTACGTCACCAAACCGTTCAGCATCGAAGAGGTGGTGCTGCGGCTGCGGGCGCTGTTGCGACGCACCGGAGTGACGACGGTGGACAGCGGCGCACAGCTGGTGGTCGGTGATCTGGTGCTCGACGAAGACAGTCACGAGGTCACCCGGGCCGGTGAGCCAATTGCGTTGACCTCTACCGAGTTCGAGTTACTTCGATTCATGATGCGCAACTCCAAGCGGGTGCTGAGCAAGGCCCAGATCCTCGACCGGGTGTGGAGCTACGACTTCGGCGGCAGGTCCAACATCGTCGAGCTCTACATCTCCTATCTGCGCAAGAAGATCGACAACGGTCGCGACCCCATGATCCACACGCTGCGTGGCGCGGGTTATGTCCTCAAGCCGGCTCGCTAGGAGCGATCGCAAGCGCGGCGAAGCCGGGCGCAGCGGGTCGCGACCGATGGGTAGGAGCGATCGCAAGCGCGGCGAAGCCGGGCGCAGCGGGTCGCGAACGATGGGTAGGAGCGATCGCAAGCGCGGCGAAGCCGGGCGCAGCGGGTCGCGACCGTTGGCCGGCGCGCGACGGGCCTGGTCCCTGCGGCTGCGGTTGCTGGTCGGGCAGATCGTCGTGCTGGCCATCGTGTGCGTCGGCATCACCGCGGTGACCGAGCTGGCGCTGAACCACCACCTGGTGAAGCAGCTCGACGGGCAACTCGCCGGCACGTCGTTCCGATCGGCGCTGATGTACCCCGAACCGAACCGTCCGGGATGGCGGCGCGAGCACTCCTACAATCCGCGGCCGGGCCCGGGCCCGCGATTCCTGGACGCCCCCGGTCAGCCGGCGGGCATGGTGGCCGCGGTGGTCAACCATGGCAAAACGGTGGACGCCGGCTACCTGACCAGCAGCGGCGCGCGGGCCGCGCTGACCCAAACCGCCCAGGCCCAACTGGAGCAGATGGCCGACAGCCGCACGCCGGTCACCCTGAACCTGGACGGCCTCGGCCGATATCGGGTGGTCGCGGCCCCGAGCCGAAACGGGGGCGACACCATCGTCACCGGGCTCTCCATGGCCAACGTCGACGCCACCCTCATCCGGATGCTGATCATCTTCGGCATCGTCACCGTGATAGCGCTGGCGGCCGCGACGATAGCCGGCGTCGTCATCATCCGGCGGGCGCTCGCACCGCTGCGCCGCGTCGCGCAGACCGCGAGCCGGGTGGCCGACCTGCCGCTGGATCGTGGTGAGGTCGAGCTCCCGCTCCGGGTGCGTGAATCCGACGCCAACCCCGCCACCGAGGTCGGCCAGCTCGGGTCGGCCCTCAACCGGATGCTCGACCACATCGCGGCCGCGCTGTCGGCGCGGCAGGCCAGCGAGACGCGCGTCCGCCAGTTCGTCGCCGACGCCAGTCACGAACTGCGCACGCCGCTGGCCGCTATCCGCGGATACACCGAACTCACCCAGCGCATGGGTGACGACCGGGAGGCGGTCGAGCACGCGATGAGCCGGGTGGCCTCCGAGACCGAACGGATGACGCGCCTGGTCGAGGACCTGCTACTGCTCGCCCGGCTCGACTCCGGCCGGCCGCTGGAACGCGAGCCGGTCGATTTGTCCCGGGTGGCGGTCGACGCGGTCAACGACGCGCATGTCGCCGGGCCGGACCATCAGTGGGAGCTCGACCTGCCCGAGGAACCCGTGATCGTCACCGGCGATGCGGCCCGGCTGCACCAGGTGCTGAGCAATCTGCTCGCCAACGCCCGCCTGCACACCGGCGCGGGCACGGTCGTGACCACCCGGTTGAGCACCGAGCCGGCGGGCACCGTGTTGCAGGTCATCGACAACGGCCCCGGCATCCCGGCGGCGCTTCAGTCGGAAGTGTTCGAGCGGTTCGCCCGCGGGGATACCTCGCGTTCCCGAAAGGGCGGGAGCACCGGGCTGGGCCTGGCGATCGTCTCCGCGGTCGTCAAGGCCCACAACGGGACTATTGCGGTGAACAGTTCACCCGGCCATACCGAGTTCACGGTGCGGTTGCCACTCAACGGGTGGCAACCGCCCGCGTCCTCGGCTAGCTAGAGCAATTGACGTCGATTTCGAAAGGCTTGTTCACCGGTTGCATCGGGTTGGCCATGTCGACCCCGGTGGCCGTCCCGGTGATCTTGTAGCTGTTGCCGTTCTTCTCGGCGGAGGCGTTGCCCTGGCCGGTCCCGGAGGTGTAGCCCAGCGTCACGCCGTTGACGTTGCCCAGCCCCACCGACTTCACCTGGGGCGGGTTGGCGTCGGTCAGCACGGCGGCGATGCCGGTCGCTGCGCCACCGATCGCGATGTTGGTGTTGCCGCCCGCCGTGGTGCAGACGACGGAGCCGCTCACGTTCTGGTCCTTGCCGTCGATGATGACCTTTGTTCCGCTGGCAGCGCCCGCCGAGGTGTTCACCGCGGAGCTGGTGCCCGAACCGCCCGAACTCGACTTATTGCTGGAACAGCCGGAAATACCGGCGGCCAGAACTGCCGCTCCAGCCACCGCGACCATCAGTCCACGCTTCACATGTTCTCCTTTGCCCGAAAGTTGCGACCCTCGGCATTGAGGGCCGTCTGGGGCAGTATGCGGGTTAACTCAGCTGAGCACCCACGGTTCCGGTTAATTGTTTCCGTCTTCGTTGGTCACTTGACAAGATGAGCCACAACGCTTCGCGGAATGGTGTGTTGGTGGCACTGTATTGGCGTGGAACGCACACCCCCCACCGCAGTCATCGAGGCGGCGCATCGCGCGCACTCACTGCCATTCCACGACGACACGGATTTTCATGACGCCGATCGCGGATTCATCGCCGCCTTGTCCCCGTGCGTCATCAAGGCGGCCGACGGACGCGTGGTCTGGGACAACGACGCCTACTCGTTCCTCGGTGGTTCGGCCCCGGTGTCGGTGCATCCCAGCCTCTGGCGGCAGTCCACCCTGGCCGCCAAACAGGGCCTCTACGAAGTGGTTCCGGGCATCTACCAGGTCCGTGGCCTCGACATCTCCAACGTCACGTTCGTCGAGACCGACACCGGCATCATCGTCATCGACCCACTGGTGTCCACGGAGGTCGCGGCGGCGGCGCTGGAGCTGTATCGCGGGCACCGCGGGGGCGACCGTCCCGTTGTCGCGGTCATCTACACCCACAGCCACGTCGACCACTTCGGCGGCGTGCTGGGCGTCACCTCACAGGCGGACGTGGACGCCGGCGCGGTGGTCGTGCTGGCGCCGGAAGGCTTCGTCGAGCATGCGGTCCGGGAGAACGTCTACGCCGGTCCGGCCATGACGCGCCGGGCGACGTACATGTACGGCACCCTGCTGCCGCGCGGGCCCCGCGACCAGGTGGGGTGCGGGCTGGGCCAGGCACCGTCCACGGGTGAGGTGGCGATCATCGTCCCCACCGTCGATGTCCGCGAGACCGGCGAGAAGCACACCATCGACGGCGTGGAGATCGAGTTCCAGATGGCGCCGGGCACCGAGGCGCCCGCCGAAATGCACTTCTACTTCCCGCGTTTCCGCGCGCTGTGCATGGCCGAGAACGCCACCCACAACCTGCACAACCTGCTGACCCTGCGCGGCGCCCTGGTCCGCGACCCGCACGCCTGGTCCGGCTACCTCACCGAGGCGATCGACACCTTCGCCGACCGTGCCGACGTGGTGTTCGCCTCCCATCACTGGCCGACCTGGGGACGGGAGAGCATCGTCGAATTCCTGTCGCTGCAGCGCGACATGTATGCCTACCTGCACGACCAGACGCTGCGACTGCTCAACCGGGGCTACACCGGGGTCGAGATCGCGGAGATGTTCCAGATGCCGCCGGCGCTCGAGCGGGCCTGGCACACCCACGGGTATTACGGGTCGGTCAGCCACAACGTGAAGGCCATCTACCAGCGCTACATGGGCTGGTTCGACGGCAACCCGGCCCGGTTGTGGCCGCATCCGCCCGAGGCCCTCGCGCCGCGTTACGTCGAGGCGATGGGCGGAATCGACCGGGTGGTCGAGCTGGCCCAGAAGGCGTTCGACGCCGGTGACTTCCGTTGGGCGGCAACGCTGCTGGATCACGTCATCTTCACCGACAGCGGGCATGCCGGTGCCCGAGCGCTGTGCGCCGACACGCTCGAGCAGCTGGCCTACGGCGCCGAGAACGCCACGTGGCGCAACTTCTTCCTCAGTGGCGCAACCGAATTGCGTGAGGGGAACTTCGGCACCGCCGCTCAGGTCGCCTCGCCCACCATGCTCTCGCAGCTGACCCCGGAGCAGATCTTCGACAGCCTCGCCATCCGGGTCGACGGGCCGCGCAGCTGGGATCTCGACATCGCCATCGACATCGCCTTCGCCGATCTGGCCGCCAATTACCGGCTCACCCTGCGCAACGGGGTGCTCGTGTACCGCAAGGCGGCGGCCGAGCCCGCGACGGTGACCGTCACGGTCGAGCTGGAGAGCAAGTCCCGGCTACTGACGGCGGCGTTGGGCGACTTCGCCTCGGCCGGGCTGCAGATATCCGGTGACCAGGCGGCGCTGCGGGCGTTCCTGGGCGTGCTGGATCAGCCGGACCCGAGCTTCGACATCGTCACGCCGTGAGGCCTTTCGCCGGCTCCCTCTCCGAGGCCGGCCGATCACCAGCCGACGAGACTGCTGGCGCTAGGCGACGTAAGCCAGGCGGTGATGTCGCGGTCGGACAGGTCGGTAAAAGGTTGGGCTGGACATATGCGGCGAGGTCGGCCGGCGAGCCATCGCCCGCGGCGGTATCCGGTCTCGGTGAATAGTTCCATGAACTCTTCGGTGAAGCTGTTGGCGCTGCCGAAGCCGAAGATCTGCTCGGCACCGAGAACGGCGGCCGCCATGGAACGTCCGCGTACCAGCCGGCGGTAGTCGTTGCGGGTGCATTCGCCGTCATAATACGACACCAGCTTCTGAGCAGCTTCCATCAATTCCGCATCGAAGGGCAGACAGGCGGTCGGCAGTGCCAGGGGCCCCCAGATCGCGTACATCCACCACACCGCATCGTCGCCGAACTTGGCCGCCGCCGCGGCGGTTGCCCGCCCCACAGCCTCATGTCGCGGATGTTTGTCGTGCGGCGAGGCCGATATCAGCAGTAGCGGCCCGCGCACTTCGCGAGCCACATCGGTCAACGCGGCCGCGACTCCGGCCTCTAACACGGTGGGGTCGGCGTCGACGAGGTGGTCCAATACGACAACACGGAACCCGGCGAACTCGCCGGCTGCCACCGCTTCTGCTCTTCTTCTCGACCTGTCGGCCTTCGCAGTACCAAGGGAGGCCACGACGTTGGTCACGCGAAAGCCTTGCTGGCGAAGCGCCATCAGAGCCGCCGGGCAGCCTACGGCTTCATCATCGGGATGCGCACCCACATGTACGATGCTCACCTTTCCGATGTCTGTCACGGCGCCTCGCTGACGTCGCTCACTAGTGGAGTCCTCCCCACGCGATGTAGCCAGGGACCGGTTTGTAGTTTGGGTTGAGTTCGAGACCGTTGGCTTCATACAGTGCCAGATAATTCATCGGCTCACCCGTGAGATCGGTAGTGACGCCGCCAAGCAGTTGGTGGGGTATCAAAAGCGCTGAGTCATGCAGCGTGACGTTACGAGGTTCGATGAGTGCCCCGACTTCGCCACCCACCAACGCAGGGGCCAACGGAGTGCCGCCGGCGGTGTAGAACCTGCGAAACGTGCCAATCCCGCGTTCCTTCGCGACCTCGAGAACCTGCTTGTAACGCTCCTCGGTGTGGGCCACGGCAGCGATGACGTCCGCCGAGCGAGACCACGTCCGCTTGTGCACTTTCCTTTCCGCCATATATTGGGGGTATTCGAAAAATACGTGGCCTTGGACTAGCGGGTAAGCGCGCAGTGTGTGATCGAACCTGCTGTTGTTCGTCCAGCTGATGATGCCTTGCGGCGTTGCGATCGCCCCGGCAAGGTGGTGTGCCCGGAGACCCCACTCTGCCCTGCGCACCTGGTCAATGCAGACCACCGAGGAGTATCCCGTCCAGAACGCTACAGAGTTACTGGTCCCGTCCAGGGCGTCCAGTCGAAGAAGATAGCGGTCGTTCTCCAGCAGGATGGTGGTCGCTGACGCCTCTTCACCGCAGAAGGTCAGTTTATCCTCGTTGACTCCCAAATTCCGGGCGAGCTCGTGGCGCAATGAGCCAATTGCGGCGTCCCGCGCGTACAGGTCCAGCGGTATGGCCGGGTCGCCCGGATGAGCGGAGTCTTTGTTCACAGCAGGATATGTCGGGCGGTCAGCAAATTCGTCTTGGTCGAACACGGCCAACAACGCCAATACGATCGTGTGCTGCGCGGCTTTAGACGCAGCAACGGCCGCACGGCGCGCGAATTCCACCCTGGTGTCAAGCTGATCCGTCAGAGACGCCGGGAGCTGGCCGGCTCGTGTGCTCCTGGTTGACGTTGACGGCTTGTCTGTTTTCGTGTGGCGCGGCATCGGTGTTCCTCCCTACACGCCCGTGCGACCTTTCCCCGATTGAAGCCTACGACGAGAGGGCATAACCGGTTTAGCGAATTGCGCGCTGCTGCTGATTCGCGCCGCCAAGGCGACCCCTAGCAGGATGTTGCGGCGGCCTTACACAAAGGTGGCCTTTGCTCGGCAAGACGGTTCGCCGACCGGCCGCCTACAGATCGACGGGGGTGTGGCTTGCCAAGGCGAACTGCTGAAAAACGAGGACGGTCCACCGGAAGCCACCGATGGCGACGATTGGCATTTGGTGCCGTGCCCCTTTTTGAGCGCACTCGGGCGCGCCGTCGGCCGCGGTCATGGCTGATGCCTGGCGATCGACTTCGGGCCGCCATCGCCAGCACTCGACTGGATTGGCAGCGACGCGCGGCGATCTCGTTCGTGGCCGCGCTCCTGCTGGCAGGTTTTTGGTGGTCGGTTGCGGAATCGGGCCTTGTCTCTACGGTCGAGAACGTCTTGCTCAATGTGCTGGCCGCCGCCATCGTCGCCGTTGCGGCGCTGGCCCTTTTCATAGGTCTCACACGGTTTGATGTGTTTCGCCGGTTGAACGCTTACCAATCCGCGACACTGAAGCCGTTGGGCCGCCTAACGGGAAAGCGGCCAAACCAGGCCCGTGCGATTGTGGCCCGACTGCAGGATGACCGGCAAGCGGGCTCTGTTTTTCTGGATGCACCGACCGTTGACGCGGGGGAGTCATTTATCGCGGATCTGCTTCATCAGCTCGTTGCAGCCGAGATCGTGGCGCTCGTCATTCCGCCAGAATTGGTTAGCGGGGACTTCCGCACCGCCGTGAGTCGTGAGTTTGAGGGACTGTTGCGTCGCGCGGGTATTTCCAACGTGTCGTTTGAGCGGACGTTGAAAAGGTTAGCCGCCCGTCGGAAGATCGCGGTCGTTATCAAGAGGCTTGACAGCGCTCCGCAGATCGGGGGGCATGAACAGACGCGGTCCCTGTTGCGGCGCCGAGCAGATGAGCTGGCTTCCTCGGGTTATCCCTTCATCGCGGTGATCAACCCGGCCTCGCTATCCGAGGATGGACCGTACGAACGAGTCTCCATCACACCCGTGGAATATGTCGATATCGATTTCGAACCCGACGCCACCGGCGGTGCTGATGAGCCGATGGTGCGCAAAGCGGCCATGGCGCTGCAGCGCAGTGGTTTGCAACGTGACATCATTTTTTCGGATCCCAGCAGGGCGCAAATCAAGGGTGCGACCGAGCGGTTGATCGAAAACGGCGTGGTGCACTTCGGCTGTGCCCTACTCACGACAGCGCTGCCCGGTGCCGGTATTGGCGCGCCGAGCGACTGTGAGGTCAGGATCCTTCGTCTCCTCATCGCGCGTCTTCTGATCAGCGGGGGCGAGGTCGCTGACTTGCTTGACCTTTACGCGGATGTCAGAAACGACGGCCTATTCGACGTCGTGCTGGCGGTCGAGCGTCTCGAGGAGCGAAAAGTTTTGAGGCGCTGGCACATCGACGGCAAGACGATGATTGGCTTCATCGATCCGGGAATCGGAGAAATCGCGATCGGCTGGTGGCTCGCCAAACAGAGGGAACAGTATGTCTTGTCAGCCAAGAGGACTGACCTCTGCGTGGCCGCTGAGATCTATCAGCGCACGGTCGACGCTGATGCCGATCCCGCGGAGCGGCTAGCCCGTTGGTCCGCGGCTTTGAACAGGATGGCGGGACACAAGTCGGCACGAGCCCGGGTACTCACGATATGCAACCTCGCGTTCGGCGCGATTCTGGCTGACGGTGTATTGGAGGTGGGGCATGACGTGGGATGGCTTAGCCCAGCCTGGGACGCATCCGACTTACAGCACCGCTGTGAATTCGTCAACCAGATCGCGTCCAACCAGATATCGAGTACGGCGCCGTTCTTATGGTCGCGTGTTGTTGATGAGGAGTATGCGAAGAGCCCGCACATGCTGCGCCGCTCAATTTGTCGCGTGCTCGGTTACAACGGACTGGAGAGCTGGAACGCGCTCGGGTCGGCATGGCGGCAACTCGTCCCACAAGGGGACGTATTGGGTGAATCCATGACCGCCTCAGGGCGACCACTCGATGAGCGGGGGCAGGTAAACTTTCTCGGGTCGTTGTGCTGGGTTCTGCCAAGCGTCGTGGTAACGGCCCCGGGCGAACCCTGCGCCGTGTCTCTGTTAGAGAAGTTGACCGCGCTCGCGGTCCCGCCCGACGACGTCTTGGAATCGCACGGTGCGTCGCCGCCGGATCCCGGCTTGGAAATCTCGCTGGCAGAAGGATTCAAGGATGCCTGCTTTTTGTGCTTCGCGGAAGGCACCCCTGTGCCTGACCGCGTGATGGACCCATTGCGGACGTTACTGCTTGGGGGCCGCTCCTGGGCTTCACGACTAATAGCGCTGCAGGGTCGTTTTGTGGCCTGCGCGCTGAAACCCAAGCTGGCCAAATGCATCTTGCACGAATGCGAAGACCGAGAAAACGACCCTAGTGAGCATCCGCTGGTCAAGCGTTACGCGCGGTTGCTGACCGGTCCCCTCAACCAATTCACGCAGCCTGACACGCAGGTAAAGGTCAGCGAATATGTCTGGGCGGACGACATCGAAGCCCTGTCCGAGGCGGGTGGAGAGTTAGGACACGATGCCGCGCTGATCCTCGCCTCGTTCGCAATGCTTTTGAACTTCAGCGGTGCACGAGAAAAGTTGGGCATCGGAACCGATGACGAGCAAAACGGACGTTGGGCGCGTCAGCTCGGACTGACAAAGTCCGAGTTGCCGCCGTGCCTCTCGACAGCTGCCGGGGCACGCAGGTCGACCAAGAGCGCCTGCCAGCGTGACGGCAGATGCGAATTCAAACTCTGCGGCCCGGATATCAGAAACGACGATCCGGAGACGGTCAGGCGGCCATTCTCCCGCGCCTTCGCTTACCGGTGCCTGGCAGCCTCGGCCAGCGATGGTTCGGTGGACGATGCGAAAGCAGACCGTGCGATCAAAACTCATCTGCGTCGACTAACGGGTATGAAGCGCTAGTCGAGAGCATGCAGGACTCCATGATCAGGCCGCAGAAGTGACGACTGCTATCAACGCCGGCTGATACCGGGCTGGGATTTCATGACCGCGTGCTCGTCAGTTTGGCCGGGACAATTCGATGACAACCTTGCCCAACACCTTCCGGTCGGCCACATGTCGCAGCGCCGCGGCGGTTTCGGTCAACGGGAAGCGCGCGCCGATATAGGGCCGGACCGTGCCCGCGGCGAACATCTCCGACAATTCGCGCAGGTCGCGGACGGCGTCGTCGGGATGGTCGGTCATGAAGGTCCGGATCTCCATGCCGCGCACGCAGATGTCTTTGAGCAGAACGAGGTTGAGCGGAATGGCCGGTATCGTGCCGGCGGCATAGCCCAGGGTGACGAAGGTGCCGCCGCGCGCCAGCCCACGCAGCGCCGGCTCAGCATAAGGCCCACCGACCGGGTCGATGATCACGCGGGCGGCGTCGCCGGTGAGCTCGCGGATGCGCGACTTCAAGTCTTCGCGGTCGTAGTCGACGGTCGCCTCGGCACCGCGTTGCCGGCACAGCGCGAGCTTTTCCGGGCTCGAGGCGGCCGCCAGCACCCGCGCCTTCATGGCGACGGCCAGGTCGACCGCGGCCAGCCCGACACCGCCGGCGGCGCCCAGCACCACGACCCAATCACCTTGTGCCACTGCGGCAGTCGATCGCAACGCGTGGTACGCGGTGCGGTAGGTCACGCCGAAGGCGGCGGCCGACGCGAAGTCGGCGTCGTCGGGCACGAGCGCCGCCTGGCTCGCGTCCAGCAGCGCCAGTTCGGCGAACGCGCCGAAGGTGGTTCCCGAAACCCGCTGCCCCGGCTCGAAGGGGGCGCCGGTGCCGGCGGCGATCACCTCGCCGGCGATCTCGTTGCCCGGTATGAACGGCGGCGGAATCTTCACCTGGTACTTGCCGGCGATGAACAGCACGTCGGGAAAGTTGACCGCGGCCGCGTGGACCCGCACCAGCAGCTGTCCCGGCGCCGGGACGGGGTCGTCGACGTCCTCGAGAACCAGGTCTTCCGGGGTGCCGTACGAACGGCAGACAACGGCGCGCATCAACCAACCCCCAGACCGCGTAGGCAAAAGCCCACCAGGTGTGCGATGTCGTCGGGCTTGGGCCGGTCGGCCGACCCCACGTATCGGCGCATGTTAGCGGCGGTGCAACTGAACACGGCCTCGACGTCGCGCGCGACATCGCTACTTCCCAGCGCCGCAACGGGTTCGACGAGCAGGTCGCGCAGCGGGCGCATCATCTCCTGATCCGCCGCGCGCGAATTCGCGCCGGCCGACATCTGCCCGGCGGCCGCCCGGCTCAGGCTGCTCAGGTGCGGATCGGCCACTTGTGCAAGCGTGCCCTCGATCCAGCGGGCGATCTGGTCGCGCGGCTCCCGTTCCTTGGCCATCTGATGCTCGAGGTAGGACACGACGATGGCCACGCCACGTTCCATGACGGCCAGGATGAGATCGTCCTTGCCGGCGAAGTACCGGTAGAAGGCCTTGTTCGACGAACCGGCCTCGGCGACGATGTCGCTCACCCGTGGCGGTTGCGGCGCGACGCGTTCCATGACGCGGACCGCGGCGGCGAGGATGCGCTCCACCTCTTCGGTAGCCTCACGCTGGCGGTCGTCGAGCGCTCGCTCGACCGCCGCGCTCACCCTGCTGCTCACGGCGAATCGGGCAGCGCCGGAACATGGTTGACGAGGTCGCCGTACTTGGTGCGTGCGGCCTCCCGGCGGATGTCCAGCAGTTCGCTCGGCCACTCGGCGTCTTCGGCCTCGTAGTGTTTCAGCAGCAGCCGGGCCAGGTTGACCTTGTGCGCCTCCGTCGGCCCGTCGGCCAGGCCGAGCGCCACCCCGCCGAGCAGCACGTTGACCAGCGGCAGCTGGTCGGTGGTGCCCAGCGCGCCGTGCACCTGGATAGCGCGCAGCCCGATCGATTTGAGCACCTGCGACGCCAGGATCTTGCAGGCGCCGATCTCGGCGCGGGCGGCATGCTCCCCGGCGGTGTCGATCAGCCACGCCGCGTGCAGCACCGCCAGCCGGAACGGCATCAGCTCGGTGTAGGAGTCGGCGATGAACGCCTGCACCAGCTGCTTGTCGGCGAGCGAGCTGCCCTGCGTGAAACGGCTTTTCGCGCGGCGCGCCATCATCTCCACCGCGCGCTGGGCCACCCCGATCGACCGCATCGCGTGGTGCAGCCGCCCGCCGGCCAGCCGGGTCTGCAAGATCATGAAGCCTTGGCCGGGCTCACCCAACAGTGCGTCCGACGGCACCCGGACGCCCTCGTAGTGCACCAGGGAATGCCCGGGTTCGTGCGGCAGCGCGCCGACCAGGTGGTGGGTGGCCTCGATGGTCAACCCGTCGGTACCGGCGGGCACCAGGAACGTCGAGGCGCCGCGGTGGACGGGTACGTCCGGGTCGGTGATCGCGACGACGATGAAGAACGAGGCGACGGAGGCGTTGGAGGAGAAGTACTTTCGCCCGGTGATCACCCAGTCGTCGCCGTCGCGGAAGGCGCGCGTCCGGAAGACCCGCGGGTCGGCGCCGCCCTGCGGCTCCGTCATCGAAAAACACGAGAAGATCTCCCCGGACAGCAGCCCGGCGAGGTAGCGGTCCTTCTGCTCCTGCGTTCCGAAGCGGGCGATGATCTCGGCGTTGCCGGTGTCGGGCGCCTGCGTGCCGAACACGATTGGCGCCCACGGGCTGCGCCCCAGAATCTCGTTGATCAGCGTCAGCTTGACCGCGCCGAAGCCCTGGCCGCCCAGTTCGGGACCCAGATGCGGTGCCCACAAGCCTCGGTCGCGAACCTGCTGCTTGAGCGGATCGACGATCCGGCGGCGCTCGTCGTTCAGCGGCAGGAACTCGCAGCCCGGGAACAGCACCTCGAGGGGTTCGACCTCCTCGCGGACGAAGTCGCGGACCCAGTCGATTTTCTGCTGAAATTCCGGTTCGGTGGAGAAGTCCCAAGACATTTCGAATGCTCCTACTCGTTCGCCGCGTTAGGGAATTCCACCGTCGGCGCGCAGGATCGAACCGGTGGTGAAACTGGAGGCGTCCGACGCCAGAAACAGTGCGGCCCCGACAATTTCGGCTGGGTCTCCGGCGCGCTGCAGCGCCAGGTGTCCGAACGGCTTGCCGTGGGCCGCCTCTAGGTTCCACGCCTTGCTCACGTCGGTCAGGAATGGGCCGGCCATCAGCGTGTTGACGCGCACCGACGGGCCGAACGCCTTCGCCAGCGCCTCGGTCATGGCATTGAGGCCGGCCTTGGCGGCGGCGTAGGGAATGATGTCGGGCGTGGGGCGCAGCGACCCGGCGGTGCTGACGTTGATGATGGACCCGCGGCCGGCCGCCACCATCCGCTCACCCACCAACGCCGACAACCGGAACGGCCCCTTGAGGTTGAGGTTGACAACCGCGTCGAAAAGTTTCTCGGTGACGTCCGTCAGCTTGTCGTATAGCGGGGACATGCCGGCGTTGTTGATCAGCGTGTCCACCTTGCCGAACCGCTCGTAGGTCGCGTCGACCAATCCGTCGAGCTGATCCCAGCGCCCGACGTGCACCTGATACGGCATGGCGGAGCGCCCGCTTTCGGCCTCGATTTCTTTGGCCGTGCTCACGCAGTTGTCCATGTTGCGGCTGGCGATCACCACGTCGGCGCCGCAGCGCGCGGCGGCGAACGCCATCTCGCGCCCCAGTCCCCGACTGCCGCCGGTGATCAGCACGACCCGGTCGGTCAGATCGAAAAGCCGGTCCGCATAACCCATTTCAGCGTCCCGTGGGCAGCGATCGGGCGAGCTCGGCCGCGGTGGCGATGAGCTGCGGGATCATGATCCCGAACGCATCCTGGATCTTGGGGTCGACCTTCCCGGACTTCACCCCCGCAGCGTAGGTCTTTTCCAGCACGATGCCGAGCTTCCAATTGGCCAGCACCAGGTAGTAGTCGATGTTTTCGGTGGACAGGCCGCTGACCGCCTCGTAGTGCCGCAGCAGTTCGCTGCGGGTGGGCATGCCGGCCATGTCCAGATAGAACCCGTCGGCGCGCGGCTCCTCGCCGTCGTAGCCCAGCAGGCACCAGGCCAGGTCCAAGAGCGGGTCGCCGACCGTCGTCATCTCCCAGTCCACGATCGCGGCCAGCCGCGCCGGCTCGCCGTGAGCGAACATCACGTTGGCGAATTGGTAGTCGCCGTGCATGATGCCCGGTTGGTAATGCGCGGGCCGATTGTTGCGCAGCCACTCGGAGGCCTCGTCGAGGCCGGGCAGGTCGCGCACCTTGTAGGCGTCGAGGAAGGACAGCCAGCGGTCGACCTGCCGCTCGTGAAATCCGTCCGGGCGGCCGAAGCCGTCGAGGCCTTGAGCCCGCCAGTCCACCCGCCCCAGCTTCGCCGCGCCCTCGACGAGCTGGAAGGCCAGCCCGCGCCGGGCGTTCAGGTCGGTGTCGAACGGTGGTTGCCACCCGCCGTCCATCGGGCTCCACCCGTCGATGGCCTGCATGACGTAGAACGGCATGCCGAGCACCGCGCCGGTGTCGTCGGCGGCGATCAGCGCCGCGTGCGGGACGTCGGTGCCGGACAAAGCACGCACCAGCCGGATCTCGCGCAGCAAGCCGTCGATGCGCGCCGCATCGGCTCGGACGCCGGGCATCCGCAGCACCATCCGCTCGCCGCCGCGGTCGAGTAGATAGAGCGTGTTCTGCGAACCGCCCTTCAGCGGCTCCAGCCGCGGCTCCTCACCGTCGCCCGGCGCACCGTTCGCATCCAGCCAGCGGGCAAGCACACCCGCGTCCAGTCGAGCCTGACCCACCGTCGTCATCCGCACACCCCGCTCTCTGTGCGGAGAATAGCATTCTCCGCGCCCCGGGTGGGGCGTTCGGCTCAGGCCGGCTTGTGCGCGGTGAGCAGAAACCCGGGCGCCATGAAGTGTCCTTCGTCGTCGCGTTCCAGGTGTGCCAGCGGCCCGTCGGAAGACGGGCCCGCGTTGCCATAGACCTTGGCCGCGCGCAGATCGTCGACCCGCCAGAGCGTCGAGACGGCGTCGCGCAACTCGGTTTCGGTGCAGCCGCGTGGCCCTTGATCGCCGTCGCCCAGGGCGCCGGCGGCGAAGGCCAGGATGTACAGCGCCGCCCCCGGGGCGGCCGCCCGGAAGATCGACTGCAAATAGTTCTGTTGCTTCTCGGGCGGCAGCGAGTGGAACAGCCCGCTGTCCATGATCGTGGAGAAGCGGCCGTCATAGCCGTGGAAGTTTGTGACGTCGGCCTGCGCGAAAGTCGCCGTGGTCAGTCCTTGTTCCGCGGCCGCCATGGCGGCCGCCTGGATCGCGGTCGCGCTGCTGTCCAGGCCCACCACGGTGTGCCCCCGTGCGGCGAGCGCGAGCGCGAGCGCGGCATGGCCGCAGCCGGCGTCCAGCACATCACTGCGGACATTGCCTGCGTCGACCAGCGCCGCCAGCTCGGGCTGCGGCCGGCCTATGCTCCACGGCGGCGGAGTCTCCTGCCGGTACGCGACGTCCCAATCCCTGCTCGGCTCGGCCATTCGTCCTCCTCGCGGTCGGCTTCTTCTGAGCCCCATTTTGCGTGGGCCGGTCCGCATGCTTTGAATGAACACGTCGCGCTCGTCCACAGACAGGAACAAAACCCATGCAATTGCTTCTGGTCCGGCACGCGCTGCCGCTGCGCAGCGAACACGGCGAGGGCTCCGACCCGGACCTGTCGGACGAGGGCTTGGCACAGATCGAGCGACTTCCCAAGGCGCTGGACCGGTTTCCCATCTCCCGGGTGGTGAGCAGCCCCCAGCGGCGCGCCATCCAGACCGCCGAACCGGTCGCGGCGGCGCGGGAGCTCACCGTCGAGATCGACGACCGATTCGCGGAATACGACCGCGACCTTCCGCTCTACATCCCGGTCGAGCAGATCCGCGAGGAAATGCCCGAGGAGTGGGCGCGTCTGGCCCAGGGCCACCTGCCCAGCGCCGTCGACGAGGACGCGTTTCTCGCCCGGGTGCGCGCGGCGGTCGACGACCTCGTCGCCTCCGTCGATCCCGACGACACCGTCGCCGTGTTCAGCCACGGCGGCGTGATCAATGTCCTGCTGCACCAGATTCTGGGGACGTCCCGGCTGTTGTCGTTTCCCGTCGACTACGCGTCGGTCACCCGGTTGCTGTTCTCGCGATCTGGTCAGGCGACCGTGGCGGGCGTCAACGGAGTCGAGCACGTGTGGGACCTGCTGCCGCGAAATCAGAGGTGGTAGACAAGTCCGGTGACTTCAGCTGACCAACTCGAGGGCCTCGACCTGGCCTCGCTGGATGGGTACCTGCGTTCACTCGGCATCGGACGCGACGGTGAGCTGCGCGCGGACTTCATCTCCGGTGGCCGTTCCAACCTGACGTTCCGCGTCTACGACGACGCGACGAGCTGGCTGGTGCGGCGCCCGCCGCTGCACGGCCTGACCCCGTCGGCGCACGACATGGCCCGCGAGTACCGGGTGGTCGCCGCGCTGCGGGACACGCCCGTTCCGGTGGCGCGCGCGATCGCGCTGTGCGAGGACGACTCGGTGCTGGGCGCGCCGTTCCAGATCGTCGAATTCGTCGCCGGCCAGGTGGTGCGCCGTCGCGCCCAGCTCGAAGCCTTCAGCCACACGGTCATCGAGGGCTGCGTCGACTCGCTGATCCGGGTCCTCGTCGACCTGCACAACGTCGACCCCGGGGCCGTGGGCCTGGCCGATTTCGGCAAGCCCAGCGGTTACCTGGAGCGGCAGGTGCGGCGGTGGGGTTCGCAGTGGGCGTTGGTGCGGCTGCCCGACGACCGCCGCGACGCCGACGTCGAGCGCCTGCATTCAGGTCTGCAGGAGGCCATTCCCCAGCAGAGCCGCACGTCGATCGTGCACGGCGACTACCGGATCGACAACACCATCCTGGACGCCGACGACCCGACGAAGGTGCGCGCCGTCGTCGACTGGGAGCTGTCCACCCTCGGGGACCCGCTGTCCGACGCGGCCCTGATGTGCGTGTACCGCGACCCCGCGCTGGACTTGATCGTCAACGCGCAGGCCGCCTGGACGTCACCGCTGTTGCCGACGGCCGACGAACTGGCCGACCGGTATTCGCTCGTCGCCGGCTTGCCGTTGGCGCATTGGGAGTTCTACATGGCGCTGGCCTACTTCAAGCTGGCCATCATCGCCGCCGGCATCGACTTCCGCCGGCGGATGTCGGACCAGGCTCGCGGGATGGACTCCGACCACATGCCGGAGGTCGTGGCCCCGCTGATCTCCCGAGGGCTGGCCGAGCTGGGCAAGCTCCCCGGTTAGCCCCTAGCGCGGCGCTGCGTGATGCTTCTTGGCCGCGCGGCGCAGTTGCAGGATCCGCGCGGTCCCGACGGCCACCGTGATCAGGCCGCCGACCACCGCAGCCAGCAGAATGGCCACGCCCAGCGGCAGGCGCCAGTGCCAGCCCAAGAACGTAAAGGGCGTCTCCGCCGTGTTCTGGGTGATGAAGATCAGCAGCAGAATCAGGATCAGGAAGCCGGCGATCAGGGACGACCACAGCGCACCGGCGCGGGTGAACCCGATGGCCGGTTCCTTGGGCGCCGCGCCCGTCTTGGGCGCCGCGGCGGGCTTGGGGGGCGGCTGGCTGGGCGAGGCAGGGGGATGGCTGCTCATAGGGTCATCTTTGTCCCATCCGGCACAGAATGAAACCAAACCGGGCAACCGGCGCGTTCGGTTCCGGCGCGCGCGCGACTCTGACGTTAGTGTCGGCGGTATGGGGATGTCGTCGCGCGCGCACCGCGCGATCATCCAAGCGGCCGTGTGCCTCACGGCGATCGGTGTTCTCGCGGGGTGCAGCAGCTCCGACCCGCTGGGCGCCCAGGTCCGCAGCCCCAAATCCATCGTCGTGGGGTCCGGCGACTTCCCCGAATCACAGATCATCGCCGAGATATATGCACAAGCATTGCAGGCCAACGGGTTCGAGGTGGGCCGACGGATGGGGATCGGCAGCCGGGAGACCTATATCCCCGCGCTCAAAGACCACTCCATCGACCTGGTGCCGGAGTACATCGGCAACCTGCTGCTCTACTTCGCACCCGAGTCGACGGTCACCATGCTCGACGCTGTCGAAGCGGAGCTCGACCGGCGGATGCCCCGCGACCTGGCGGTCCTGATGCCCTCGCCGGCCACCGATACCGACACCGTGACGGTGACCGGAGCGACCGCTAATTCGTGGAGGCTGAAGACAATCACCGACCTGGCGGAGCATTCGGCGGACGTGAGGTTCGGGGCGCCCTCGGCGTTCGCGAACCGGCCGGCCGGCCTGCCCGGGCTGCGGCAGAAGTACGGGCTCGACATCAGGCCGGGCAACTTCGTCGCCATCAACGACGGCGGCGGCGCGGTGACGGTGCGCGCCCTGGTGGAGGGAAGAGTCAACGCCGCAAACGTTTTCACCACCTCGCCCGCCATTCCCCAGAACCACTTGGTCGTGCTCGAAGATCCGGAGCATAACTTTCTGGCCGGCAACATCGTGCCCCTGGTCAATTCGCAGAAGAAGTCGGACCGGCTCAAGGAGGTGCTGGACGCCGTGTCCGCGAAGTTGACCACCGCCGGGGTGGCCGGACTCAACGCCGCGGTGACGGGAAACTCCGGCATTGATCCCGACCAGGCCGCCCGGAACTGGTTGCGCGACAACGGCTTCAACCACCCCGTCGGCCCATGATCGTCTTCGATAAAGTCAACAAGGCCTTCGCCGACGGCACGACCGCGGTGGACCGGTTGAGCCTGGTGATCCCGAACGGGAAGTTGACCGTATTCGTCGGTTCGTCGGGCAGCGGGAAGACCACGGCGCTGCGGATGGTCAATCGCATGATCGAGCCCACGTCCGGCACCATCACCGTCGACGGGGTGGACGTGTCCACCCTGGACCCGGTGCGGCTGCGCCTGGGGATCGGCTACGTCATCCAGCATGCCGGCCTGATGCCGCACCTGCGGGTGATCGACAACGTCGCAACGGTTCCGGTGCTGAAGGGGCAGTCCCGCCGGGCCGCCCGCACCGCTGCCTACGGGGTGCTCGAACGCGTGGGCCTGGATGCCAAGCTGGCCACCCGCTACCCCGCGCAGCTGTCCGGCGGCGAGCAACAACGCGTCGGCGTGGCGCGCGCCCTGGCCGCCGACCCGCCCATCTTGTTGATGGACGAGCCGTTCTCGGCCGTCGACCCGGTGGTACGGCTTGACCTGCAGAACGAAATCCTGCGTCTGCAAAGCGAATTGCACAAGACGATCGTGTTCGTCACCCATGACATCGACGAGGCGCTCAAACTCGCGGACAAGGTTGCGGTCTTCCGGGCCGGCGCCTTGCAGCAGTACGACGAACCCGCGCGGCTGCTGTCGCGACCGGCCAGCGATTTCGTCTCGAGGTTCATCGGTCTCGGCCGCGGCTATCGATGGTTGCAACTCATCGACGCCGCCGGCCTGCCGCTGCACGACGTCGAGCGCATCCCGGCGGACGGCCTCTCCGAGACCGGCCCCGCCGACGGCTGGGCGGTCGTCGTGGACGGCACGGGCGCGCCGATGGGGTGGATCGATTCCGAAGGCCTGCGCCGGCATCGCGCGGGTGCGTCCTTGTCGGACAGCATGAGTGGCGTCGGCTCGTTGTTCCGTCCCCGCGGGAACCTCAGCCAGGCGCTGGACGCGGCGCTGTCGTCGCCGTCGGGAGTGGGCATCGCCGTCGACGACGGCGGCAAAGTCATCGGCGGTGTGCTCGCCGGCGACGTGTTGGCCGCGGTGGAATCCAGACGGTCGGAGTGACGGATGCACTACCTGTTCACCCACCTCGACGACGCCTGGGCGCTGACCGTCGTCCATCTCCGGCTGTCGTTGGTGCCGGTGCTGATCGGGTTGGTCCTCGCCGTCCCGCTGGGCGCGGCGGTGCAACGCGCGCCGGTCGCCCGCCGGCTGACCACGGCGACGGCGAGTGTCGTGTTCACCATCCCGTCGCTGGCGCTGTTCGTGGTCCTGCCGATGGTCATCGGTACCCGCATCCTCGACGAGGCCAACGTCATGGTCGCCCTGACGGCCTACACCGCGGCCCTGTTGGTGCGGGCGGTGCTCGAGGCGCTGGACGCGGTGCCGGCCCAGGTGCGCGACGCCGCCACCGCCGTCGGCTACCCGCCGATCACCCGCATGCTGAAAGTCGAACTGCCGCTCGCCATTCCGGTCCTGGTTGCCGGGTTGCGGGTGGTGGTCGTCACCAACATCGCGATGGTCTCGGTCGGTTCGGTGATCGGCATCGGCGGCCTGGGCACCTGGTTCACCGAGGGCTATCAGACAAACAAGAGCGACCAGATCTTCGCCGGCATCGTCGCGCTCTTCATGCTGGCTGTCGTCATCGACGCGGTGATCCTGGTGGCAGGTCGGCTGGTCACGCCGTGGGAACGCGCCGGGCGCGCGCCGCGTCGACGGTCGGTGGTAGCCCCGATCGTGGGTGGCGCGCGATGAACTTCGTGCAGGGGGCCATCGCCTACCTCTTCACCGCCGACAACTGGACCGGCCCGGTCGGGCTCGCGGCGCGCGTCCTGGAGCATCTCGAGTACACGGCCATCGCGGTGGGCGCCTCGGCCCTGATCGCCGTTCCCGCCGGGCTCATCATCGGGCACACCGGACGTGGCACCTTGCTGGTGGTGGGCGCGGTCAACGGGTTGCGCGCGCTGCCGACGCTGGGCGTGCTGCTGCTCGGGACGCTGCTGTTCGGGCTGGGCATGGGGCCCCCGCTGGTCGCCCTGATGCTGCTGGGTGTCCCGGCGCTGCTGGCCGGCACCTATGCCGGGATCGCCAGCGTCGAGCCGACCGTGGTCGACTCCGCCCGGGCGATGGGCATGACGGAGGCGCAGGTGCTGTGGGTGGAGGCGCGCAACGCGCTGCCGTTGATCCTGGGCGGCTTGCGCAGCGCGACGCTGCAGGTGGTCGCCACCGCCACGGTGGCGGCTTACGCGAGCCTCGGCGGGCTGGGCCGATACCTGATCGACGGAATCAAAGAGCGCGAGTTCCACCTGGCCCTGGTCGGCGCGTTGATGGTGGCCGCGTTGGCGCTGGCGCTGGACGGGCTGCTTGCAATGGTGGTGTGGGCGTCGGTGCCGGGCACCGGACGACTTCGCCACACTTACCGGACAGGGCTGCCGCGGTTCGCGCGCACGCTTTACGGTAGGTGAGTGAACGCAGATCCTTCGGATTCCGCCCGGCGCGTGTGGCAGGAAATGCTGACCTGGCGTGCCCAGGACGTCTCCCGGATGGAATCGGTACGAATCCAGGTGTCCGGCAAGAGGATCCGGGCCAACGGGCGAATTGTGGCCGCCGCCACCGCGAGCAACCCGGCGTTCGGTGCGTACTACGACCTGCAGACCGACGAGACTGGCGCCACCAAGCGGCTGGGGATGACGGTCACGCTTGCCGAACGGGAACGGGTGTTGTCCATCGCGCGTGACGAAGAGAACATGTGGCTGGTCACCGACCATCAGGGCGAGCGCCGGGCGGCGTACAACGGCGCGCTCGACTGCGACGTGGTGTTCAGCCCGTTCTTCAACGCGTTGCCCATCCGCCGGCTCGGCCTACACGAGCGGGCGGACTCGGTCACGTTGCCGGTGGTCTACATCAACCTGCCCGACATGGCCATCACTGCGGACCTTGTGAGCTACACCAGCACGGGCGGCCACGACGGCATCAAGCTGCACTCCCCGGTCGCCGACACCGTCGTGAGCGTCGACGACGAGGGATTCATCGTCGACTATCCAGGCTTGGCAGAGCGGATCTGATCACCCCGCCCGCCCGGCCGGCGGCGGCCAACTCCTCGCGCCAGTTTTCGTCGCCGATGACGACGTGGAAGATGTCGGAACGCGGGAAGCTGTCGTAACGCGTGCGGGCAGCGTGGCCGGCCTCGACGAGTTCGGCCACCGAATTGTTCGCGACCAGCGACTCGCGGGCCCGGCTCAGCAACTCGATCACGCGGTCGGCCGCCGGCAGCAGCTGGTCGGAGTTGCCCTCACACATCGCCCGCACCAGGTCCGGGGCGGTGGCGGCGACCCGCGTCCCGTCCCGGAACGATCCGGCGGCCAGCGCAAAGGCCAGCGGCACTTCCCCGGCGATGACCGCCAGCGCCTCGGCCAGCAGGTGTGGTAGGTGCGAGATCACGGCCGCCGCGGCGTCGTGCTCATCGGACTTGGCCGGCACTACCACCGCGCCGCACTCGAGGGCCAGCGTCATCACCATCGACCACACCACCGGGTCGACGTGGTCGTCCACGCTGATCACCCACGGGGCCGCGGTGAACAGGCCCGGGTGGCCGGCGGCCCAGCCCGAATGGGCGGTGCCGGCCATCGGGTGACCGCCGACGAAACGTTCCTGCAGGCCGGCCGCGACGACTTCGTTCAGCACCGCACGCTTGACGCTGGTCACGTCGGTCAACGGGCATGCCGGGGCCAGTTCGGCGATGTGGGCTAGCATGCCGGCCAACGCCGGCATGGGCACCGCCAGGACGATCAGCGCGCCGGTGTCGGCGGCACGGCTCAGCGTCGCCGTCAGGTCGGTGGTCGCGTCGAAACCGTCGGCGGCGGCTCCCTGCGCGCCCTCCACCGACCGGTTGTAGCCGAACACTTCCCGGCCTGCCGCCCTGGCGGCCCGCATTATCGAACCCCCGATCAGCCCTAGCCCGAGCACACACACCGGTGTTTGAGAAACAGGGCTAGCCACAGACCTAGGTTGGCACAATCCGGCGGCCGGGGTGCGTCAAGATGCTGCGGCGGTTTCGCTTCAATCTGGTCAGGGGGCCTGGTCTGCGACTACCGTAAGCGGCCATGGGAGCACAACGGGCCCCAGCCCCAGGCCTGTCCGCCGATACTCCGGACGGTTTCGGCGTGGCGGTCGTGCGCGAAGAGGGTCAGTGGCGGTGTTCCCCGATGGCCCGTAAATCGCTGATGAGCCTCAAGGCCGCCGAGACCGAGCTGCGGGAATTGCGCAGCGCCGGCGCCGTGTTCGGGCTGCTCGACGTGGATGACGAGTTCTTCGTGATCGTGCGCCCCGCGCCGTCGGGGACCCGGCTGCTGCTCTCGGATGCCACCGCCGCGCTGGACTACGACATCGCTGCCGAGGTGCTGGACAAGCTGGACGCCGACATCGATCCCGAGGATCTGGAGGATTCCGACCCGTTCGAGGAGGGCGACCTCGGATTGCTCTCCGATATCGGGCTGCCCGAGGCGGTGTTGGGCGTCATCCTCGACGAGGCCGACCTGTACGCGGACGAGCAGCTCGGCCGTATCGCCCGGGAGATGGGCTTCGCTGACCAGCTGTCGGCCGTGATCGACCGCATCGGTCGGTGATCGCGAGCGCGGCCGTAGCGATCGCAAGCGCGGTGGAGCCGGGCGCAGCGGGTCGCCACGGATGACCGAGCCGGGCGATGCGGGTCGCCGCCATCAGACCCGCTCGGTGATCGCCGACGAAGACCTGATCCGCACCGCGTTGTCGGTCGCCGCGACGGCGGGCCCCCGCGATGTGCCGATCGGCGCGGTGGTCGTCGGGGCCGACGGAACCGAACTGGCGCGCGCGGTCAATGCCCGCGAAGCCCTGGGCGATCCCACCGCACACGCCGAGATCCTGGCCCTGCGGGCGGCGGCCGGCGTGCTGGGCGATGGCTGGCGGCTGGAGGGCGCAACGCTCGCGGTCACCGTCGAACCCTGCACCATGTGCGCCGGCGCGCTGGTCCTGGCCCGCGTCGGCCGGCTGGTGTTCGGCGCGTGGGAACCGAAGACCGGGGCGGTCGGATCGCTGTGGGATGTGGTCCGCGATCGGCGGCTCAACCACCGCCCGGAAGTGCGCGGCGGCGTGCTCGCCGAAGAGTGCGCCGCTCCGCTGGAGGAGTTCTTCGCCCGCCAGCGATTGGGGTGAGGGGCCCACGGTTCGGTAAGCTGCTCGGCGGTGGCGTGTCCGAGCGGCCTAAGGAGCACGCCTCGAAAGCGTGTGACGGCTAACACCGTCCGAGGGTTCAAATCCCTCCGCCACCGCCAAAGCTTCCCGGGCATGAGGCCAGCCAAAGGTCGGCTTCGCCGTCTTCTCCTGACGCTGCGTACGCTCGATCACCTCGCTGAATTGCACCCGGCGCAGGGGGCCACGCCGTAGCCGCGTCCAGCGGCATCCTCGTCAGCAACTGAACGGACCATCGGCCACTGCGCGGGGGCTTTTGGCACTAGCTGGGGCCGGCAGTCGGCCGTAGTTTTGGTAAAGAGCGCAGAAGATTGAAGGAAGAGCTGATGCGGAAGGCGATAGCGGGCGTGTCAGCGGCAGCAGCCGTAGCACTGACCCTCGGCATTCCACCAGCGCAAGCACACACCGGCGATCCCTGTGCCGGCATCACCGATCCCGCCGCCCACCAGGCTTGCGTCGACAGAGTTCGTGATTTCTGGAAATACGAGAGACGGGCGTGCGAGGCGAGCCCTAATCACGGACAGGTCGGCCAAGTTTGTGGCTGAGTACGGCGCAACAGCGATCAGGCCATAGCTAGGTCACGCGGCCGGAACGGGCGTGGCGAAGAGCCGCCACCAATCGCAGTTTCGGAGTCGATTTTGTTGGCCAATCTCGGTCGAACGTGGATAGCATTCATTTCACGGACAACTGCAATGCGCGCGGCAAGAGGTCCACATGACGAAGAAAGTCGAGATCGTCGCCATCTTCTCGTGTTGTTGTGTCCTCACGGCGCCCGGCACAATTGCCGAATCTGTCGCGCGCGCAGACGATTTCGCTGCGGTACTGTACAACGGCGTCAACGGGCTTCGTCAGCCATGCGGACCACTCACGGACGACCCCCTTCTGCGGCTGGCGGCGCAGTGGCACGCCGACGATTTGCTGCACACCGGCCTGAGCGGCCATATCGGTTCGGACGGCTCTTCGCCTCAGACGCGCATCGCAGAAGCGGGCTATGTCAGGACCCATGCCACCGGTGAGATCGTCTACTGGGGCACCGGATCAGCCGCGAATCCCACCCAGGCCCTCGACTCATGGATGCAAAGCCCTCCCCACCGGGGGCTCATCGTGAACTGCGCTTTCACCGCCGCTGGCTTCGCCACCGCCTCGGACGGCCACAAAATGACCGCGGTGGGTGACTTCGCGGCTCCCTAAGGCCTTGTTTATGAAGCTTTTTGGTTGCTCACTTCTGCCGCTTCCTTGAGCCACGCGGCTGGCTCAGGCCTGGCTCCCGGCCAGCTTCCGGGTGGTGAGCGCTTCGATGTCCTGGAAGGGCCGGCCGTCGGGCCGGAGCAGGTCGTGGAACCAGACTTTCGGGATCGTGGTGTACGGGTGGTCCCACGATTCCCAGGGAAAGTAGGTCTGGGTTTTTCCGGCGACCAGACCCCAGTTGATCGCTCCGACGTTGTGGCGCTTGGCCACCGGCAGGATTCCCTCCACGGTGCTGCCCCGCGGCCGGGCCATGTACTCCGTGCAGAGGATCGGCCTTCCCAGCGGGGCAAGCTCGCCGATCCGGGACTCGAAGCCCGCGGGGTCCGCGTAGGAATGGAACGTGATCACATCGGCGTTGGCGAGTTGGATATCGCTGATCGCGCTGCGCCCCTGGGGTTGTCCCCAATCGCCGCGCCACACGCCGCTCGTGAGTGGCTGACTCGGATCGACCGCGCGCGCCCAGCGGAACACCTGGGGGAGCAGGTTGGCGACCAACTGATCCTTGTCGCTGCGCTCGACGTTCTTATACTGCCGCGCGGGGTTGTCCGGCTCGTTCCACAAATCCCAACCGAGAATCCGCTCGTCGCTGCGGAACTGGGTCAATACTGCGGTGACGTAGTCGTGCATGACGCCGGCGTAGCGGGGGTCGCCGAGCCGTTCGGCGCCCGGGCTCTGCACCCACCCCGAGTTGTGCACGCCCGGCCTCGGTGCGCGTTGGCGCCCCGCCCTGGGTGCCGGATCCCAGCATGAGTCGAAGAAGACGAACAGCGGTTTGATGCGATGGCGCGCGGCGATGTTGACGAACTGTGCCAGCCGCGTTTGGAAGCCACGCTGGTCCTGCGCCCACAGCTGATCATGGAGGAAGACCCGGGCCGTGTTGTGCCCGTAGAACCTGGCCCAGCCGAGCTCGGCGTCGATGCGCCGAGGGTCGAAGGTGTCCGGCTGAAACATCTCGAGCTGGTTGATGGCGTTTGAGGTGATGTAGTTCGATCCGACGAGGAAGCCTTGCGCCTGATACCAGCGGTTGGCGCGGTCGGCGGGCCATCGGCCCGCTTCCTCCGCGGAGGCGCGTGGCGCTCGCGCCAGCGCGGTGCCGGCTGCCAGCAAAAGTGGCAGCTTGAGGGCCGTTCTTCGGTGCACGATGTGACGATAAATTTTCCCGGCGATTTCCCCGGGATTTGCTCAGCGCGTCGCGCCAGCTTGACGTGGGAATTGTTATCGGCTCGTCACCCACCCAACGTCGGCCGGCCGGCCACCTACCGGATGGCGCGACAGCGCCCGCACTGCAGCCGGACAAATTTGCCTCGATGGAGATGGCAAAGTTACTTCAAACTTCACCCCCGAGAGGGCGATACTGAATCCGTGCCCGATCGAAACGTGTTAGGCGGTCCGCTCGAACCGTGCGGCGCAGAACCCGTGACCGGATATTACCGAGACGGCTGTTGCTCCACCGGACCCGAGGACCTCGGCCGGCACACGATCTGTGCGGTCATGACCGCTGAGTTCCTCGAGCACCAGCGTTCCATCGGCAATGACCTTCTGACACCGGTTCCCGAATACCGGTTCCCCGGCCTGCTGCCCGGTGATCGCTGGTGCGTCACGGCACTGAACTGGCTTCGGGCGCACCAGGACGGCTGCGCCGCACCCGTGGTCCTGGCCTCCACGCACGAGCGCACCCTCGAAGTGGTGCCCCTTGAGGCGCTGCAGGAACACAAGGTCGACGTGCCCGACGACTTGGCGAACCTGTAGGACCACGACAGATCGACGTCTAGCGTCTGTGTCATATTTCTCACGACGACACGTCGAAAAGAGGATCCGGTGGGCTCTGCCGTTGACGAGATCGACTTCGGCGACCTGACCGCGCCCAAGCTGACCGACGTCCAACGCCAGATCCTGGCCTTCACCGAATCCAAACTCGTCGACTTCGATATCGACCAGATGCTCGCGGAGGCGGTCGAGCAGGCGGGGATCGATGACCTCGACGACGTCGACGGCTTCGGCGATCGGCTCGCCGCGCACGTCGGAGCGATCGAAGCCGACGACGGTCTGCGTCAGCTCGCGCGATCGTCGTTGCGGCAACGCGTCGTACGGTTGCTGCGCAACAGGTTGTCCCTGACCGAGCTCCTCAAGAGGTATCCCGAGATCGAGACCATCCCGATCGAGCGCCCGTTCATTGTCGTGGGGATGCCCCGCTCGGGCACCACCCATCTGGTGAATCTCATTGCCGCCGACCCCCGCCGGCGGGCCCTACCGTACTGGGAGAGTCAGGAACCCATTCCCGCCCCCGGGCAGGGCCCCGACATCTTCGGGGTCGACCCCCGCTACACGCGCGCCAAATCCGAACACGATGCGCTGATGGCCAGCGCCCCGGTGGTCGCCGCCATGCACGACCGATTCCCCGAGGCGATCGAGGAAGAGGTCGAACTACTCGACCTCGACTTGGCCGCCTACGTCCTGGAATGGCATGCGCGCGTGCCCGCTTGGCGCGACTACTACCTCAGCCTGGACCAAACCCGGCACTACGCATACCTGAGAAAGGTGCTGCAGGCGTTGACCTTCCTGCGCGGTCCGCGGACCTGGGTCCTGAAAAGCCCGCAGCACTGTGAACAGCTCGGCCCGCTCCTGGCGACGTTTCCGACGCCACAGTAGCTTTCACCCACCGCGACCCCGTCGCGGTCATCCAGTCGGCGATCACGATGATGGCTTACTCCGATCGGCTGCGCCGCACCAGCATCGAGCCGGGCTGGCTGCTGGACTATTGGAGCGACCGGGTGCACCGACTGCTCGCCGCGTGCGTGCGAGACCGCGATCTCCTCCCGCCCGAACGCAGCATCGACGTCAGCTTCCACCAGCTGAACGGCAACGAAATGCCGGTGCTCGAACGGCTTTACCAATGCGGCGGTGTCGAACTGACGCCGAAGGTGCGGACGCGCTTCCAGAAATATCTGGACGGCAATCCGCGCGGCAAGCATGGCCGCATCCACTATGACCTGCGTCGGCATTTCGGCGTCACAGCCGACGAGCTGCGCAGCCGGTTCGGCTTCTACTTCGACAGGTTCGACGTCCATGCCGAGAGCTAGCCGGAAGGCAGACACATCGATGAGTTTCGAACCCGTCTACCGCAGCAGGCCCGGGGCCGAGGCCATGCGTCCCGCGGCCGCCGAACGGGCCGGCGAGATCGCGCCCGGGCTGTGGGTGTCACCGGGGCTGTCGAATTCCTACCTGCTCACCACGGGTGAGGGGCGGGTGATCGTGAACACCGGGATGGGGTTCGAGGGCCCGGTGCATCGCGCGAACTTCGATGCCGTCGACCCCTCGCCGGTGCGCTACATCGTCTTCACACAGGGCCATGTCGACCACGTCGGCGGTTTGGACAGCGTGCGCGACCCGGGGACAACCGTGGTCGCGCAGGCGAATTGGACGCTGTGGCGCGACGACAACGAACGCCTCATCCCGTATCGCGCCAGCCGCAGCGCCTTCGCGTTCAAGGAAACCCTGACCAGCGGTATCCAAGCCATCCAGCGACGCCTGGGTAGCAGCCGGTTGGCCGGCCAGAGCGTGCCGGCCGTCGACCTCGATTTCGAAGACACCCTGACCCTGGAGGTCGGCGGCCGGCGGATGGAGCTGATCTCCGTTCCCGGCGGCGAAACCACCGACTCACTGGTGGTTTGGCTACCGGATGAGTGTATCTGCCTGTGCGGGAATGTCTTCGGGCCGCTGTTTGGACACATTCCCAACCTGGTGACCATGCGTGGCGACCGGTACCGCGACGCGCTGACGGCCATCGCGTCCATAGAGCGAGTGCGCGACCTGCGGCCTGACCTCCTGGTGACCGGTCATTTCGAACCGATAGCGGGCGCCGAGCTCATCCACGCCGAACTGACCCGGCTGCGCGACGCCATCCAGTACGTCCACGATCGGACCGTCGAGGGGATGAACGCCGGCAAGGACGTCCGGACCCTGATGCGTGAGATCAACTTGCCCGCGGAATACGAAGTGGGACAAGGCTATGGAAAGGTGGCCTGGGACGTGCGGGCCATCTGGGAGAACTACTCCGGCTGGTTTCACCACGAGTCGACCACCGAGCTTTATCCGGTCGGCTTCGGCGCCGTGGCCGCCGACGTGGTCGAGTTGGCGGGGGCCGACGCGCTGGTGGACAGGGCGCGCAAGCATCTCGCCGACGACCGCCCGCTGCAGGCCATCCACCTTGCCGAACTCGTTGGGGCGGACCATGCGGGGGCGCGGCACGTGCTGCGGGAAGCCCATGAAAAACTTCTCGCCGGCAACACCAACTTCTGGGAAACCGCCTGGCTCAAAAACCAGATCGCGAGGAACTCATGACGGCACGCGTCAGCTTCGACTTCACCGGAACCGCGGCCCTGATCACGGGCGGCACCAGCGGGATCGGGCACGCGACCGCGGTGCTGTTCCGTGACGCCGGGGCCCGCGTCGCGGTCACCGGGACCAAACCGGCGGCGAACGACTACGCAGTCGACCTGGCCGGCATGGATTATCACCAGCTCCAGATCAGCGACCCGGATTCGGTGGACGCGCTGGCGGGGAAATTCACCCGGCTCGACGTACTGGTCAACAACGCCGGCGCCAATTTCCCTAATGGCCTTGATGAATCGAAGCCCGACGGGTTTGAGGCGTCGGTCGCGCTGAACCTCACCGGGCCGTACCGGTTGACGGTCCGGCTCTACCGCGCCCTGAAGGCGTCGACCGCGACCGGCGGCGCCAGCGTGGTCAACCTCGCGTCGATGTCCGCGCTTCGGGCGGTACCCCTGGTGCCCGGATACGGCGCGGCGAAGGCCGGGATCGTCTGCATCACAAGGAACCTCGCCGTCAAATGGGCCGACAAGGGGATCCGGGTGAACGCGGTGGCGCCGGGTGCTGTCGACACCCCGATGACTGCGCCCATGCACGGCTCGGCCGAATTGGTGGAGTCCGAGCTGGCGCACATCCCGTTGCGCCGCTTCGGGTCCGTCGCGGAGATCGCCCCGACCATCGCCTTCCTGTGCACTGAACAGAGCAGCTACACCAGTGGCGCGGTGTTTGTCGTGGACGCCGCGTCCGACTGCGTCTGAAAAACGAGGGAAAAACATGGCAATTGCGTTGCGGCCCGAGGACTTCTACCACGCCGGCATCATCGTGCCCGACCTCGATACGGCCATGGCCCGCCTGAGCGCCCTGGCCGGCTATCGCTGGATCACCCCGATGAGCTATACCTTGCCGTTCCGCACCCCGGCCGGCGTCCGCGAATTGACCTCGACGATCGTCTACTCCTTGCAGAGTCCGCACCTCGAGCTTGTGCAGGAGGTGCCGGGGAGCCCGTGGACGGCCGCGCCGGACAACGCGGTACACCACCTCGGCTACTTCAGTGACGACCTGGCCGAGAGTGCGCGTGCGCTGGAAGCCAACGGCTTCACGCTCGAGATGACCGCCGACGTCGCCGGCTCCGACCTCGCGTTATTTGCTTACTACACAGACGCTTTCGGCACCCGCATCGAAATCGTCGACCGTGCGCTGTTTCCCGACTTCCCCGCGTTTTTGCGGTCGATGGCCGGCCCGGGGGAGGCATGACGTGTTGCTGACGGTGCTGCGGTTCAATTTCGCCTCCCCGCACGGCGAACCACGCACGCAGAGCGGACTGTTGTCCGCCGCCCTTGAACTGGCGCAGTGGGGGGAGTCGCACGGCATCACCTCGATCAGCGTCGACGAGCACCACGCGACCGGCCAGGGCTGGAGCTGCAATCCCATCATGGCGGCCGCGATGTTCTTGGCCCGAACGTCGACGCTGATCGCCAGTGTGGACTGTGCGCTCGGCCCGCTGTGGAATCCGGTGCGGCTAGCCGAGGACATCGCGCTCGTCGACAACATGAGCCGCGGCCGGCTGCACACCACGGTCGGCCTCGGCTACCGCACGGTCGAATATGCTGCCATGGGAGTCGAATTCGCGCAGCGCGGCGCTCTGATGGACGACCTCCTGGAGCGGATGCTGTCGGTGTGGTCCGGATCCGACGCCGAAGCGGAAATCTGTACCGGCACGTGGACCCGGCCGCATCCAGCGCTTTACGTCGGCGGCGGCTCCCGCGCAACGGCGCGACGCGCGGCGCGATTCCGGCTGCCCCTCAGCCTGGCCGACCACCTTCCCGAGATCGCCGCCTACTACCGCAAGCTGTGCGCCGACGCGGGCATGACGCCGCTCATTCTCATGCCGGGGCCGGTCAACCGCGGAATGATCTTTCTACACGAGGACCCGGACCGGGCATGGGCCGAACTCGGCGACCACATCCTCTGGGAGGCGGTCACTTACGGCGGATGGTCTGCCGATCAACGCTCACTGATGCATTTGCCGGGCGTGCAAACGCTTGACGAGGTCAAGGCGTCGGGCCGGTACCGCTTCCTGACTCCCGACGAGTTGATCGCGGAGGTGCGCGACGCCGACAACTACGGCCCGCTCGTCATGCACCCACTGGTCGGTGGGATGCCCGTCGACGAAGCGTGGAAGTCGATCCAGTTGCTCACCGACAAGGTCCTGCCCGCGCTCAGCTAACTCGCGAGACTCCCGATTGCGCATGCGGATAAGGGGTACGCGGCCAGTCATGAATGTTGAGGCTAAAAGGATGCTGGCGCTTGTCGGTGGCGCCGCCACGATCGGTTTTGCGGCCGCCTTCAGTGGCGGTGTGGGCACGAACACATTGGCAAGCAACCCGCCCGCGGCGCCGCCGGTGCCCACGTCGTCCAGCCCGGCACCACCACCGCCACCCCCCGTTCCCGGCGGAACCTACGGTGGCGGCGGCACCGGCAGCACGGGAACGGGTGGAGGCGCCGCCGGGGGTGCTGGCGGAGGCGCCGGTGGGGGCGGGGGCTGAACCGTCTCGCTCAGGCCCTGAGCTCGCTGAGGTCCGGCCGCCCGCCGAGGCGCTGCACTGTGGCGCTGGCGGTCGCCGACGCGCGCCTACCCGCTTGGGCTGGTGAGGCGCCGTCGCGCAGCGCGGAGATGAGCCCGGCCACGAAGGCGTCGCCGGCGCCGGTGGGATCCACCACCTCGATGTCTGAGAATTCGAACAGCTCGCTACCGCCGTGCCAGGCCAACAGATCGCCGACCTCGGGTACCGCCAGGGCAACCAGCTCGGGCCCGCACGTCAGCAGGTTGTCGGCCAACGCAAACGCCTGCTCGACGGAGGCGACCTCCTCGCCCGCGATCAGCGCGGCCTCGGTGGCGTCGGCACGTATCACGTCCACCGACGCAAGCAGTTCGGCCCGAATCTGTGGAGCCGGGACGCCATCGGCCACCACGCGCAGTCCCCGCTCCCGCGCGCGCTCAGCCGCCTCCAGTGCGGTGGCCGGGGGTTGCTGCAACTGAACCGAGACGGTGTCGGCGCTGTCCCATGAAGCAGCCGCATGGTCCAGGTCCGCCACCCGAACCAGCGAGCTTTCCGGCACGTCCTCCAGCAGCAGCCGCTCTGACGGTCGCCCCACCACATCGATCAAAAGCGCTGTCGTGCCACGGCGGACGACACCTCCGATGTCGATGCCGTCCCGTTGAGCCTGCCGCAGCACCGACGTCCCCGCATGGTCGTCACCGACCACGCCGATGAGCGCGACCGGCACTCCGAGCTGGGCCAGCCCGACGGCCTGATTGGCGCCCTTGCCACCGAGCACCTCGGTGCGTTGCAGGATCGTGGTGGATTTGCCGGGCGCCGGCGGCCCGTCGGTACGCAGTACCAGGTCTCGCGCGATCTGGCCGATGACCACAACACCCATGGATACTAGAGTGCCCATTTTTGAGCGCCCCACCGTTTCGGGCGGCCGCCGACGGCAACCCTGCCGTAAGTGATGGCGGGCGGGAGGCGACAGATGGTCCAGGAACCGGCCGGGAGCACGATCGGCCTCGCGCTTCGGGTGCCGGACGCGGTCGGTGCTTCAATGTGGAGATGGGTGACCCCACGCCCCAAGTGGCGATACTGGACGACTACGCCGGCGCCGCCCTGCGGCTTACCGACTGGTCACCGGTGCAAAACCGCTCGCGGGTAACGGTTTTCAACCGCCATCTTTCCGAGGATGAAGCGGCGGAGACGCTGCGCCCGTTCGACGTGGTCTGCACCCTGCGGGAGCGGATGGCGCTGCCGCGGACGCTGCTCGAGCGGTTGCCGAACCTGAAGCTGATCACGATCGTCGGCGCAAGCCTGCCCAACCTGGACATGGCAGCGGCCACCGAACGTGGCGTGCTCGTCGCCCACACCGACTTCGCCCATCCGCGATTCCGCTCCGTGCACGACGCCACTCCGGAATTCGCCTGGGGACTGCTCATCGCCACGGTACGCAACCTGGCGGAAGAACACCGACGCATGCGAGGCGGCGGCTGGCAGGTGACGACGGGACTCACGCTGTCCGGTAAGACGCTCGGGTTGATCGGCCTCGGCCGCGTCGGAAAGCGGATGGCCGAATACGCGAAAGCCTTTGGCATGGAGATCATTGCCTGGAGCCAGAACCTCACCGCGGACACCGCTGCGGCGGCCGGCGCGCGTCGGGTCGAGAAGGCGACGCTGTTCGAGGAGTCCGACGTGGTCTCCGTACACGTCGTGTTGTCGGAACGCACCCGCGGGCTCGTCGGCGAACCGGAGCTGGCGCTGATGAAGCCGCACGCATATCTGATCAACACGTCGCGGGGCCCGATCGTCGACGAGGCAGCGATGATCGCCGCCCTCGAAGCCGGGCGCATCGCCGGTGCCGGGCTCGACGTCTATGACGTCGAACCGCTGCCGTCGGATCACCCGTTGAGGCTGCTCCCCAACGTGACACTGTCGCCCCACCTCGGGTATGTCACCCGCGAGATGCTCGGCGCCTTCTACTCCGACACCGTGGAGGCGGTGGCCGCCTGGCTGGACGGGTGCCCGATCCGGATCGCGAACCCCGAGGCGTCGCGCGGGTGATCAGGAGCGCCCCGGTTTCCAGTGCGGGCTCTTGACCGCCTCGAGCGCTTCGGTGACGTAGCGATCCAGCGGCCACGGGCGACCGGACTGACGCACCCACTGCTGGAAACCGAAATCGGCTGCCGCGAAAGCGAGTTGGACCAGCAGGCCGGGGCGGAGGTCGACGTCGGGGTTCACGCCCATGCGCTCGGCGATGAGCTTGGCCGCCCGCTCCTTGTCGGCGGGCGTGTGAACGGTCACCTTACGGAGCAGATCGGGGGCCACCAGCAGCGCCTCCCGCCACTCGTCGGTGTCCGTCTGCTCGAACGATCGGGTCCGCGTGATGATGGCGTTGATCAACGCGACATCGGGTGGCTCGTTGGCGGGCCGCTGCTCGAGCAGGTTGACGATCGCCGCGCCGCCGTGGCGAACGGGCGCGAGCAGCAACTCTTCCTTCGTCGGCACGTGCCGGAAGAAGGTCCGCGGCGATACGCCTGCGGCAGCCGCGATCTCCTCCGTCGTCACGGCGTCGTATCCACGCTCGACGAAGAGCCGGAACGCCGCGCGCCGGATGTCGGCCCGGATCTGCGCTCGCTGCCGATCGCGCAGCGACTCTCCTCTGGCGGGGATGGTCACCGGAAGCAGCCGATTCCACCGTCGACGTGAATGGTCTGCCCGGTGATGAACGTCGCGTCGCCGCCCAGCAGGAAGGCCACCAGCGCGCCCACGTCGGTGCGGACATCCCCGATCCGCTTCATCGGCACCCGACCCACGGCTTTCTCGTACTCCTTGGGTGCGAACGACTTCCAGAACTTGACGCCGTCGGATTCGGCGAACGGGCAGATGACGTTGACCCGGATGTTGTCGCGTCCCCACTCCAAAGCGGCGACCTTCGACAGGCCGCGGATGGCCTCCTTGGCGGCGGCGTATCCGCCCCAGTTCGGTTCGCCGCCGGTGCCGGTCCCGGACCCGAGATTGACGATCGACCCGCCGCCCGCCTCGACCATGACGGGGTGCACGGCCTGCATGAGCAGGAACGTCGCCCGCGGGCCGACGTCGTGACCGAGCGCGAAGTCCTCCGTGGTGATGTCGACGAACGCCTTGGGCTCGTTGGTGGCTATCGCATTGTTGACCAGGCCGTGCACGGTGCCGAAGGCGTCGACCGCGGCCGCCACAATCCGTTGGGCGCTGTTCGGGTCGCGCAGGTCGGCGGTCAGTTTCTCGACGCGTCCCAACGAAGACAGTTCGACGGTCGTCGTGCCGAGCAACTCGTCCTGGATGTCGACCAGCAGCACCGCCGCCCCGCGTTCCAGCAGCGCGGCGGCGGTGCCCTTGCCCACGCCTTGCGCGGCGCCGGTGACGATCGCGACATGGTCGCGCATCGAGGAAGGGTGGCTGTAGGTCATGCGGCCGGTACATCCGACAGGGAGACGTTGTGGATCCCGGTCATGACGCGGCGAGGCCGGGCGCCGGGCGGCCCGCGAACATCGGCAGGTCGAGGTAAGTCTTGATGCCGGGTTCGGCGGCGCAGACCTCGGGGATGGCGTTGACGCAGTGGTTGGCCGTCGCCACCACGCCCGGATTCTTCACCAGCCCTTCGGCGATCGTCTCGGGTTGCAGGCCCTTGAAGGTGAGGTTCACGGTGGGGTCGCCGGTGATCTCGACCTCGAAGCGTTCGCCCCGGCCGCCGAAATCCCAGGCGGGCTCCAAATTTTCCTCACCCATCAGCCAGTTGACCGCCGCCGAGATGACCGGCTCGCCGTCTACCAGGGCCTGCCAGCGGAACCGGCGCGCGGCCACGGTCCCAGTGGTGATCGGGAACGGGGCGTAGTCGATGTCGGCGGTTGCCACGGCGACGTCCTGGATCGTCCTGATGTTCGGTTCGATGCGAAATCCCATGTGGTCGGCAATCATTCGCACCGACTGCTTGAAGCCGGCCTCGAGCAGGCCGGCCATGGGTCCTTGCATGGCTTGCTCGGGGGTGCCGCCGAAGCCCATGATGTGGCGCACGACGTCCGGGGCGTTGTAGGTGCGGATGTCGGAGAATTCCTCGGCCCGGATGTGGGTGACGGCCGACGAGAGCGACGACAGCATCAGCGGGAATCGTTCCGTGATGCCCCCGGGATGGATCCCCGAACCGTGCAGCGTCACCCCGGCTTCGACCGCCGCGTCGGCGACGGCCTGGTGCCGGCGGTTGCCCGGATCGGGATAAACCCAGCCGACGGGGGTGACGACGTTCTTGCCGGATCGCAGGATCGCGATCACCTCGTCGTCGTCGGGCACCAGCGGGCTGTACATGACGCAGTCGGCATCCAGCGCCAGAATGTCGTCGATGCTAGATGTGGCGGTGATACCGAGGTCCTCAGTTCCGAGGATCCGACCGACGTCGACCCCGTTCTTTTCGGCGCTGTGCACCCAGCAGCCCGCCAACTCCAACTGCGGATGGTTCACGACGCACGCGATGGCCGCCTTGCCGACGCCTCCGGTCGCCCACTGAATGACACGAAGCTTGGACGGACCACTCATCTGCTGACCTCCGAATTGCATGCCTTTACACGCCCACGACCGGACTGGCACAGTATGACCGGCTGACAGTGACTGTCAACATCGACTGCGAGTGGGAAGGCCTGTCATGAGCGTGCTGGACGGCAAGGTCGCGATCGTCACCGGAACCAGCCGTGGCGTGGGTGTTGGCATCGCCCACGAGCTGCTGCGCGCCGGCGCCACCGTCATCGGCTGCTCGCGTTCACCGTTGGACGCCATCCCCGGCTGCGAGACCGACTGGGCCTCCCGAGCTTCTCAGAAGGTCTGCGACCAAGGGGACTACCGCGCGATCGACTCCTTCGTCGCCGACGTCGTCGCCGAGCACGGCCGGATCGACATCCTGGTGAACAACGCCGGTGGGACCGTTCCGGCGCCGCACGTCGAAAGCATTCCCGAACTGGTGCAACGCATTCAGGGGGCGCCGCCCGGCGACGACGAATACGAGCGCACGGCGCTGTTCCACGCGTACGCGGTACAGATGAACCTCATCAGCCCGCTCTGGTTCGCCATCCGCACCTACCGGCAGATGCGCACCCAGGACGGGGTCGGCTGCATCATCAACATCTCCAGCGGCGCCGGGCATCCGGCGGGATCGCCGACGTTGGTTTCCTACGGCGCGGCCAAGAGCGGGCTCAACCATCTCACCCGGTCCCTGGCCGAGGAGTGGGGACCCAAGGTGCGGGTCAATTGCATAGCGCTGGGACCGACGATGACCGAGAACTTCCGGTCTTTCGTGCTGCCCAAGGACGATCCAACGGGCGCAAAATATTTCGCCGCGGTTCCGCTGCGGCGTGCGGGCGACCCCGCGGAGGTGGGCCGGGTCTGCGTGTTCCTGGCCGGTGGGGAGGCCGACTTCGTCAACGGCACCACCATCGAGCATGACGGCGGCATGCTGCCCGGCGTGCTGTACGAAGCGGGCCTGAAGACCATCACCGATCTGCTCTAATCGTCACCATGAGCAGTACCTTGGAGCCCACCGCCGAGCAGTTCAAGGCCCTGGCCGCCCGGCCAGCCGACGCACCGGTGGTGATGGTCAACCTGTTGAAGTTCAAGACCCCGGGTGGTCTGGAGTCCTACCGGCGCTACGGGCAGGAGGTCGTACCGCACCTGCAGCGAGCGGGTGCCACCGTCCGCTATGCGGGGACGGCGCCGGCCTTCGTGATCGGTGATGGCGAAAGACCTTGGTGGGACGCCATTCTCATCGTTGAATACCCGACACCGCAGGCGTTCGTCGACATGGTGACTACCGCTGAGTACGCTACAGTGCACGAGCATCGCGCCGCGGGGTTGGAGCGCGGTGATCTGATCGCGACGTCGGTATGGTCCGTCGCGGCAGACTGACTCAGAGCTTGTAACCGATAGCGCGCAGCAGATCGTGGCGCTCGGCCACCTCGCGATCGCCTTCCACTCCAACAGGCGTCTGTCCGTCGATGACGCCCACGATGCCGCGACCGCGCGGAGACACCGCGACAATGACGTCAACTGAATTAGCTGTGGCGCAGTAGATCCCGCATACCTCGGGCACCGCTTTCACGGGATTGAGGACATTGACCGGAAAGCCCTCACGCAGGAAGATCACGAAGCTGTGTCCGGCCGCGATGGCCAGCGCGGCGCGTGTCGCCAGTCCGACCAAGTCCGCGTCGTTGCCGCTGCGGCGGACCAACCGCGGTCCGGACGCCTCGCAGAAGGCCACGCCGAACCGCAGCGACGGGCTCACGCCGGCCAGTGCCTCGTGCAGGTCTTCGACCGTTTTGATGAAATGCGCCTGGCCGATGATCACGTTGACATCCCCTGGCTTGTCAACGGGCACCACATCCCAGGTCAACGAAGGTGTCGTCACGAATCCATGCTGCCACCTATGCGTTGCCGAAAGACATCCTTAACGGAAGATTCTTCGGCGGATTGACCATGGGCCTTGCCCCATTCTTCAGCCCAATAGGGGTAACCGGCGCTCGTGGCCCAGCCGGTCCAGCGCGGTTTGCATCACCGAACGCACATGGGCGTCGACCTCGTGGACATCGGCATTCTTGCCGAACTGCGCGGCGACGTCGATCGGCTGCAGAATCTGGAAGACGACCTTGACGGGTAAAGGGATGTTGGCGGGGAAGAACATCGTCAAACCGAAGGGGATGCCGACAGTAACCGGCAAAATTTCCATGCGGAAACGCTTGAGGCCTAAACGTTTTGCGAGCAAGTTACCCCGAGTGACGAAGAGTTGGGTTTCTTGCCCCCCGATTGAGACGGCGGGCACGATCGGCACGCCGGCCTCCATAGCGGTGCTGACGTATCCGGTACGACCGCCGAAATCGATGACGGTCTGCCTCAGGGTTGGCCGGAAAGCGTCATAATCCCCGCCGGGAAACGCCAGCACGATCGCGCCTGAACGTAACGCCGCGGCAGCGTTTTCCCGGTTGGCATGAATGACGCCGAGCCGGCTCAGTGACGCGCGAAACGGCGTGAAGAACACACCGTAGTGGGCGAGGGTGAATAACGGGCGGTCATAGCCGAACCTGCCGTAGATCGCAGGGGCGAGAATGTTCCAATCAGGCGTCAGTACACCTCCGGAGTGGTTGGACACCAGCAAGGCGCCGCCCTTCGGTGGGACGGTCTCCAAGCCCCTCACCTGTGGTCGGAACCATCTCCTGATGACAGGCGTGACCGCGTTGATCATCAGCTCGGTGAAGACGGGATCCCATTTGGCGATCTCGGGATGCTCTGCCTCGTTGCCGTTCATGACTTCCCTGCGCTGTCTTCAGGTGGGACATCCATTCAGCAGTATCTGCGATCGTGCGCCGCCTCAGTGTCAGCGGACTCAACTGAGGACCAATGGCCGTTGTGCAGGGTCAAAAGACCCGCCCTAACACCGCCCGTATTCGATAGCATCGCTCGTCGAGGGCACCCTTTGGTAAGGGAAAGAGCGATGAACGCCTTACTATCTCACCACTATCTCACCGGGGAAAGACGCTCAGCGCCCGCCCATTGGTGATGGGCACGGTATCCAGAGAGCCCGCCTCAGGTAGCGCCGCGAGGTTCAGACTTTGCCCGCCGCCACCACTTTGGTAATTATTCGACCGGCTAGGGAGTGCAGCGATGACCGTCCTGATGACCGGATTTCCCGGCTTTCTCGGTAGCGCGTTGCTACCGGGCATTCTCAAACGCACAGGAGATTCGGCGATCTGCCTGGTGCAGCCTAAATTCGGCGCGCTGGCACAGCGACGCGTGCAGGAACTGAGCTCTGCGGAACCGTTCCTCGAGGGGCGGATCGAGCTGGTCGAGGGCGACATCACCGAACCGGGTCTCGGCGTCCTTGCAGACACCCTCACCGACGTCACCGAGGCATGGCACCTGGCCGCCGCATACGACTTGGCGGTTCCCCGCGACGTAGCGGTTCGAATCAACGTCAACGGCACCCGCAACGTTCTGGACGCGCTCGAGCGCTCTGCCCGTCTGACGCGCTTGCACTACTTCAGCACCTGTTATGTCAGCGGCCGGTATGCGGGCCCATTCAGCGAGGACGACCTCGAAGTAGGTGCGCCGTTCAACAACCATTACGAAGAGACCAAAAGCCTCGCCGAGCAGGACGTGCGCTCGCGAATGTCCGCAGGCATGCCCGTGACGATCTATCGCCCCTCGATCGTCGTCGGCGACAGCCGCACTGGGCAGACGCAAAAATTCGACGGGCCCTACTTCGTGATGCAGTGGCTACTGCGACAGCCCCGGTACGCGATCCTCCCGATGGTGGGTGACCCCGATATGACGCGCGTCAACGTGGTCCCACGCGACTTCGTCGTTGACGCGGTCGGATATCTGAGCGGCCTCTCCGTTTCCGAGGGACGCACCTATCAGCTGGCCGATCCGCGTCCGCTCACGGTCGATGAGATGTCGGATACGCTCGCCGAGGCGACGGGGCGCAAACTCCTCAAGGTCGCGCTGCCCCTGAAATTGACGAAAGCATCACTAGCACACGTTCCGGGGCTCTACCGCTTCATGCGGATCCCTCCGGAAGCGGTCGATTACTTCGCCCAACCCACCTTCTACTTGACCGATCATTGTCGAGCCGATCTCGCCGGCAGTGGCATCGAGCCGCCCGCCTTCCGCAGCTACGTCGATAGGCTCGTGGCCTACATGCGCAGCCATCCCGACACCGGCTCGGCGGCGATGTTCTAAGAGGGCCTTCGCCCCGGCGTCAGTCGAGGTCTAATTGGTGCATGGAACTGATGATGCCCACCGACGCGATATTTCTGCTGGGAGAGTCGCGGGAACATCCCATGCATGTCGGCGGTTTGCAGTTGTTCGAGGTGCCCAAGGGCGCCGGCCGCGGCTTCGTACGTGAGCTCTACGACCGATTGGTCGCGCAGGATGATTTTCAGCCCACGTTCCGCAAGCATCCCGCGACGTTCGTCGGCGGAATCGCCAACCTGGGCTGGTCGTACGACAAAGACGTCGACATCGACTACCACGTCCGACGCTCGGCAGTGCCGTCGCCCGGGCGGATCCGTGAACTGCTCGAGCTGACCTCGCGGTGGCACAGCAGCCTGCTGGACCGTCATCGTCCGCTGTGGGAAACGCACATCATCGAGGGGCTCAAGGATGGCCGGTTCGCCGTCTACACGAAGATCCACCACGCACTGATCGACGGTGTCTCCGCGCAGAAACTGATGCAGCGCGCGTTGTCCACCGACCCCGACGATCCCGAGATCCGCGCACCGTGGAGCCTGCCCAAAAGCAAGCGCAAGCGCAACCCGGTGAGCCCGCTGACGTCGGCACTGCATGCGGCGGGATCCCTCGCGTCACTTGCTCCGTCGACACTTTCGCTGGCCCGGTCGGCGCTGTTCGAGCAGCAGCTGACGCTTCCTTTCGGGGCCCCGCGCACAATGCTGAACGTCAAGATCGGCGGCGCCCGCCGCTGCGCCGCGCAGTCCTGGTCGTTGGACCGCATCAAGAGCGTCAAGAAGGCCGCCGGCGTGACCGTCAACGATGTTGTCCTGGCGATGTGTTCCGGCGCCCTGCGCTCCTACCTGCTCGAGCAGAACGCGCTGCCGGACACACCGCTCATCGCGATGGTCCCGGTGAGCCTGCGCACCGAAGACGAGGCCGATGCCGGGGGAAACCTCGTAGGCGCCATCCTGTGCAACCTCGCCACCGATACCGACGATCCCGCACAGCGATTGCAGACCATCAGCGATTCGATGCGCAGCAACAAGAAGGTGTTCTCGCAGTTGCCCCGATTCCAGGCGCTGGCGCTGTCCGCCGCCAATACGTCAGCGCTGGCGCTGGCGGCGGTCCCGGGCTGGGTGGCGTCGACGTCGCCGCCGTTCAACATCATCATCTCGAACGTGCCGGGGCCCACCCAGCCGATCTACTACGGGGGCGCTCGGCTCGACGGCAACTATCCGCTGTCCATCGCGCTGGACGGACAGGCGCTGAACATCACGCTGGCCAACAACGCCGGAAACCTGGACTTCGGTCTGGTGGGTTGCCGGCGCAGCGTGCCGCATCTGCAGCGTCTGCTCGCGCACCTGGAGTCCTCGCTCAAGGACCTGGAACGGTCGGTCGGGTCCTGAGCGAATGCCGAAGCTCAGTGCGGGTGTGCTGCTCTACCGGACCCGCGACGGCGCCGTAGAAGTCCTGATCGCGCACCCGGGTGGCCCGTTCTGGGCGCGAAAGGACAACGGCGCCTGGTCGATTCCCAAAGGCGAGTACGCCGAGGGTGACGACCCGTGGACCGCCGCCCAACGCGAGTTCTTCGAAGAGCTTGGGCTTTCGGCCCCGGCCGGGACCCGGCTGGACCTCGGTCAACTGAAGCAGTCCGGCGGCAAGGTGGTCACCGCCTTCGCTGTCTGCGGCGACCTCGACGTGACCGAAGCGCGCAGCAACACCTTCGAATTGGAATGGCCGAAGGGCTCCGGCAAACTGCGCGAGTTTCCGGAAGTCGATCGGGTGGGCTGGTTTTCGGTGGCGCAGGCGCGAGTCAAGCTGCTGAAGGGCCAGCTCGGCTTTCTGGACCGGTTGATGGCACATCCTGAGCTGGCGGGGTTACCCGAAGGGACCTGACATGCAGACGTTGCGCACACCCGACGAGTCGTTCGACCGCGTACCCGACTTTCCGTACGCGCCCAGGTACTGCGAAATATCCGACGGCGAAGGCGACACGCTGCGGGTCGCGTGGGTGCAAGACGGCCCCGAACGAGCCGACCCGATCCTCATGCTGCACGGCGAACCGTCGTGGTCCTTCCTGTACCGCAAGATGATTCCGGCACTTGTCGGCGCCGGGCACCGGGTCATCTGCCCCGACCTGGTCGGGTTCGGTCGCTCGGACAAGCCGACCCGCCGCGAGGATCACAGCTACGCGCGCCACGTCGAGTGGATGCGCGCGGTGGCCTTCGACGTCCTCGATCTTCGAAACGTGACCCTGGTCGGCCAGGACTGGGGCGGGCTGATCGGTTTGCGCCTCGCCGCCGAACACCCCGATCGATTCGCCAAGCTGGTCGTCGCCAACACCGGCCTGCCGACGGGCGAGCAGCCGATGCCCGACGTCTGGTGGCGCTTCCGCGAGGCGATCACCACCGCGCCGGAGCTAAACGTCGGCGCGTTCGTGCAGGGCGGCTGTCGCCAACCGATGAGCGACGACGTGCGAGCAAGCTATGACGCGCCGTTCCCCAGCGACGAGTACTGCGCGGGCCCGCGCGCCATGCCGGGCCTGGTGCCGACCTCGCCGGACGATCCCGCGGCGGCGGCCAACAAAGCGGCGTGGGCGAAACTCTCCGCGAGCCCCACTCCCATGCTGGTTGCCTTCAGCGACAGCGACCCGATCACCGGCCCGATGGGCGCGATCTTCCGACGCGAGATGCGCGGCGCGCAGGGAATCGATCACCCCTTGATCCGCGGCGCCGGACACTTCTTGCAAGAGGACGCGGGCGAGGAGCTCGCGGGCCACATCGTCGAGTTCCTCCGTCGCTGAGACTGCGCCGCTCCGGGCAGAATGACCGCATGACGACCGCGCGGACCGATTCCGAGGGGTTGCTGCTGCAACTGCTGGACCCGGCCAACCGGCCCGACCCGTACCGACTCTGTGCGCAGTTTCGTGACGGCGGAGCGCTGCAGCTACCCGGCGCGAACCTGACCGTCTTCTCGAGCTACCGAGATTGTGACGAGGTATTGCGGCATCCAATGTCAAGCAGCGACAACGTCAATTCGACGGTCGCCAAGCGGCAGGCCGAGGCCGGCACGGCGCCGCGCAGGCAGGGCCCACCGGGCTTCCTCTTTCTCGACCCACCCGATCACACCCGGTTGCGCAAGCTGGTCAGCAAGGCATTTGCGCCCAAGGTGGTGAACGCGCTGAAACCCGATATTCGCTCGCTGGTCGACGGAATGCTCGATCGGGTCGCCGAAAAGGGCCACTTCAACGTCGTCGAAGATTTCGCCTATCCGCTGCCGGTCGCGGTGATCTGCCGGCTGCTCGGCGTTCCCCTGGATGACGAGCCCCAATTCAGCCACGCGTCGGCGTTGCTCGCTCAGGCGCTGGACCCGTTTTCGACGATCACCGGCGTGCCGCCGGAAGTTGCGAAACAACGCCAACAGGCCGCGACGTGGCTGCGGGCGTACTTCCACGGTCTGATCGACCGCCGCCGTTCGAAACCCGGTGACGACCTGCTGTCGGGGCTGATCGCGGTGGAGGAGTCCGGAGATCAACTGACCGAAGAGGAGATTGTCTCTACCTGCAATCTCCTCTTGATCGCCGGACATGAGACCACGGTGAACCTGATCGGGAACGCCATCTTGGCGATGCTGCGCAATCCCGAGCAGTGGACCGCCCTGGGTGCCGACCCCGGTCGCGCACCGGCGATTGTGGAAGAGACCCTGCGGTACGACCCGCCTGTGCAACTGGTCGGGCGAATCGCTCTCGCCGACATGATGATTGGTGGAGTCGAGGTGCCTGCGGGTGATGTCATGATGTTGTTACTGGCCGCGGCCCACCGTGACCCTGCGGAATTCGACCGGCCCGATCTCTTCGACCCGGATCGGAAGGCGTTGCGTCACCTGGGATTCGGCCGGGGAGCCCACTACTGCCTGGGCGCGCCGCTGGCCCGGCTGGAAGCCGGCGTCGCGCTGTCGGCGGTGACCGCACGCTTTCCGGCCACGCGGCTGGACGGTGAGCCGCAATACAAGGCCAACGTCACGCTGCGTGGTTTGTCGCAGCTCATGATCGCGGTCTGACCGGCGCGTCGCGGGGCCGAGCTTCGGGCTTCGGGCAGATCATCGCCGCGGCACCTAGACCAAAAGCCGATTATCGGCACGGCGGTACACCGATAGTCCTAAAATCCCTTGGTCAGCCGTATCACGACGCAGTCCATAAGTAGGTACCGGACATGACCGAAGACAACGAAAAAAGCGACGGCACTCCCGATCCCGGAGCCGGGGGCGGGAAGAGATCAAACGGACCGGCGACACCGGGTCCTCGTCAGGTTCCGATCACGCTCGCCGTCTACCGTGATTTGCGCGTCGGCATGGTGGTCATCATGGTGATGCTCGCCGCGGCCGTGCTCATCGAAAGGCTTTCGGCAACGTGCTGGCAATTGGCCATCAGCGCTTACTATTACACCTCCGCCCATAGCATCGTCATCGCCGCGCTTCTGGCGCTCGGCGCTCTATTCATCATGTACAAGGGCAGCAGCGACACCGAAGATGCTCTGTTGAGTTTGGCCGGGGTATCCGCGTTGATAGCCGCGATCGTGCCGCAGGGTCGGCCGTCGCCACTGTGCGGACGAGCTGATCTGCCGCCCGAATACAACGTCGACGCAGTCACTCGGCCCAACGTCTGGGCGGTGGTCATCGGACTGCTTTTGGGTTGGGGCATTGTTTTGTGGCAATCCCCGCACAACCGGACCGAGCAGACAAGAAGCCCGGGCGGCATACTGGCGCTGGGTTTGTTCTGGCTGATCATGGCGGTCGGCCTGCTTACCTTCATCTTCGATCACAAGTTCTTCTTAGCGCAGGCACACGGCGCAGCCGGGTTCCTGCTCCTCTCGACATTCATCGCCACCGTGTTTTGCACCGGATACCTCGTCAAGCGAGAGGATGAGTCGAAATCATCTCATCCCCGCGCGTATCGACGGTTCTACCGGGCAATGGCCGTGGTGATGCTGGTGACGTTAATCGCTATTGTCACAGCACATCTCGTGCACCGCGGCTGGGAGTTGTGGGTCTTGCTGGTCGAGGCGCTGCTGATCATCGAGTTCGCCATATATTGGGTGGTGCAGACCATCGAGCTGTGGGACAAGCCTGACCGAATGGAGCACCTTCCTGACGATGCCCAGCGGCGGATCGCCGATGCGAGGACAAAGGGTGGGCTGGACGGATTCAAGTCCGGGCTGGCCGATGTGACGAAGCCAGGTGCGGCCGATCGGTTGCTGCCATTCCTGTGACTCGCCGTCTAGATCACCCGCGCTCCCACGGTGGGCTCTCGCCCATCTTCTTGTAGTACTTGGCCAGGTGGCTCTTGACCCGGTCGACGTCGGTCTTCGGGAGGTCGATGCCGCCGCGCGCGCCGTCCATGATCGCGCCGGCCGCCATCACCCCGCGGGGAACGGCCTTGAGGTCGCCACCGATGACATCGGCGATCAAGAGTTTGTACGCCGTGAAGTTGTCCTTCTTCGCGTTGTCGTACCAGACGTGGGCGTCGCGGTACTTCTGATTGGGCGCGTCTTTCGCCCCGGCCCAGTTGCGGACCCGCTTTTCGGCGGCGTCTCCGTCCCACTTGCGATCGCGATCGGCCAACGGCAAATCCTGAAACGCTGTCACAGACATGTGAGTTCACTTGCCCGCCCTGGCGGAGATTAAACGCTTTCTTCGGAGTTATCCACAGCTACAAGTTCATCCACAGCCTGGATTTTGGGCGGTGTTCGCGCTGCGGCGCAGGCGATATATTCGGACGTATGTTCGATGATGTGTTGCCGACCATTGAGGCGCTGGCGCGCGCCGATGACGCGGAGGTGTCGGCCGCGATCGCGGAGTGCGCACGGATTGAGGCGAAGGCGGCGGCGCGCAAGCTGGCGGCGGTCGCGGAGCTCGTGCACCGCCACGCCGACGGTCCGACGATTTCCGCCCACTGGTCATGCGACAACTGGGATGCCATGGCGGCCGAAGTCGCTGCCGCACAGAACATCAGCCACGCCATGGCCTCTGGCCAGATGTATCTGGCCGCGGCGCTGCGCAACCGGCTTCCGCGAGTGGGGACGCTGTTCGCCGAGGGCACGATCAGCGCCCGGCTGGCGGCGACCATTGTCTGGCATACCGACCTCGTAAAAGACCGTGAGACATTGGAATTGATCGACACGACGTTGGCCGACGACGCGGCACGGTTCGGGCCGATGTCCGCAAGCAAGACCGCGCAAGCAATCGACGCGGTGGTGGACCAATACGATCCGGGCGCCCTGCGCCGCACTCGCGCCGCGGCCCGCAGCCGCGACGTCGTCATCGATCAATCCGACGACGAGTCGGGCACCGCGGCTATATGGGGCCGACTCTATGCGCATGATGCGGCCGTGCTGGAGCGGCGCCTGCTGCAGATGGCTCACGGTGTGTGTGATGACGACCCGCGCACCGTTGCCCAGCGCCGCGCCGACGCGTTGGGCGCGCTGGCCGCCGGCGCGGACCGGCTCGCGTGCAGTTGCGGCGACGCGGCCTGTCTGGCCGGCGGCGCTAAGGACGAGCGAGCGGCCAGCGTGGTTATTAACGTTGTCGCCGACGCGTCGGCGCTGAACGCCGATCCCGACCCGCACATGGCAGGCCAGCCGGCGCGCAGGCCCGTTACGGACCAGACGACACTCGCCGAGGCGCTGGCGCCCGATCCCGAGCCCGATGTGCCGCAAACCCGGCCGCCCGCGCTGATCACCGGCGGCGGGGTGCTATCGCCTGGCGTAGTCGCCGAGCTGATCCGCGGCGGCGCCAAGGTCCGGCCGCTGAGTCACCCCGCCGACGCGAAGCCCGAACCGGGGTATCGCCCCTCGGCCGAGCTGGAGCGTTTTATCCGGTGCCGCGACATGACATGCCGGTTCCCCGGTTGCGATCGACCGGCCGAGTTCGCCGACATCGACCACACGGTGCCCTACCCGCTCGGCCCCACCCACGCGTCCAACCTCAAATGCCTATGCAGAAAACACCATCTTTTGAAAACGTTCTGGACGGGTTGGCGTGACGAGCAACGGCCGGACGGCACCGTGGTGTGGACGTCGCCGACCGGGCAGACCTACACCACCCGTCCGGGCAGCCGACTGTTGTTTCCCGCGCTGTGCGTGACGACGGGCGAATTACGATTCGCCTCAAGTCAAAATCGACCTCCCGGCGATCGCGGAGTCATGATGCCCAAACGCCGCCGGACCCGACAGCAGGACCGGGCCCGCCGCATCAACGCCGAACGCGCACTCAATGCCGCGCACATCGCCGAACGCAATGAGCCGCCACCCTTCTAGGCCGATCCCAGGCCGGGCACGATGTCACCGAGGCTGAATGTCACCGGCTGTTCGAGCTGTTCGTAGGTGCACGAGCGGGGCTCGCGGTCCGGACGCCACCGGTTGAACTGCGCGGTATGACGGAAGCGCCGGCCCTCCATGTGGTCGTAGCGAACCTCAACGACGCGCTCCGGACGCAGCGGCACGAACGAAAGATCCTTTCCGGCATTCCAGCGCGAGAATTCGTTCTTGCGCGGCGTTCGTTCGCCTGCCTCGTGGGCGGCCCAATTCCATGGGTGGTCCTCGAAGTCGGTGACGAGCGGCTGCAGCTCGGCGAACAGGCGTCGCCGCTCGGCCATGGGAAAGGCGCCGATCACGCCGACGGACGCCAGCTGGCCATCGTCCTGATAGAGCCCGAGCAGGAGCGAGCCTATGGCTTGAACTTCTGGGCCGCCGGACTTGTGCACGCGATAGCCGGCGACCACGCAGTCGGCGGTCCGCTCGTGCTTGATCTTGAACATGGCTCGCTTGTCGGGCTGATAGGTGACGGTCAGCGGCTTGGCGATGACACCGTCGAGGCCGGCTCCCTCGAACTCGTCGAACCAACGCCGAGCAATATCGATGTCGGTGGTGGCCGGCGTGACATGGATCGACGGTCCCGAGTCCGCCAGGGCATCGACGAGGGCGGCGCGCCGCTCGCTGAATGGTCGCCCCATGTAGTCGTCGTCGCCCAGGGCGAGCAAGTCGAATGCGATGAAGGACGCCGGCGTCGCCTCGGCGAGCATCCGCACCCGCGAATCGGCCGGGTGGATGCGCTGTTGTAGCGCCTCGAAATCCAGGCCGTGGTCGGTGGCGATGACGATCTCCCCGTCGATCACGCAACGCGCGGGCAGCTCTGCTTGGACCGCCGCCACCAACTCGGGGAAATAGCGCGTCATGGGCCGTTCGTTGCGGCTGCCCAGCTCCACTTCGTCGCGGTCACGGAAACAGATGGACCTGAATCCGTCCCATTTCGGTTCGTATGACGCTTCGGGCGGGATCGACGGCACCGATTTGGCAAGCATCGGCGACACCGGGGGCATGACGGGTAAGTCCATAAGCCGATTGTGCTGGAATCTTTGGTATGGCTGCTGCAGAAGAGCTCGACGTCGACGGTATTGCGGTGCGCCTGACCAGTCCGGACAAGGTCTATTTCCCCAAGCTGGGTGCGAAGGGCACAAAGCGGCGGCTCGTCGAGTACTACCGAACCGTGGCCGTTGAAGCCGGAAGCCCGTTGCTCGACGCGCTCCGCGATCGGCCCACCCATCTGCAGCGGTTCCCGGATGGCATCGACGGTGAGGAGATCTACCAGAAGCGGGTTCCGCAGCACCACCCCGACTATCTGCAGACCTGCCGGGTGACGTTCCCGTCCGGCCGCACCGCCGACGCGCTGAAGGTGACGCACCCCTCCGCCATCGTGTGGGCGGCGCAGATGGGCACCATCACCTTGCACCCGTGGCAGGTGCGCTGCCCGGATACCGACCATCCCGACGAGTTGCGCATCGACCTGGATCCGCAGCCCGGTGTCGGCTTCGAGCAGGCGCGCGAGGTCGCGGTCGACGTGTTGCGACCATTGCTCGACGAGCTCGGTCTGGTGGGATACCCCAAAACCTCCGGCGGGCGCGGGATCCACGTCTTCCTGCGGATCGCCAGCGATTGGGACTTCATCGAGGTACGCCGCGCCGGCATCGCCCTGGCCCGCGAGGTAGAGCGACGCGCACCCGAGGCCGTCACCACTGCGTGGTGGAAAGAGCAACGCGGCAAGCGCATCTTCATCGACTTCAATCAGAACGCCCGGGACCGCACCATGGCGTCGGCGTACTCGGTGCGCCCCACCCCGATCGCGACGGTGTCGACGCCGCTGACATGGGACCAGCTGGCCAGCGCGGAACCTGACGACTACACCATCGAGACCGTCCCCGACCTGGTGAAGGGGCGCCAAGATCCCTGGGCCGCAATGAATGACGTGTCGCAGTCGATCGCGCCCCTACTGGCGATCGCCGAAGCCGACGAAGAGCGTGGCCTCGGCGACATGCCCTATCCGCCGAACTACCCAAAGATGCCCGGAGAACCGAAACGCGTTCAGCCCAGTCGGGATACGGCCTTGAAGAAGAGCAGCAAGACGAAGTGACAAAGCCTCGACCCCTCACGGGCTTTCGGGTTGGCCCGTGCGCCCCTGCACCAGAGCACTTGATAAACAAGCGCTTTCAGGTAACTGAGCAACAAGGAGTCGGTACGCTAACCGGCGCGCCCACGCCTACGAAGTAGAGCGCGCCAGCAGCGCAACCCGAAGCCGCCCTATGGCGTGCAGGTGATTCCGGTGGCCCCACTGGTGCACGAGATAGCTGGCAAGGTGCACCCGGAGCTTGTCAATGCGGTGAAGCCCAGGACCAGGCCGAGAACAACCTTGTACTTCATACGAGACATGAACCACTCCATCCATCCGAGGAGAAATGTTAAGCCCGAGGCGAGTTATGTTACGTGAGTACAATCCGGAATGCCAAGGGATTAAACGTATTTGAGATGTTCTATGCCGATGATCGAAAAAGGGGTATTGCCGGTCCGGACGCATTCCGTTGTGCCACATGGGTTGAGAGATCCACCAGGACAGCTGGGTCAGCAAGATTGGGCGCGGCAGGACCACAGAGATTTCCGCACCGAACTTGTGCTATTCCGTGTCAACGGTTTTCAGCACACGCGCGCCCATGCAGCGCCGGAGCGTTGGGCGGCACCCTGTTGTAATCTAAGACAGCGCGAATCAGCGCGAAGCGCCTGACGCCCGAAGTTGCCTGATGAGCAAGCACTTCCGTAACCCGCGCGAAAAGAAGCCCGGTGCGCTGGCTGGCACGCCCAGGTAACCCAGCGGTGCGCTAGGTAGACCCAAAAGCGAGTCTTACCAAGCGAGGCGTGCCAGCAGCGCAACCCCTCGAGGGCTGAAGGGGACCCTATGGCGTGCAGGTTATTCCCGTGGCCGCAGTGCTGCAGTCGATGACTAGCGGCACCGTGCACCCTGAAGAGGTCAACGCGGTGGCGGCAAGTATCAGGCCGAGAACAATCTTGTACTTCATACGAGACATGGACCACTCCATCCTTTAGAGGAGAGATGTACGCCCGAGGGGAGTTATGTTACGTGAGTGCAATGCGGAATGCTATGGAAATCACCAAATTTGCGGCGACCTTTCTCAACTGATTGAAAGCCTGGCGCAACCCCCCGCTGGACCGACCCATGTCGCGGTTAATCCGGCCCTGGTGGGCACCCGGAGCCCGATTTGCATTCATTTCCCAAAATCTTCCACGACGGCGGATGGCGGAATAATATGATGCACAGCGCACGATCCGACCTACATTGCAACAATGCAGGGCGATGTCAAACGTGTTCGGGGGAAGCGAGATACGGCTACCGGCGGCTCCACCGGGCGTTGTCGTGCCCATTGCAATCCTGCCGTTGAACTGGGTAGGCTGTCTGCACGACCACACTGACCGCGCCGGCGTATCTCCTCGTGCCAGAATCCGGTCCACTCGTTCCTGAACTGTCAGCACTATGAATGCATTTCATGCACGCGGCTCGTTTGCGTCCTGCGGGGCCGGACCGTCGTTAGATTCCAAATCCGGTCAACCCGATCGGGAAAAGTAGGCTTTGTGGTTATGCCGATGGCTATTCGTGCGTGGTGCGCAACATTAGCCTTAGCGCTCGCGGTGGCGGCCGGTATTACCGCCGCGACCACTGCGCTCGCGGAGCCGATCGGCAACGCCGGCGACAGGCTGGTCGGCTGGGACACCTATCGGCGACTGGACCTGCTGCCGTATCTGCGGAACGACACCCAGGCCCTGCAGCTCTCCAGCTTCGATCGCAGCGGCGGTGATTTCGACCTCTCGACCGGAAATCGCAACGGCACCGGGGGATGTTTGATCTCGGGGGGTGCCGGCTGCGTCATCGCGGAGGATCACGGTGCCGGCGAGGTGGATTCGATCTGGTTCACCCGCGACGGTGGCAAGGTGATTCGGATCGGGAACATCCGCGTCGAATTGGACGGTCAAACGGTGCTAGACGCGCCCTTGCAATCGGTGGTCGATGGTGCGTTGGGTGCGCCGTTCGAATGGCCGCTCGTGGCCAATGCGGCGCAGTCACCCGGCGGGGTGTACATCAAAGTGCCGATGCCCTACCGCGAGTCGATGCGGATCAGCGTCGCTTCGAATCTCGAGTATTACCACGTCGACTATCGCCAATTCTCGAGTGGCATGGGCGTCACCACTTTCTCGCCCTCCGACCCGGCGCTCGACGTGCTCGCCACGCTGCGTGGCGCCGGCACCGCCGACCCCAAACCGCCGGCGCCTGGGGCGGTTCACGACAGCCGGGTTGTCGACGTCCCGGCCGGCACCGGGATCGCCATCGCGGAATCGACCGGCCCGGGCAGCATCTCGGCGTTGCGACTGCAGCTGCCCGACCCAACGGACGAACTTCTGAGCGGCTTGCGGCTGCGGATGGACTTCGACGGCCGAACCATGGTCGACTCCCCACTCGGGGAGTTCTTCGGCGCCGGGCTTGGCACAAGCACCGTGCGATCCCTGATGTTCGCCGCGATCCCTCAGCCCGGGGGACCGTTGACGTTGTCCGCATGGTGGCCCATGCCTTTCGCCCACGAAGCTCGCATCACGCTCGTGAACACCACCGACGACCCCGTCCCGGGAATCGAGAGCGACGTGATGATCGCCCCCGACGCCCACTGGGCGCCCGCGCTGGCCAGCGGTCGCGCCGGCTACTTCACGGCTCGCTCGCATGCCGGGCCGACAATCCCGGGCCAGGACTGGCTGTTCGCCGACGAACAGGGCAACGGGAAGTTCGTCGGTGTCAGCCACACCATCCGCGGTTCTCGCATCAAAACCGCGTTCAGTGACGGCGCCCCTTACTTTCTCGAAGGAGCCGAGCGCGTGTACACGGACGGCGCCGCGTCGCCCCAGTGGTATGGCACCGGGACCGAGGATTTGTACGAGGGCGGCTGGTATTTCAAGGACGGCACCCGCTTCAGCGACCCGCTCACCGGACAGCCGGACCGGCGCACGGCCACCGGCGGCTGCTCCGACTATTGCGTCGCCGTCTATCGGCTCATGCTCGCCGACGCAATCGATTACCACTCGGCGATTCGATTCGGCATCGAGCACGGTAAACGGAATATGGTTCAGCCGGACTACAGCTCAACCGCTTTCCTCTACACGCAACCCGACGACATCCTCACGCCGGGTGACGACGTCCGCCCCGGCGATCCGGTCAGCCGACTCCTGCACGGCTACGGCGACGCCGATGCCTCGGATCAGCTGCTGGTCAGCGAGTATGAAGGCGCCGACGACATGCATCCGGTAATCGGGTCGGTCCGCGCCACCAACGCCGCGATCACTTTCCACCTCGAAATCGACCCGGGCAACCGCGGCATCCTGCTGCGCCGCACATCGGATCAAGCGGACGGCTTCCAATCGGCCGACGTCACCATCGACGGCGTCCCCGTGGGGAACTGGTTGCAGCCGCGCAGCAACGTTTTTCACCGCTGGCTCGATGACTCCTATCTCTTGCCGCAATCGGTAACCGCGGGGAAGGCGCAGCTGACAATCACCCTCACGCCTGCGCGCGACTCCCCACCCTGGACGGCGAGCCGCTACCAGATCGAAACGCTGACGGGTTAACCGCTCAGACAGCGGAATAGCGCATCACCCGACTGGCGAGGAGGGCCGCGACCACCACGCCCGTGAACCCACCGGCGGGTGCCGCCAGCGACGACCATCCCGACAGCACGAAAAAGCCGAAGGCGGCACCGACGGTGAGCAACGCCGCGTGCACGGGGGTCCACTGCACGATCGACGGCAACCGAAACGACAAGCCCATGCCCAGCAGTAGCGCCAGAACGTGACCGAACGCGGTGAAGTCCGCGTCAAACGTTGCCACCAAAGCGATGCCGAGCCACCAGCCGATCCAGGCCGGACGCCAGCGCAACGGAATCGACGCGGTCAGGGCGCCCAGCACGCACATCGCGCCGTAGCTGATCCCGACGTCGGTGGCGCGCGCAACCGAGAAGGGCAGCCATCCCGTCTCCACCGCGGCGACCAGCCCCACCGCGAGGATCAAGGTGGCCCCGATGTGGCCGACGGCAAAGGTGATCAGCAAACCCCAGCCCCGCCAGATGAGTTCGCCCAGCGCCAGCAGGCACACCAGCCCGGGCAACCAGAGATAGACGTCGCCCCCGTCGCTGACGAACGCGCTACCGATCAAGGTGCCGAGGTGACCGTGAGCCAGGTTGTGCAGGTTGGTGCTCATTTCGCTGACGACCGAGGCGCGGGTGCGCGCACCCATCACCGTCAGGGTGACGGAGACCGCGAGCAGCAGGCCCCCGTACGCCACCGTGACGCGCAAACGGTCGGCGCGCGCGCGAACGTTCGTGCCGGAAGCCGTCATTGGCCATTCCAACCGCAGTCGCGGGCCAGCAGGTCGGCCACCGTCTCCCGGCGCACCAATTCTCGGTGCTCCCCGCCGGAGACCGCGACCAGCGGCGGTCGGCCCCCCAGGCCCAGGCTCGACACGGTCGAGTGCTGATAGGCGCCGGTGCAGGCCACCGCCAGCAGATCGCCCGGGTGGATGTCCGAGGGCAGCTCGACGTCCCGGGCGATCTCATCACCGTTTCCATTCCGTCCCACCACGGTGACGGGTGTGCTCGCGGTCGGCCGGTGGCGGTTCGCCAGTGCCACCGTGTATTTCGCGCCCGGGCTCGCCGGATCGTCGCCCGGGGCGCCGTCCACCGCGACGAAGGTATGCCCGCCCGGCTGGCGCTTGACAGCGGTGACCCGGCACAGGGTCACCCCGGCGCGTGCGGCGATCGCCCGGCCCGGTTCGATTACGACCTTCGGTCGCGGGAATCCGTGCTCGGCACAAGCGGATTCCAGCGCGGCATCCACAGTGGCCCCGAGCGAGCGCAGGTTGAGTTCCGGGTCCCCCGATCGGTATGGGACCGCGTGTCCCCCGCCGAGATTGAGCTCGGTGAGCACGACCTGATGGTGGTCGCGGACCTCGGCCATGACGCCGATCATCTGCCGGATCGCGGCACCGTAGCGTGAGGTGTCGGTTAGGTGCGACCCGAGCTGGCAGTGCAGCCCGACCGGGTCGAGCGTCGGCTGGTCCAAGACACGCCTGAGTGCCGCCCGGCCTCCGGACAACGCGAAGCCGAATTTTCGTTCGGGAGTCCCGACGTCGGGAATGACTCGCACCAGGACGCGCTGACGGTGGCGCACCCGGCAGGCGAGCAGCGAGATCTCGCTGGGTGAGTCGATCACGATCCGCCGGACGCCGGCCGCGATTGCGTCACCGACCTCAGTCGCGGTTTTCGCGCCGTCCAGGATGATCGTCGAGGGCGCGACGTCGGCGGCCAGCGCGGTGGCCAGTTCGCCGGCCGAGCAGACCTTCAGGCCGGCCCCTTCGTCCGCGGCCCAGCGGGCCACGTCGACGCTCAACAGCGCCTTGCCGCCGTAAATCAGCTCGGCATCGGGGAGCGTCGCGCGATAGCAGCGGATCCGGGCGCGGAAATCCTGCTCGTCCACCACGTAGGTGGGGGTGCCGTACTCGGCGGCGATATCGCTGGCGGCGACGTCCCCGACGCACAATCGGCCGAGGTCGTCGACGTAGGCGCTCAGCGGCCAGACCGCGCGATCGAGGTGCGGGTTCAACCCGTGCCTCAGCGAGGGAAGCAGCTCGAAGAGCGTCATGCCTCCACGGTGCCGGTCCGGCCGCGGGCGTGCCGCCTTCTTAACGAAGCCTTCACACCCGGGCGGTAAATCTTCACAGATTCGGAACGCCGGCCGCGATCGAGGCGATCCAGCTCGTCCGGCGGCACGAACGCGGTGGCGTAGTTCGGGATGTTCACCTCCAGCGCGGCGCGCATTTCCACATCCGAGTAGTCCGCCGTTGCGTCGCGCACCACGGTGACCTCGTAACCAAGCTCCGCGCCGTAGCGAACCGTGGCCTCGAGGCAGGTGTGGGCGATCAGTCCCATGACGATGAGCCGATGAATGCCGTGCCGTTTGAGTTGCAGGTCCAAGTCGGTGTTGGCGAAACCACTTGAACACCAATGCTCATGGGCGACGACATCGCCGTGCTGCGGTTCGAACCCGTCGCGAAGCTCCCCGCAACAAGTGCCCAACTCGAAGGTTCTGCGCGACCACGCCGCCTTTTGAACGGGGGCAATGTATTTCCATGTCTCGTAATCGCCGGGGCGGTATCGACGATGCAGCGCGTAGAACACGCGGATATCGGCGACCCGTGCGGCGTCGAGCACCTGTTTCAAGTGGGTGACGCAGTCGCTGCTCTCGATGACGTCTTTGAGGCGATCCCACACCTTGCCGCCGGGGGAGATGAAGTCGTTGTATGGATCGATCAACACCAGCCCGGTCGTGTCCTTGCTATACGTCACGCGGCCATCGTCTACCAGACCGGCAATCTCCGCGTTTTCGCCGATGTTTTGCTCCGCGTATGCGTCGCATGCTCGCTAGCATGAGCGAAATTGATCCACGTGCTGACCTACCGGGGGTGGACTGGAGCGATCTTGGCGTGAGCGGGCTGTTGCCAACAGGCACGGTGACGCTGCTGTTGGCAGACGTCGAGGGTTCAACGGGGCTGTGGGAGACCCAGGCCGCGCAAATGACCGCGGCTTTCGAGCGGCTGGATCGAGAACTCTCGGATTTGGTTGGCGCTCACGGCGGCGTGCGCCCGGTGGAGCAGGGCGAGGGCGACAGCTTCGTCCTGGCGTTCGCGCGGGCCAGCGACGCGGTCGCATGTGCACTCGGGCTGCAGCTGGCGCCGTTGGCCCCGATCAGCTTGCGGATCGGGGTGCACACCGGCGAGGTACAGCTGCGCGACGAGGGTAACTACATCGGCCCGACCATCAATCGGGCGGCGCGGTTGCGTGATTTGGCGCATGGCGGGCAGACAGTGCTGTCGGGGGTGACCGAGTCCTTAGTGGTCGACGCGCTGCCGGTTGATGCATGGCTGACGGATTTGGGCAGTCACGCGTTGCGTGGCGTGCCTCGTCCCGAACGGGTAGTGCAGCTGTGCCACCCGGATCTGCGCAACGAATTCCCCCCCTTGCGCACCGCTAAAGACGTTGGTGTACATAATCTTCCGTCGCAGCTGACCACTCTTGTCGGCCGTGCGCCACAACTCTTGGAGGTGCGGAAGCTCCTAACCCACAATCGAATTGTGACTCTGACCGGTGCTGGCGGGGTAGGTAAGACGCGCCTGGCTGTGGAAGTCGCCAACCAGCTGGCAAGTGAATACGCCGAGGGTGTCTGGTACGTGGACCTGGCACCGATCACCGACAGCGATGTCTTGCCCGTGGTCGTGGCCCGGGCGATGGGACTGCCCGACCACCCCGCGCGGTCGACGACGGACACGCTGCTGCGGTTTGTTCGTGACCGTCAACTGCTTGTGGTCTTGGACAACTGTGAGCACCTGCTCACCGCGTGCGCGGAGCTGGCACTCGCTGTTCTGGGTGTGGCACCGGGGCTAACGCTGCTGACGACCAGCCGTGAGCCGATCGGCGTGCCGGGCGAGGCGACGTGCCGGGTGCCCTCGTTGTCTCCTGACGATGAAGCCGTCGAATTGTTCGCTGACAGGGCGCACTTAATGCACAACGGGTTCGTGGTAACCGACGCCAATGCCGCTGCGGTGGTCGAGATCTGCCGGCGTCTGGACGGGATACCGCTGGCCATCGAACTGGCCGCGGCCCGGGTCCGGGCATTGTCGCTGGCCGAAATCCTCGACAGCCTGCATGATCAGTTCCGCTTGTTGACCGGCGGTTCGCGCACGGCGGTGCGCCGCCAGCAGACTCTGCGGGCTTCGGTGGATTGGTCTCATAACCTGCTGACGGAGCCCGAGCGGGTGTTGTTCCGGCGGCTGGCTGCCTTCCTGGGTGGCTTCGACCTCGGAGCTGCACAGGCGGTCGCAGGTTCTGCTGGGATGGAGCGCTATCAAGTCATCGATCAGCTGACCCTGTTGGTCGACAAGTCCCTGGTCATCGCCGACGAGAGCCGGGGGCGAACACGGTACCGCCTGCTGGAAACGGTGCGGCAGTACGCGCTCGAAAAGCTCGCGGAGTCCGGCGAGGCAGATGCCGTGCGCTCACATCACCGCGAGTACTACACAGCGCTTGCGACCCTGCTCGACGCGCCGGCAGGCCGCGACTATGAGCAGCGTCTCGAGCAGGCGGAGACCGAGATCGACAATTTGCGCGCCGCGTTCGCGTGGAGTTGCGAAAACTCGGACATCGAGCTGGCGTTGACGCTGGCGTCGTCATTACAGCCGTTGTGGCTCGCGCGAGGCCGCGTCCGGGAAGGCTTGGCCTGGTTCGACACCGCCCTGACCGGCGAGAGTGAGGTGGCGCCCGCGGTGCTGGCGCGTGCGCTGGCCGATGAAGCCAGCCTCGCAATCCGGGTGGGCTCTGCCGAGAGCCTCGAGCAGGCTCAGCAGGCCCTGGCGATCGCGCGAAAGGTTGACGAGCCGAGACTGCTCGCGAGGGCACTGACCGCCTGCGGCTCGATCGCCGGCTACAGCTCTGGCATCGAGCTGGCGCGGGCATGTTTCACCGAGGCGACCGAGCTCGCTCGTGCTATCGGCGATCGCTGGAGGCTGAGCCAAATCCTCGCCTGGCAGGCCGCTGCGTCTCTCCCGGTTGATCCGCTCGCCGTGCGTGCGGCCGCCGAAGAGGGGCGCGAGCTGGCCGAGGCCATCGGCGACCGATTCGTCTCGCGCGTGTGCCGCTGGTCTCTCGGGGTGGCGCACCTACATCAGGGTGACCTGGAAGGTGCCACCACCCGATTCGCCGAGCTGGTGGCCGAGGCGAAAGTTGCCCATGACGCAGTGATTGAGGCGAACAGCCTCGCGATGCGAGGCAGCGCGCTGGCGTGGCGTGGTGAGGTCGTTGCAGCCCAAGCCGCCGCCGATGCGGCCCTCGAGGTCGCCGCCGACTTGGGGGGCACCCCCGCCGGTCTCGCGTACTCTGCGTTGGCGGCCGCGGCGTTGGCCGCCGGCAACGCCCCCGCGGCTCGGACCGCGTGCGAGGCGGCCGCGCCGCTAATGGGTGGTTTCTTGGCCATTGCGGCGGCACAGCGCACTTTCAGTGCGCTTGCCGCGTTTGGGGATGAGGATCTTGTCGCGGCGCGCCACCTTGCCGACCAAGCAGTCTCGACTACCACCGGCTGGTATCTGGCCGCGGCGTTGGCAGCGCGCGCGCGTGTGGCGATTGCGCAAACCGACTTTGACCAGGCCGACCGCGACGCGCACGACGCGCTCGCGCTCAGCGCGCGACTCGAGTCTCGGCTGTTCATTCCGGACATCTTCGAGTGCCTCGCCATTCTGGCCGGCGGTGCTGGCAGTCACGGTGAAGCCGCCCGCCTCTTGGGCGCGGCGGAGATCGTGAGGCTACGCACCGGCACGGTCCGATTCAAGATCTTCGACGCTGACTACCAGGTTTCAGTGACGGCGCTACGAGAGGCGATGTGCGAGAAGGACTTCGACTCCGCTTGGGCCGAAGGAGCGGCATTGTCCACCGAGGAGGCGATCGCCTACGCCCAACGCGGCCGCGGCCAACGCAAACGCCCGAGCAGCGGATGGGGCTCGCTCACACCGACCGAACTTGATGTCGTGAGGCTGGTCACCGAAGGCCTAGGCAACAACGACATCGCGACCCGGCTTTTCGTCTCGCCGCGCACGGTGCAATCGCATCTCACCCACGTCTACACGAAGTTGGGGCTGGCCTCCCGCGTGCAGCTCCTTAAGGAGGCCGCTCGCCACGGCGCCTCTTGACGGGCGCATCGCCACCTTGCTAGACATGGGTACGCCGGGTATTTGGGCGATCGCCCAAAACGGCGGGACGTGGAGGTGGCGATGGGCCAGACTGTCAGGAGCGAGACTTCGGTCTACTACGACCCTTACGACACCGGCATCATCGCCGATCCATACCCGACCTACGCGCGGCTGCGCGAAGAGGCCCCGATCTACTACAACGAGCGTTACGACTTCTGGGCGCTCTCAAGGCATTCCGACGTCGAACGGGCGCTGGCCAGTTGGGAGACGTTCTCCAACAAGCGCAGCGACATCCTCGAGCTCATCCAGTCGAAATTCGAGATGCCCGGCGGCGTGATGATGTTCCAGGATCCGCCGGAGCACACGAGGCTGCGCGGCCTGATGTCGCGCGTGTTCACGCCGCGCCGGATGGCCGAGCTCGAGGACCAGATCCGGCGCTACTGCGTGCGGTGCCTGGACCCGCTGGTCGGCTCCGGGAGCTTCGACATCATCGCGGAGCTGGCCTCGATGATGCCGATGCGGGTGATCGGGATGCTGCTGGGAATCCCGGAGTCCGAACAAGTCTCGGTCCGTGACGCCAACGACGCCAACCTGCGCACCAAGCCGGGCACACCGATGAAGGTGGTGGACGCCGACTCCATCGCCGACGGCCGGATCTACGCCGACTACGTGGAATGGCGGTCCAAGAATCCCTCCGACGACCTGATGACGACGCTGCTCAACGTCGAGTTCGACGACGAGCACGGGGTGCACCGGAAGCTGACCCGCAAGGAGGTGCTGCACTACACGCAGGTGGTCGCCGGGGCCGGCAACGAGACGACCGGCCGGCTGATCGGGTGGCTGGCCAAGGTGCTCGCCGAGCATCCCGACCAGCGGCGCGCCGTTTATGAGGACCGGTCACTGTTGACCCGTACTGTCGACGAGACGCTGCGATTCGAACCGACGGGGCCACACGTCGCCCGTTGGATGGCAAGGGATTTCGAGTGTTACGGCACGACGGTTCCGGCCGGCAGCGCCATGCTGCTGTTGTTCGGCGCCGCAAACCGCGACCACCGTCGCTATGCAGATCCCGACACCTACAACGTCCGCCGCGACAACATCTCGCACATCACGTTCGGCAAGGGTGTGCACTACTGCCTCGGCGCCAACCTGGCCCGCCTCGAGGGCCGGGTCGCGCTGGACGAGATCCTCAACCGCTGGCCCGAATGGGGCATCGACTACGACACGGCCCAATTGGCCTCGACATCGACCGTGCGTGGCTGGGAGCGGTTGCGAGTCGTGTTGCCCTGAAACGGGTTAACTGGGCATCTCGAATCGGTCGATGATCCGGCTAACCAGCGCGACGGCCTCCGAATGGCCGGTCGTCGCGCCCAGTGCCTGCTCCAGGATCAGCATGCGACCGACCGCGGCGATGATGACCGCGATGCCGGCAGGCGGGAAATCACCTGTGTCCAAATCGTGTTCGCGCACGATGGAATTGAGCGCAGTGATCTGCATGTCGCGCCACCGCTCGGACCAGGCCGCGATCTCCGCCCTGATCTCCTTGCGGTGGTTGGCCAGCCCCATGAACTCCAGCAGCAGGCGGGTGTCCTTCGGCTCGACGAGCGTGTCCCAGAAGGCATGCAGCGGGCGGTCGGATGTCAACGCCCGCTGTTGACGCTCCAGGTAGGCGGCCGCGCCGCGCCGGAAGACGTTCAGGTAGAGCTCGTCCATGGTGGGGAAGTAATAGTGCACCAAGGCGGGTTTCACGCCGGCTTCGGCCGCCACCCGGCGCGACGTCGCCGCGGCGTAGCCCTCGTCGACCATGATCTGGATCGTCGCGTCGATCAGCATGTCGCGAGTGCTCGGATCCCTGGCCATCAACGGACCCTAATTTGGGCGATCGCTAAATATCAACACGGCCGCTGGGTCAGGCGCAGGCCAGCTCGATGATTAGGGAATCGGCGACCGGGGAATTGTCATCCGGACAGTTCAGAAAGTGAAGGAAAAACCGTGGCTCCAAGCTTCAAAGACGTCATTGCGTCCAAGTACCTGCTGCTGACCACATTCACCAAGGACGGCCGCCCGAAACCGACGGCGATCTGGGGCGTGCCCGACGGCGACAAGCTCCTGGTCATCACCGACGACGGGTCGTGGAAGGTGAAGCGGATCAACAACACGCCGCGGGTGACGATCGCGAGGAGCGGATCCCTGGGCAAGCCGAAGAGCGAGCCGGTCGAAGGGGTCGCGCGCGTGCTGCCGAAGTCGGAGACGCGGCGCGTGTACAACGCCGTGCTCAAGCGGTACTGGTATCACGCGTGGTGGTTCTATGCGCACTCGATCGTGCGCGGGGGGGTCGACAAGGTGCACGTGGGTTTGGAGATCAAACCGGCAGCGTAGCGTCGCTCTTGGGGTCGATCAGGATCTTCGCGTGCGCCTCGGGGTCACCGAGTGCATCGAACGCGGCTTCGACGCCGGACAATCCGACGGTCCCCGTCATCAGCGGTGTCACGTCGACCTTGCCGTCCGCGAGCATGCGCAGGGTGTCGCGGAACTCGAGCGGCGTGTAGCCGAGCACGAACCGCAGGTCGATTTCTTTGTTGATCGCCATGGCCGGTCGAATGTGATCGGCGCCCATGCAGACGCCGACGACGACGACGCGCGAGAACAGTGGCGCGCTGGCGATGATGCCGTCGATGATGCCCGGGACGCCGACGCATTCGAAGATGACGGGATGCTTGGGCTTTGCCGCGCCGGCGGCCTCGGCGGCGCGCCACACGTGCCACCACGGCAGCCGCAGCCGCTGCAGCTTCTCAATCGTCCCGACGGCGAGGTCGAACGCCTCGAGGATGCCTTGCAGATGCTTGTGTCCCGCCTCGGTCGCGTACGGGGAGTCCTGCGCTGGGTCGACGACGATATCGGCCCCGCACGCCGTCGCGAGCGCCCGGCGGCCCGCCGAGAAGTCGCTCGCGACGACGGTGCGCACCCCGTGCGACTTGAGCATGCAAATCACCGCGAGACCGATTGGCCCGCAGCCGATGACGATGGCGACGTCACCCTTGCCCACCTCGCCGCGCCGAACCGCGTGCCACCCGACGGCCATCGGCTCGGTCAGCGCGGCGACGTCGGGGGCCAGCCCATTCGGAACGGCGAAGGTCAGCGACTGCTCGACCAGGAGCCGCTCGGCGTAGGCGCCCGGCGCCATGGTGGACAGCCCGATCCCGTGCACCTTCTTGCCCCGCCGCAGCAGCGGCAGGGCGACGACGCGCGTGCCGGACCGCGGGGCCTTGCGCGTGCCGGGACCGTAATCGACCACCTCGCCGCAGAATTCGTGCCCGAACACCACCTGCTGGTCCGATCGCATGAACGCGTCGTATCCCGACTCGGCCATCACGCCGGCGAGTTCGTCGCAGTGCCGGCGCGCGTGCAGATCCGATCCGCAGATGCCACACCGGAGGACGTCGAGTAGCAACTGGCCTTTGGCCGGCGCCGGCGTGGGCAGGTCGACCACTTCGAGCTTCGCGTTGGTGCAAGTTACGCTCTTCATCCGTCGATCCTCCTACACGGTGGCCGACTCGGAACCCTCCGGTTGCAGTCCCGCCGCCTCTCTCAGCTCTGCGTAGGCGCGACGGGTGCACCGGGCCAGGCGCGTCAGGTCACCGAGCGCCGCGGCGTTGGCGATGAAGCCGAAGTCCATGCTGTCGTGGTAGGACGCGAAGGTGGCGTTCAGTCCGATCGAGGCAGCGAGGGCGGAAACCGGGTAGATGCCGAGGAGGCGGGCACCGTTGAGGTATTTGACCTCCGCCGCGCCCGCCACGTTCGAAATGACGAGGTTGCAAGCCGGGTGCGCGACGCGGTCCAGGTGCGTAGAAGAACCCAGGCCGGCGAGCGCCACGAGCCCGGCCGCATAGGTGAGTGCCGCCTCGCTGGACATGCGGCTGAGCTCCTTCTTGCAGGCGGCGACCGAGTCCACCACCTGGTGGATCCGTTCTGCCACGCTCGCTCCGGGCTCTCCGAGTCGCGGGAACACCGCCGACACCCGCGTGCCGATCGTCGTGTCCCCGCCGGCGCGCAGCGAGACCGGACACATCGCAATGAAAGGGTGCGCGAACGCCCGGCCCGTCTCGCGTAGGTAGGCGTGCAGCCCGGCGTCGACGACGGTGACGGCCACGTCGTTCAGGGTCGCCCCGAGGCGCCGCCCGACCTCATGCATCTCTTCGAGCGGCAAGGAAAGCGTTGCGAAGCTTCGCCCGATCTGCAGCGGAGCGTTGGTCGGGGCGTGTTGCGCCCCAAACGGCAGGCTGCCCTCCAGATGCGATCGGGCGATACTCGCGAGCATCTTGCGCAGCGTGCCGATCGAAATCTGGTTGAGCGCCTGGACCTGAGTGATGGTCCCGCGAATCGAGTCGGCGATCCGCGACGTTAGGGGCGTCGGCGGATGCGGCGTGGGTTCCGGCGCGCCCAGCGCGAAGGCGGGTGTCGGGATGGTGCGCTCCGCGGTCGTGCTCAACCCGGCGTAGAGAAGCTTGAGGCCGGATTCACCGTCGATGATCGAATGATGGGTCTTCGTGTAGATCGCGAACATACCGTCCGGCACCCCGTCGATCACCCAGCACCGAAAAAGCGGCCGATCGCGGTCGAGTTGTGGCTCGTGCAGATCCGCGACGAGCCGCAGCAGGTCCTCGTAGGAGGACCGAGCGGGGAGGGCCAGGTGCCCGACGTGGTAGTGGGGGTCCCACTGCGTCACCTCGCGGAAGTGGGGCGCTCCCCGGCCGAGCAGCTCCGGAACGTAGTTGAAGGGCGGCGCCGGCGCGCACGCCCGATACGCCTCCACGATCTCGCGCACGATGGGCGCGCGGCCGGCCGGCTTCTTGAACAACAGCATGGCGCCGACGTGCGTCGTGCCGGCCGGCGACTCGATCAGCAGCCATGAAAGGTCCAGGGGCGGAATCGGTTTGGTCATGGCGGATCTCCTAGGCGAACTCCTGCCACCCGAGCCGGGTGCACAGGAGCCGAACGTTACGGCGATGTTCTCTCCGCCGACCACGGCCAACGAGGGCATTAGGGCCCCGTTACGGCAGTCGTTGGTCCCTCGGTGCAGGGTTCAGCTGCCGGCGCTGCGGTACGCCGCCAGTGTGTCGGCCACCGTTTCCTGCGGATCCCGGTACTTGATGCCGAGCTCGCGTTCGCTGGGCGAATCGTCGGATGCCGGCATCTGCGTGTAGTACTGCATTCCGGCCCACGTGAACGGTGTTTCGAAAGGCAGGAAGCGACCGGCCCGATCCAGCACCGCCCCCGCCACGCGCAACGCGGTGTCGGGGATCGGGACGGAGACCATGGGCGTCCCGGCGACCTCGCCGAGCATGGCCGCGAGCTCGGCCGCCGGCACCCGGTGGCCGCCCGCGGTGTAGCGCCGCGGCCCGCGTCCGGGCTCCAGCAGCGTCGCATGCAAGGTCGCCAGATCGCGGACGTCGACGATCAACCACGCCGCGCTCCGCCCCGGAATCGCGTGCATCTGCACCGCCGCCCTGACGCCCTCGCCGGCCTCGCCGAACTGGTCGCCGACCGGCGGCCCGAGCACCATGCCGGGGTAGGTGATGTTCACCGGCGCGCCGGCATCCTGCAGACCGCGGGCATAGATCTCGACCTGCGCCTTGGACGTGCCGTATCCGTCGGCGCCGCCGACGACCGGCAGGTCCGCGGACAACGTCTCCAGGCTCGGATGGAAGAGCGCGGTGAAGCTGGATACGTGAATGATCGGGTCCAAGCCCAGCTCGACCGACTGGCCGAGGACGTTCTGCGCGCCCTGCATGTTGGTCATGAGCATTTCCGTCGTCTGGCGCGGATCGGTGGCGACCAGGGCGGCGCTGTGCACCACGGCTTCGCATCCGTCCAGCGCCCGGCGCACCGCCATGCGATCGGTGATGTCGGCGACGGCGAAGTCGGAGACATCGACGCCCAGCTTGGCCACCGAAGTCTCCAGCTTGCCGGGATTGCGCACCAGAAATCGGATGGAGTGCCCCGCGTCGGCGATGGCCTTGGCCGTCCAGCCGCCGACGAATCCCGTACCGCCTGTGATCAGAACGCGCATGCTGCGATCCTTGCAGGGCCGTCCGACCTACAGGTGACTGGAGGCGAAGTTGGCGGCCTGGTTCGTCATGCCGTTCGCCCCGTAGGAGACGTGCGCGGCGAAATCGTTACCGTTGCCGGTGCCGCACACCGGATCGCCCTGGGCGCACAACTCGATGGTCTTAGGCTGATACAGCGGACCGATGGTGAGCGGCGGTGCGTGGTACTTCTGCAGGAAGTCGCCCGACGGCGTCCCGAACAAGGTGACCGCGGCGACGTGGTTCGCTATTTCCGGTGGCATGGGCGGTGGCACCGCGGACGCGGGCACGCCCGGGGGAACGGCCGCCGAGGTGACGTACCCTGCGAGCGCCGCGCCCTGCGAGTACCCGCCGAGCACCTCGCGGGTGTTGGGGCAGTTCTTGGCCGTGGCTTCGACGTGCGCGCTGGCGTCACGAATGCCGTCGACAACGGTCTGTGGGAAGTCGGGGCTCGAAAAGTCCGTGCTGGCTGGGTAATTGACGGCATACACCCCGAGGGACCTGGAGCCGATCTGCGAGCGCAGCGCGTCGACGAACGACCCGCCGATGCCGCCGACGCCGGGCGGCTCGCCCGACCCGCGGGCGAACACCACCTCGACATCGGGACATGGCTCCGCCGACGCCGACGGGCTCGGCGCACTGGATACCAGCACACCGGCGATCAGCGCCGCCAGTCCGACGAACCCCGGAAGCCGGCGAAGCGCCGCGAGCCCGCTCACTTCTTGAACGCGTCTTTCACCTTTTCGCCCGCATCCTTGAGGCTGGACTTCGCCTGATCCGCCCGGCCCTCGTCCCTGGTGTCGTGGTCCCCGGTCGCCTTGCCGACGGCCTCCTTGGCACGGCCGCCCAGGTCCTCGATCTTGTTCTTCAGCTTGTCCTCGTTACTCATGCCGGTGTGGCTACCCCGCAATGGGAGATGTTGAAACCCCCGCCCTGCCATCATGGAGGTCGTGAGCGCCGCAATCGTGGTCGCAATAGTGGTGGGGTTGATGCTGCTCGGCATCGGCATGGTGGTCAACCAGCTGCTTCGGCTGCGCAGGTATTTGAGGGACTCGCCGGCCGGGCCACCCCCCACGCCGGAGCCCCCGGAGCCGCCCACCTAGCCGAATCGAGCGAATTCGGCCGGGCCGACTGATAGCTTCTTCCTCGTGGTAGCGGGGCATCGGGGCACCGTGAAACCGTCGGCTCTTCTGGTCGCCGACGATGGTCTGCCACGTGGAGTCTCCGGTGCGGCCGACCCCCATTTCGGCAATGTCGTCAAGCTGTTCGCGCAGCTGTTTCCCGGGCGCCGGTTCGGCGGCGGAGCGTTGGCCGTCTACATCGACGGCGTGCCCGTGGTCGACGTGTGGACGGGGTGGTCGGACCGGGCCGGCACCCAGCTCTGGACCGCCGACACCGGCGCGATGGTCTTCTCCGCGACGAAGGGTGTCGCATCGACGGTGATCCATCGGCTGGCCGACCGCGGCCTGCTGTCCTACGACGAGCCCGTCGCCGAATACTGGCCGGAGTTCGCGGCCAACGGCAAGGCCGAAATCACGGTCCGTGACGTCTTGCGGCACCGCTCCGGGTTGTCGCACCTGCGCGGAGTGACCAAGGCGCAGCTGATGGACCACGTCCTGATGGAGGAGCGCCTCGCCGCCGCGCCGGTCGACCACTTGCGTGGCGTGCAGGCCTATCACGCGCTGACCTACGGATGGCTGCTGTCCGGTCTGGCCAGGGCGGTGACGGGCAAGGGCATGCGGGAACTGATTCGCCAGGAGGTCGCGCGTCCCCTCAACACCGACGGCCTGCACCTCGGCCGCCCTCCGGCAGGCTCGCCAACCAAGCCGGCGGAGATCCTGATACCGCAGGGCAGGTTGCGCGCCCCGGTGTTCAACTTCCTCGCACCCAAGATGGCCGGCCTGCCGTTCTCCGGCGCGCTGGGCGCGATGTACTTCCCCGGCGTCGTCTCCCTGATCAAGGGGGACACCCCCTTCCTCGACGGGGAGGTCCCCGCCGCCAACGGGGTGGTGACCGGCCGCGGGCTGGCGAAGATGTATGCCGTGCTGGCCAACGACGGCCGCATCGACGGCAAGAAGTACCTCTCCGAGGAGCTGGCGCGCGGCCTGGCGGGCCAGGCGCGCCGGAAGTGGCCGGACGCGAACATGGTGGTGCCCATGCCATTTCACCTCGGTTACCACGAATCACCGGTGCCCGGATTGCTCCGCGGTTTCGGCCACGTCGGTCTCGGCGGAACGCTCGGTTGGGCCGACCCGGAGGCCGGCAGTTCGTTCGGTTTCGTCCACAACCGGTTGCTGACGCCGTTGCTGTTCGACATGGGATCCTTTGCGGGCCTGGCCCGCCCGCTACGCAACGCCGTCCTGGCGGCCCGCGATCAGGGCCCGCTGCGGGTGCCGCAGCTCGGCGCCACCTACGCCAAGTCCGGGCGGCGCAAGGCGACCCTATAACCGGGCGGCGACCAAGCTGGCGGCCTGCGCCGTCATCCCGGACCGCACATACGAGGCGTGCGCATAGACGTTGATGGTGGAGTCGTCGGAGCACGCCGGGTCGCCGGCGGCGCACATGTCGATGGTCTTTGCGGCGTACGGCGGGCCGATCGGGGGAAACACGGTGCCCGACACCCGATTCGCGAGTGCGCTCGTCGGATTGCCGAAGACGGCGATCGCCGCGACGTGCTCGGGCGCCTGGGGCGGCATGGCCGGCGTGGCCAAGTCGATCACCCCCGCGCCCTGCGAGAATCCGCCGAGCACCAACCGGGTGATGGGGCAGCGACCCATCATGTCCTGCACGTGGGCGACCAAGTCGTCGGCACCGCTCTGCGCGCTCGCCGCGAAGGCCTCGGTCGCGGGGTAGTTGACCGGGTAGACGCCCATTGACCGCCCGGAAATTTGGGCGCCGAGCGAGTCGATGAACGCCTGGCCCACGCTGCCGACACCCGCGGGCTGGCCGGTTCCGCGGGCGAACGCCACCTCGACGGCCGGGCACGGGTCGGCATGAGCGGCGGGGGAGTCGAGCGGCCCGCTCAGCATCGCCCAACTCGCCACGGCCGCAACGGCAACGACGATGCGCTTCGCGGTCACCGCTTCATGCTGACATGGGCGTTCCCACGCGGCAGTGTCAGCGGAAGATCGGTGTAGCTGACGATGCCCGGCGCCGCCGCGACGACGGCGGGGATCGCGTTGATCGCCGGCATCGCGGTCATGATGTGCCCGAGGTCCATGAACTCCTCGATGGTGGTGGCCTCGAAGTACGGCGGCGGCAGGAAGCCGACCTTGGTGGTCACGGTTGGTTGCCCGTCGATCTGGATGACCCAGCCGTCCTGTTCGATTTTCCAGTCGGGTTCGAGCGTCTGCCCCTTGCGCCACCGCACATTCAGGTCGATCAGGGTGGCGCCGCCGACGATGCCCTGCCAGCTGATGTACACGCCCGCCACGCACCCGGCGGGGATGGTCCAGGACGCCATTTCGAGATCCGCCGTGGTCTGGGCGAACTCGGCCACGCACTTCACCTCGTCGAGCTCGACGCCGAGCGCGTCGCCCACAAGCCGGACGGCCTCGCCGAAGATGGCCGTCCCCTTCGCCGCCATCGCCGGCAGCTCCGGGTGGTCGATCGGCTGGCCGAAGCCTACCGGCTTCTCGGTCTCCGGTGAGTCGTAGAACGTGGTGTCGGCGGCCTCGTTCACCGTGACCTTGTCGATCCGGTTGCACACCATCGCCGACACGATGGCCAGCAGCTCGGCGAAACCGGGGCTCACCCCCGACCCGAAGATCGTGGCACCGCCCTTCTCGCAGGCCTCCGCCAACTTCTCGCGGCCGTTCCCTAGGTTCCCCCCGGTGATGAACGACGCCGTGGTCACCACGTTGACGCCCGCGGACAAAATGCGGACCAGCTCGTCGACGTCGATCCACATCGGGTTGTAGACCACACAGTCCGGCTTCAGCGCGAGCAGCGCGTCGACGTCGTTGGTGGCCGCCACGCCCAGCGGCGGGATGCCGACGAGTTCCCCGGCGTCGCGGCCGACCTTTTCCGCCGACCAGGCGTAGCAGCCCACCAGTTCATAGGTGGGGTTGGCCACGATCGACTTCAGCGAGCTCTTGCCGACATTGCCGGTGTTCCACTGAACCACTCGATAGTTGTTTGGCACTCGCTCAGCATAGGGAATGGGCGCCGGTGTTAGTAGGCGGATTCGGCCGCCAGAATCTCGGCGAGGAACGCGTCGTCGGCCGGCCGGTCCAGCCGCGCCCGTGCCCACCGTCGCACGCGTTGCCGGGTTTCGGGCGACTCCGTGGTGTCGGCGCCGACTTGCACCGACGTCGCCGACCAATCGTGGTCCCACGCCGCCGATTCCGTGAGCCCACGGTGCGCGCCGTCGACCAGCGGGACGGTCGCGCGGCCGGCGGCATCGAGGGCGCCGGCGCCGGAAATCACGCCGGAGCGCAGTCGCACCTCGACGCCGGTGGGCGCGTCCGGTCCGATGACCGCTGCCCGCACCAGGGCCACGATGGCCGTCCCGGCCGCCTCGATCGTCCAGTCGACGGTGTTCTCACCCGCGTCGAAGATGCCGGGCGGAACTCCACCCCAGTTGACCGACGCGACACCGCGGGCGATCGGGGCCGCGGTGCGCGGGCCCGCGCCCGCGCCGGCGGCCAGCGCGTAGTCGTCGCGGCGGCCGCTCGGCACGCTCAAGGATATGTCCGAATCATCTAGGGCGGCATAGAGTTCGGCCCAGCCTGGGCCGTCCGCCCCCAGTTCGTCGGCCAGGTCGACGCCGGCCCGCACCAGATCGAGCGCGCGCGGATCACCGTCTGCGACGTGCGCGGCCAGCGCGACGCCGTGCGGCGCCAGCAATCCCGCGACATCGGAATCGAAGGTGTCGTCGGCGAAGAAGCCCTGCGCGCCCGCGGTCAGCAACGCGACTTCGAGGTCCAGCAGCGCGCGGTCGAGCCCGGCGATGCCGTCGCGCCGGCTGGCGGGCCACCAGCGCCGCAACCAGTGGCCCACGGCCAGCCTGCGGAGCGGGGCGACCGAGCCCGGCAGGATGTCCACGCCGGCGAGGTCGATGCCGTGTGGGTCGTTCGCCGACCCCACCGCCGAAGCCAGGGCGACGTGTCCGGATTCGCCGAGGATCCGCCAAAGCCAGTCGGCGCGGCCGCGATCGGTGAACGTGATGTGGGCCGCCGCGTCGTCGTGGTCGTCCAGGGTCCACGACAGCACCGCGCCGCTGACCTCCAGCACCGCCGCCAGCGGTGTCGCCTCGCTGGCGGGGCCGGTGCTCCACAGGCCGGAATCGGCAACCAATCTCATCCGGCCACCTGCAATTCCAGCATCGCCTTGATCCGCTGCCGGTGGTCCAGGCTCACCGACCGCGCGACGCCCTCGAGCAGCGACCGCACGTCGTCCACGTCGTCGCACGGCTCCTGCCACACGTCGCGGCCGTGCAGCCGCGCCCACAGCCGGCTCAGGTAGGGCTGCGGGTACGCGGCGAGGTCGTCGACCACCTGCCGCTGGCGGGGATGGATTGGGCCGCCCTCGGCGAGGTAGCGCCTGGCGTGCAGCACGTAGGCCTCCTTGCGCAGCCGCGCCTGAATCTGTGCCGCCAGGGCGTAGCGGCTGGCGACCGATGGGTCCAGCGGGGCCAGCTCCACCGCGACCTCGACCCCAGCGACGAGCGTGGCCTGTTTGTCCTCGGCCATCAGCCCCCAGGGCGCGCAGGCCCGGTCGACCTCCTCCTCGCAGAGCAGGGGGATGTCGGGCAGCGCGTCGCGGTCCAGGGCGCGGCGCAGTGTCGCGCGCACCCGGTCGACCACGCTGCGGTCCAGCGGCCGGTCGCTGTCGGATTCGCCGGCAACTTGTGGAGGTCGTTGCGGGGCAACCGAACTCAGGCCGAGTTCGACGATCGACCACGGTAGTTCCGCCCCATCGACGCGCGCCAACGCCCCCAGGTTGTACGGCGTCGCGTCGGCGATCATCGCCGACCAGACGCGCTGCCGGGCCGTCGCGCTGCGGTGGCTGTTGGCCGGTCCGAGCACGGTGGTGAGCTCGGCCAGGAAGGGGGCGGTGACGGTGTTGCCGGCCCGCACGTCGCGCCAGCTGCGGTCGAGCTGGTCGGCCAGCTTGGCGACCGCTTCGGGATCGGCCAGGTATTGGTGCAGCACCTCGATCGCGGTGCGGTCACGGCCCTGGTGGATGTCGCCCAGCACGGTGGCGGCCGTCTCGCGATCCTGCGGTGCCGGTGGGCCTTTCGTCACCGCGAGCTCGTAGCACACCGGGAAGTACAGTTCCTGCGCGTTTCCGGTGCGGATGCGCTGCCGGCGGCGCTCCAATTTGAGGACCTCGAACCACGCTGCGGCCGAGCGCAATTCGGCGCCGTTGCCGACGATCAGGTCGTACATCGCCGCGGCCGTCTCGGGGGCGACGACGGGAGCCGAATATTGCGGGTTCGACCGCAACCGGAGCACCAACGGGTCGATGATGCGTTTGACGGTGCGGCTCAATGGGCCGCCGTCGTCGCTGCTGAGCACCTCCACGCCGGGACCGATCGCCCGCCATGCTCCGTCGATCACCGACCGGCGTGGGTGGCCGACCGCGACGGCCAGCTGCGAATCCGGGCTCATCAGCACAGAATAGGGCCACCGCGCGAAACGCGGCAGCCGAAAACTTGGGTTCGGTAGCCGGTCGGTGGCCTCACCCTGGTCGCATGAACAAGCTGTGGGTGCTGGTTGACCGGATCAGGCACGCCCGCCGTCGCGGCCGCGGGGAGCGCGCCGTCGGGGTTGGCACCGTGCGCACCGTCGAGCGGCAGGTTTTCATCGAGGTGGTCGCCGTCTCCGGGGAAACCTTCATCGGAAAGTTGGCGCGCTGCGGCGGCGACGTCGACCTGTCGATGCTGCGACCCGGCCTGGTCGTTCTGGTGGCGTTTGATCCCGCTGCGCGCGACGAACTTTCGCTGCCGGACGACGTGCTGGCGGTGCAGGCGGCCTTCGTCGCCTCGCCGTGAGTCGCTACCGTGCGCCGTCCACCGCGAACGTGGCAACCGCGGCCCAATACAACGGGCAGGCCGTCACCTCGCCGTCGCGCCAGCGCCGCATCTGCTCACGCTGCCAACGGTTCACCGCGCACCCGGCGTCTCCTTCCGCGCCATGCGCGCGATCCACGGCGGCCACGACGTCGGCCATCGGATCGGCGGCCGCCGTGGCGAACTGCCGATACGCCGCCGTGGTGGGCAGCGACCACAGGGTAGCCGTCACCAACTGTGCGCCGCCCAGGATCATCGCCGCCACCAGTCCGGTCGCCTCGTCGAATTGATAGTCGCCGCCCGACCCGCACGCGAGCAGGGCCACCCGGGGCGGCATCGGCAGTTGCAGGGCTATCAGGTCCGACGCGGTCAGCGGGCGGTGATCACCGATCGCGTCGGCGTCGCCGGGCACCTCGGCGGTATCGGCCAGGTGCAGCGCGGCCCGATCGGCCTGGCCGTCCGCCGAACTCGCGTGGCCGACGTAGAGCAGCCTGCTCGGGGCCTGAGCCAGCAGCTTGGCCAGCCATGTGCGATCGGCGTCCTGCCGACGGAACAGTTCGACCGCGGTGGCCGGAGATTCAATGCCCGGCAGGACCGGCCGGTGCTCCAGCACGTCGGAGAAGTGCCGCGCCAGCGGTGTTTCCGGCGCGGGCCTGCCCAGCACCGACCCCAGCGCGGAGTCCGGGCGCTGCCCCGGCACCCTGGGGTCGAGGACCAGCAGCGGCGGACCGTCCTTCCTGGCGTCCCATCCGGCCGGCGCCCGCGGTGAGTGGACGATGTTCGGCGGCACCGCCATCAGGACGTCGACCAGTTCCATCAGCCGGTGGCCGTCCGTGTGCTTCCCGATGTCGGCGAGCTGCCAGGGGATTCGCGCCGCTGCCCGGCCGCTGGCGGTGATGGCCTCCTGGCGGGCGCGCACCAGTTCTTCCTTGTTTGGACCCGATTTCGGCACCGCCAGCAGCCCCCACGGGACGCGCGCCAGCCGCGCGCTGGGCGAGACGAACAGGACGGCGCGCGGCGTGGCCACGGACTCGGCCAGCAGTTGCCAGCCGGCGGAGCCGATCAGCAGCACCCCGAGGATGTAGGCGAGCGTCAACTCGCTCTCCGTCGTCGCGAACGGCCCGGTGGTGAGCGCGCGTTTGATGGCGTCCCGCCTGCTCTCGGCGCCGTGCGGCTCGGGCAGGGCGTTCGCCAGTTCTTCCAGCGCCGCCAGCAGCAGCGGCTCTTCGATGACCCAGTTGACGGTGCGCGACGGCTCGCCGACGACCCGCAAGCTGGCGTAGGTGGCGATCCCGACGTCGGCGTACCGCAGGATCAGGGTGGCCCGGCCGGCGTCGGTCATGGCCAGGTCGACCACGCGGGCTCGGTCGCGGTGACGTCGCGGCCGTAGCGCTGGAAAGCCAACGTCCGATAGCGACTCAGGATCGGCTCGGTGTCCGGCTGCATCCGCAACGGCGGCAACGGTCCCAGCCGGGTCAGCGATGCGCCACCGGGGGCCGGCGAGCCGGCCGCGGCCAGCGCGGGGGCCGGCTCCAGGTCGGCGTCCAGGGCAACCGGGGCGGTGGCCGTCGACGCCCATTCGCCGGTTGGCGGCCGCTGCGGGCCCGTACCGAAAGTCCCTCGCGCGCTGTGATATTCGACCAGCTCACTGATCAGTTCGGTGTTCTCCCATTCCCAGGCGACGGCGAAAGCACCGGCCAGGACGGGGGCCGAAATGCTGGTGGCCCAGCGCGATCGCGCGTCGGTGTCGGCCATCGAATACCGCACCGAGTCGACCGCCAGGGCTGCCGGCACCTTCAGCTCGGCGGCCTGCTGAAGCTTCGTCATGCCGCGCCGGTATTCGTCGGTGCCGACTTCCCCGTGGAGGATGCCGAGCCCCTCCGCCTGCCGCGCCTCGGTTTCCTGCAGCGTCTCGTCGGGATCGCCCGAGCTGTCGAAACCGAGGTCCGCCAATGCGTCCGCGCGCCACACCGTGCCGAGATGATTGTCGAGGAGTGCGTACTGCAGCCAGCTGCTGCGTGGCGACGAGTCGAGCAGTTCGCGCGCCTGGGCGATCAGCTCGACCGCCTCGGCGAAGCGGCTCCAGAAGATCGCTATCCAGCTGCGCTGCAACAGGATACGGTGCAGATGCAGCGGCTTACCCAGTTCGCGCCAGTGCCGCTCGGCGTGTTCCCAGCACTCGTCGGCGGCTTCCAGGGCGCCGGCCCCCAGCCGGGTGAGCCCCATATACAGCCAGCACCGGGCGACGTCGTGTGCCCGGGCATGGCGGGCGATGACGGGGTAGGCCTCCGACACCAGCTGTTCGGTGCCGGCGTGGTCGTTGGCCGCCCAGCGCGCCGCCGCCCGCTCCAATCGTGCTTGCGCCGTGGCCAATTCCCAGCCGTTGGCCTGCGCCCGGGCTTCCGCGCGACGCAGCCACGGATCGGCTTCGGGGAGCCGGCCCGTTTGGACGCAGAACCTGCCGTACCCGATGCCGGCGACGACCCGGAGGTGGTCGGCGGCCTCGCCGCTCTCGCGGTAGTCGACCAGGCCGCGAACCACCTTCTCCCACAACGGGGCCGACCGGGCGTGCAGGTCGTCGTCGCACAGCGCGGTCGCGCACAATACGAGCGCGTGAATGCGCAGGCGAGCATGTTCGTCGGCCAGGCCGGGAACATCCGCGTCGTCGTCCAACGCGGCCAGCGCCGCCGCCGCTCCCTCGTGATCGCCGCTGGCCCCGGCCAGGCCGGTTTGCAGAAACTGAGCCCGCCGCGAGTACCGGTGGATCATGTGTGTGATGCCTGCGTCGGCGGGCATGCTCGCGTAGATCGCCACGCAGTCCTGGATGCGCCGGATGGATTCGCGCACGCCGTCATTCGCGCCGCGCTCGAGGTAGATCTCGCCGAGCTGGGCGAGGACTTCCAGCATCAGATCGTCCCGGTCTTCCCGCTCGATGCGCGGTATCAGGGAAAGCAGCAGATCACGCGCCCCGGCTTCGTCGGCCGCGAACGCCAGGCGGCGCGCGTTGTCCAACTCGCCGGGGATCGACACGGCTGCATCATAAGTCCGCGGGTGTCGCCCGGGCAGGGAAAGCGGCGAGCGGCGGACGCGCGATCCAGGCACATCCGCCGCTCGGTCGCAACCGATCAGCCGCAGGTCACCTTGATGTTGAAGTCCTTGCTGATCATGCCGGCCATCGGGTTCTTCAGGTCGGCACCCTGCGCCTGCCCCGTGATGGTGTAGGTCTTGCCGTCCACCGCCACGTTGGCCGAACCGACCTTCGCGCCCATGTTGTTGCTGACCGACAGGGCGTTGCCGTCGACCACCATCGCCAGCGACTCGACCTTCGGCGTGGACTCGTCGGTCATCACGACGGCGAGCGCCTGCCGTCCGCCGCTGGAGCCGCTGCCGATGTCGATCTTGCCGCCGGTCCTGACGCAGGTCACCGAGGCCGGGTCCAGGCCCGCCAGGTCGGTGCCGCCAACCTTGACCTGCGCCCCGCCGCCATTGGCGACGCTGGGTGCCGTGCTCGATGCCGGGCTGGCCGAGTGGCCGCCGCTGGAGCACCCCACCAGCACCGATGCGGCGCCCAGTGTCCCAATCGCAGCCGCGAGAAGACGTTTCACTTGCGGTTCCCTTCCTCCGTGCGCCGCCCCGCTGGCGTCGCCATGCCGCAAGTACAGATCGCCCGATTCGCTACCGATCCCAAATTTCGTGGCGTCGAACCGGTAGGCTGCGTCGAGGTCGGCGCGGGCGAAGGAGGCACTCAATGCTGAGCGTGAAGTGGCTGGAAAAGCCTGAGGCCCATGACTTTCCGGCGGCGGCGGACTACCTGACGATGGTCGCGGACTCGGCGACCGTCAAAAAGGTGATCAAGAAGCTGAAGGCCGGCACGGTCACACACCGCAAGGCCAAGGACATCCTGCGGGCGGCGCGGCTGGGCCTGTTGCCGGTCGACAATCCGCACGTCGCCGCGGACCTGACCAAGATCGAGAAGGGCCAACCGCTGTCGCCCATCCTGCTGGTCCGCGGCGACTTCCCGACCGGTGTGCCGTTACAGATCGCCGACGGCTACCACCGCGTGTGCGCGAGCTATCACACCGACGAGAACACCGACATTCCGGTCGTCATCGCGGCCGTGAACCGCTGACCGGGGACGTGACGATGATCGACATCAAGACCGTGGGAACCGTGCAGGTGCTGACCCTGTCGGCGGGTCCGGTCAACGCCCAGGACGTCGAGCTGCTCGACGAGCTGACCCTGGCCGTCCACGATCTGGGTCGCTCGGACGCCGGCGCGCTGGTCGTCACCGGGGCCGGCCGGGCGTTCAGCGCCGGGGTCGACCTGAACCGCGTGGTGCAGGGCGGCGCCGGCTACACCGACCGGCTGGTCCCGGCGCTGTCGGCGGCGTTCGAGGCGATGTTCGCCTATCCGGGCCCGACCGTCGCCGCCATCAACGGCGCGGCCATCGCGGGCGGATGTGTGCTCGCGTGCGCCTGCGACCGCCGGCTCATCGGCCCCGAAGCGCAGATCGGGGCGGCGGAGGTGCGCGTCGGGGTGCCGTTCCCGGTCGCCGCGCTGGAGGTCATGCGCTACGCCTGCGGCGATCGCGCCGAGGAGGTGCTGCTGGGCGGGCGCACCTATCGCGGTGCGGAAGCCGTGGCCCGCGGGCTCGCCCACCGGGTGGTCGAAGACGATCTCCTCGAGGCGGCCGTGGCGGAGGCATCCGACCTCGGTGGCGTCCCGGCCGACGCCTATCGGCAGACCAAGACCCAGCTGCGGGCCCCGACGATGGCGCGCATCCACGACGGCCGGAGTGTCGACGACGAGGTCCGCCAGATGTGGGGCTCGGACGGGACCCTGCAACGCATCGCCGCCTACGTGGAGCGCCTGCGGCGGCGCGACTGACTATTCCTCGTCGAGGGCTTCTTCGACGGCGACGCCGCCCCTGGTGCGCCGGCGCCGCATCCGATGCGACCCCTTGCCGGTCGGGCGGCGGTTGCGCAACTTGGCCTCGCTGGCCTCGGTGGGCTCTTCCGCCTCGGCGGGCTCTTCTGTCGGCTCGGAAGCCGCGGCCACCTCGGCCGTCTCTTCGGAGCGCTCGGCCGTGACCGCCTCGGTTTCCTCCGACTCGTCGGCCTCGGCCTCTTCGGCCTCTGTCTCCTCGGCCTCAGCCTCGTCGGTGGGTTCGCCGTCTTCCTCGCCGTCGGCCTCCTCGCCCGCCTTGCGGCGCAACCGACGCTTCTTGGGTTTCTTCGCCTTGATCGGTTTCGGCGGGGGCGGCGGCAACTCGGCGAGGAACGACAGGTAGAACGCGAAGAACCCGAGCAATCCGATCGCGGCGGCGGCGCCGTAGATCGCGAACAGATACCGCCCGGCGGCGTCCAGGCTCAGCCAGATTTCGCTGATCGCCGTGCCGATGATGAGCACGCCGGCCAGCACATGGGCCACGATCGAGGCGACCCTGAGAGTGAGGGCCAGCTGCGGCGTCCCCAACTCCGGCTTGCGCACCCGCAACAGGTTGAACACCACCGGCAGCGCGGCCAGAGCGACCAGCGCGCCCGTCGCGATCCGAAGCCCCGTCCCCAACGAATGCGTCGTGTCACCCATCAGCTCCGGCCAACGGGGCAACACGAAAAAGAAGTAGAGGACGCCGGCGGCGATGGAGAACAGCAGGTGCCACGGCACGGCGATCTTGCGCCCCATACCCCTCCTCGTGCTGGTGAGTCCACGCCAGCCTAAAGGCGGCCGACCCAATTCCAGACCAATTCGTGCTGTCCGCATGGCGGACCAATTGCGGAGGATGCGGGATTTGAACCCGCGAGGGCTGTTAACCCAACCCGCGTTCCAGGCGAGCGCCATAGGCCACTAGGCGAATCCTCCGTGGCCATGGTAACCGAGGCCCCCACGGCCCTGGAGTCGCACGTCGGCTACTTCATCCGAGGTATTAGACTCGCCGTGGACCCCGCGCGGCGTCTATCCTGTGAACTCCCCCAGGGCCGGAAGGCAGCAAGGGTCAATGGGCTCTGTCGGGTGCGCGGGGTCCCCTATGTCCGATGAGTGGCGACCCGCTTCGCCCGGCTCCGCCGCGCTTGCGATCGCCACTGATGATTCCAGCGTTCAAGGCGAAAGGGCCCATGGTGTCTTTCGATTCCCTCAGCCCTGAAGAGTTAGCGGCTCTGCATGCGCGCAACCAGCAGGATTACGCGGATCTGCAGGCCAAGAAGCTGTCCCTCGATCTGACCCGCGGCAAACCGGCGCCCGAGCAGCTCGACCTGTCCAACCAGTTGCTGAGCCTGCCCGGTGACGACTACCGCGACGGCGAGGGCACCGACACCCGCAACTACGGCGGCCTGCACGGCCTGCCCGAGCTGCGGGCCATCTTCGGGGAACTGCTCGGCATCGCAGTGCCCAACCTGATCGCCGGCAACAACTCCAGCCTTGAACTGATGCACGACCTCGTCGCCTTCTCGATGCTGTATGGCGGCGTCGACTCCCAGCGCCCCTGGAAGGACGAGGCGAGCGTCAAATTCCTGTGCCCCGTTCCCGGCTACGACCGGCACTTCAACATCACCGAGACGATGGGCATCGAGATGATCCCCGTCCCGATGCTGGCCGACGGTCCCGACGTCGACCTGATCGAGGAGCTGGTCGCGGTCGACCCGGCGATCAAGGGCATGTGGACGGTGCCGGTGTTCGGTAACCCCACCGGAATCACCTACTCATGGGAGGCGGTGCGCCGGCTGGTTCAGATGCGGACGGCGGCGCCCGATTTCCGCCTGTTCTGGGACAACGCGTACGCCGTGCACACGTTGACGCATGACTTCGCTCACCAGATCGACGTGCTGGGGCTGGCCGCCGCGGCCGGCAACCCGAACCGGCCCTACGTCTTCGCGTCCACCTCGAAGATCACCTTCGCCGGCGCGGGCGTGAGCTTCCTGGGCGGATCGCTGGGCAATATCGCGTGGTACCTGCAGTACGCGGCGAAGAAGTCGATCGGCCCGGACAAGGTCAACCAGCTGCGGCACCTGCGCTTCTTCCGCGACGCCGACGGGGTCCGCCTGCACATGCTGCGCCACCAGCGGATCCTGGCGCCGAAATTCGAGTTGGCGCTGGAAATTCTGGACAAGCGGCTGAGCGACTCCAAGATCGCCTCGTGGACCGAACCCCAGGGCGGTTACTTCATCAGCCTCGACGTGTTGCCTGGTACGGCGCGCCGGACCGTGGCGCTGGCCAAGGACGCGGGCATCGCTGTGACCGATGCGGGCGCGTCGTTCCCGTACCGAAAAGACCCGGACGACAAGAACATCCGGATCGCACCCACGTTCCCGTCGCTGCCGGACCTGCGCGATGCGGTCGACGGGCTGGCCACTTGTGCGCTGCTGGCGGCCTCGGAGTCGCTGCTCGTCTCCGCCGCGTCAAGTGTGAGCTGACGGCGAGCACACGCCAGCCGCGCTCTAGTCGGACGACGCCGGTAGCCTGCTGACCGTGGCCCTCTACCGCAAGTACCGACCGGCAACCTTCGCCGAGGTGGTGGGGCAGGAGCACGTCACCGAGCCGCTGTCGATCGCTTTGGAAGCGGGCCGGATCAACCACGCCTATCTGTTCTCGGGGCCGCGCGGCTGCGGGAAAACCTCGTCGGCGCGCATCCTGGCGCGCTCGCTGAACTGCGTGCAGGGGCCGACGGCCAATCCGTGCGGGGTGTGCGAGTCGTGCACGGCGCTGGCTCCGAACGCCCCGGGCAGCATCGACGTGGTGGAACTGGATGCTGCCAGCCACGGCGGCGTGGACGACACCCGCGAGCTGCGGGACCGCGCGTTCTACGCGCCGGCGCAGTCCCGCTACCGGGTGTTCATCATCGACGAGGCGCACATGGTGACCACCGCGGGGTTCAACGCGCTGCTCAAGATCGTGGAGGAGCCGCCCGAGCACCTGATCTTCATCTTCGCCACCACCGAACCGGAGAAGGTGCTGCCGACGATCCGGTCGCGCACCCACCACTACCCGTTCCGGCTGCTGCCGCCGAAGACCATGCGGGCGTTGATCGGGCGGATCTGCGAGCAGGAGGGCGTCGTCGTCGACGACGCGGTTGTCCCGTTGGTGATCCGCGCGGGCGGCGGCTCACCCCGCGACACGCTGTCGGTGCTCGACCAGCTGCTGGCGGGTTCTGAGACCGGTCCCGAGGGGCCCCATGTCACCTATCCGCGGGCCCTCGGGCTGTTGGGCGCCACCGACGTCGCGCTGATCGACGACGCGGTGGACGCCCTCGCCGCGTCGGACGCCGAGGCGTTGTTCGGCGCGGTGGAGTCGGTGATCGATGCGGGCCACGACCCGCGGCGCTTCGCCACCGACCTGCTGGAGCGGTTCCGCGACCTCATCGTGCTGCAGGCGGTTCCGGACGCGGTCAGCCGCGGCGTGGTGGACGCCCCGGAGGACGTGCTCGACCGCATGCGCGACCAGGCCGTCCGCCTCGGGTCGGCCACCCTGACCCGCTACGCCGAGGTCGTGCAGGCGGGGCTGGGCGAGATGCGCGGCGCGACGGCGCCGCGCCTGCTGCTCGAGGTGGTTTGCGCGCGGCTGCTGCTGCCCTCGGCCAGCGACACGGAGTCGGCGCTGCTGCAGCGCGTCGAGCGGATCGAGACGCGGCTGGACCTGTCCATTCCCGCCTCCGAGACGGCCGCCGCGCACCCGCCGGCGGCGGCCGCGCCCGCGCGGACCCGCAAGGCCCCGCCCCAGGAGCCCGCATGGTCTTCGGCGGCAGCAGCCGGAACGGGTAGTGGTGGGTGGGGC
>NZ_LZJZ01000014.1 GCF_001667585.1 Mycobacterium sp. E2733
AGGCGCCACTGCCACCGCCGGAGGCGCCGCCCGTCCTGGTCGACGCTGCGGCCCCCGCGCCGCCCGCGCCCCCGGCGCCCGAACTGCCGCCGCCCGGCGACCCGGGAATTGCGAATCCTTAACGAAAACAATTCGCGAAGGTCTCGATCTTTCGGGCTACTATTTGACGCATATACGACATGCGAATAGCACGGGACCTACTGCGAAGTGAAATAGCTCGGCCTGCGCAAGTTTTGTGAGGCAGGCCACTTGCGTGCGGGTCAGCGGTCCGAGATTCGCACAGATTCATGCGGGAGTTGCGCCCTGGGTGTCTATTCAAGACGCCCGGGGCGCACTTTGCTGGCGGTACCGCCCACCGGCGGGGCCCGCCGGCCGATATGCTGGCGCTGCTCGCCATGATCGGGCGGGGCGCAGCATCCAGAAGCGAGCTAGGCAGGGGCCGCAATGATCTTCATCGTCGTGAAGTTCGAGACCAAGCCCGAGTGGACGGACCGCTGGCCGGAACTCGTCGCGTCCTTCACGGCCGCCACTCGTGCCGAGGAAGGCAATCTGTGGTTCGAGTGGTCGCGCAGCCTGGACAATCCGGCGGAGTACGTCTTGGTGGAGGCTTTCCGTGACGGTGAGGCCGGCGGCATCCACGTCAACAGCGACCACTTCAAGCGGGCGATGCAAGAACTCCCGCAGGCACTGAAGTCCACCCCGAAGATCATCAACCAGACCATCGACGCGAGCGGATGGTCCGAAATGGGCGAGATGTCGGTCGACTAGCCGACTTCGCTTACCGTGACCGCGATTTCGTCGCCCAGCTGATAGCCCGGCGCCAGCGGAAGAATGTCACCGCTCCAGAATTTTCCCGGATCGAACCAGTTGGCGTCCTTGTCCGTGTTCAGCAATCCCATTTCCTCGTAGGTGATCGCCACAGTCTCCGCGCAATAGGCGGTGGAGAGGCTCATCTTGCGCTCTTCCCGGCGGCGCCGGGTCTGCTCGCGAACCTTGGTGTCCACCAAGGGTATTCCGCGCACCCAGTCGTTGATGGTCGGTAGCCGGCCGCGGAACCAGCGACCGGTCAGCCGGGCGGTGGTGGGAAACGCGGTGCCGTCCATCCGGGCGATCACCCGAAGGAGCTTGTTCTCTTGCTCGCGGGTGGGATGGGGTGTCAGCTGACGTAGCCAGCACCGCTGGCCGTAACGCTGCGTCCACTGCACGACGGCCTGGTGCAGATCGTTGAGCTGCACACCGCGGTGGTTGGTTCCGGTCCACATGTCGACGAGCTTGTCGCCCAGTTCGGCATGCCAGATCAACGGCGGCAGGTCGTCGATGGCCACTGTCATGCCGACATGATTCACCGGTGCGTTCGTCAACGTCTGAATCGCGCGGTCGGGCCGCGAGCGGCCGCGAAACAGCCAGAGATCGCCAGTGCGAGTCTCGTTCAGCGCCTCTTCGAGGGTCAGCATCATCAGGCGAGTGCTTCGCGTCCGTCGCGCACAGTGGTGAACTCATCCCGGATCAGGCCGGTCGGCATGTCGTTGAACACGTACAGCCCTTGGGTTTCGGAGTTGCAAGCGCACACAAGTTAATCACAGCGCGAATACCCTGTGTTCATGCGCAACGTGTGGAAATGGCTTGGGCTGGCCGGCGTCGCCGGTGTCGTCGCAGGGGGCGTACTGGTGGTTCGCGACCAACGCAAACGACGCGCCTACACGGCCGACGAGGTCCGGTCGCGCCTACACCAGCGGCTGGCCGAATACGACGGCGAGGGCTTTCAGTCCGAGTCGGGATCGGCCGGGGCCTCGACGGCGAACAAGCGATAGTCGCCCGAGAATCCCTTCAGCTCGACGTCGCGCCCCGCGTCGAAGCGGATGTCGTCGCAGTCGGCGAGAGCATCGCGCACCGGCTGACTCACCAGGATCTGGCCGCCGACGGCCTGCGCGGCCACCCGCGCCGCCATCGCGACGTTGCGGCCGAACAGATCTTCGCCGCGCCGCACCGAGCGGCCCATGTGGATGCCGATCCGAACCAGAATCTCCTCGTGCCGCTTGCGCTTTGCGTCCTTGCGTAGCGCACGCTGCAGGTCGATGCCGCACTGCACCGCTTGGTCGGCGCGGGCGAACGCGACCATGAAGCCATCGCCCTGGCTCTTCACCACGTGACCGGAGCGCCGCCGCACAAGGTCCGTGACCAGCTTGTCGTGCGCCGCAATGAGCCGCACCCATGCCCGGTCACCGATGCGCTCGTTGAGCGCGGTGGATTCCTCGATGTCGGAGAACAGGATCACCACTCGGCCGTCCGGCGTGACGCGTGCCAAGTCGGGACGCTCCACCTCCGCCCAGTCGGCAAGGTCTTCTATCGAACTGCGTATAGCGCCGCCGAAGCCTTCTTTGCGCACCAGGTTTGCGGTTTGCCACACGGTCTTGACGGCCTCGCGCCCACCCGACAGCAACCAACTGCGGGTGTCGGTGCGGTGCCGCAACTCGTCAATCTCCTGGCGGCTGCGGACCAGCAGCCTCGACAGCACGGCGAGCGCGATGGCCTCGATCGTGGCGAGGCCGGCCAGGACGTAGACCGTGATGTGCAGCGCGTCACCCACGCAAGCATCCTGTCAAAGGCCGCGATGACTCGAGGTTGTCGGGTCTGTATGCGATGTCTAGTGTTAGGTCCGACCGCCGCGGGTAGTGAGTCTGGAAGAGCCGATGACTTTCGGAGGTGCGGGCTTGGCTGACGGCGGTGACAACTCTTCGAACAAGCTGGTGATATTCGGCATCACCGGTGACCTCGCACGCAAGATGACGTACCGGGCCTTGTATCGGCTCGAGACGCGCGAGATGTTGGACGTCCCGATCGTGGGCGTTGCCAGTGACGACATCCCCCTCGAGAAGCTGGTCGAGCGCGCCCGCGACGCCATCAAGGCGTCCGGTGAGAAGTTCGATGACGCGGTGTTCGACCGGCTCGCGGGCCGGCTGTCCTATTTGCACGGCGACGTCACCGACGAAAAGCTCTACGGCCAACTTGCCAAGAAGATCGGTAAGGATTGCCGGCCGCTGTACTACCTGGAAATGCCGCCGTCTCTGTTCGCCCCGATCGTGGAAAACCTCGCCAAGGCCGACCTGCTGGACTGCGCGCGCGTCGCGGTGGAGAAGCCGTTCGGCCACGACCTGGCCTCGGCCCGCGACCTGAACGCCCGACTGCGTGCGGTGCTCGACGAGGACCAGATCCTGCGCGTGGACCACTTTCTGGGCAAGCAACCCGTCGAAGAGCTGCAATATCTGCGCTTCGCCAACAACGGCCTGGCCAAGCTGTGGGACCGGGAGAGCATCTCCGAAATCCACATCACCATGGCCGAGGATTTCGGCATCGAGGACCGCGGCAAGTTCTACGACGCGGTGGGCGCCCTTCGCGACGTCGTGCAGAACCACCTGCTCCAGGTGCTCGCGTTGGTCGCGATGGAGCCCCCGGTCGGTCCCAGCGCCGATGACCTGAACGACAAGAAGGCCGAGGTGTTCCGCGCCATGCCGGCGCTGGATCCCGAGCGCTGCGTGCGTGGCCAGTACCGCGGCTACACCGACGTCGACGGGGTGGCGAAGGATTCCCAAACCGAGACTTACATCGCGCTGCGGACCGAGATCGACAACTGGCGCTGGGCCGGCGTTCCGATCTTCTTGCGCGCCGGAAAAGCGTTGCCGGAGAAGGTCACCGAGGTGCGGATGTTCCTCCACCACGTTCCGGGATTTTCGTTTCTACCCAACCGCCGGCCGCCCGCGCCCAACCAGATCGTGCTGCGCATCGATCCCGATCCCGGGATGCGGCTGCAGTTGTCCGCCCAAGTCGGCGCCGAATGGCATGACGTCCACCTGGACTCGTCGTTCGCCGAGGATCTCGGGGAAGCCGTGCGGCCCTACGAACGGCTCCTGTACGCCGCGCTCACCGGGGACCGCCAGCTGTTCGCCCGGGAGGACGCCATCGAGGAGACATGGCGGATCGTGCAGCCCGTGCTGGACAAGCCGGGCCGGATCCATCACTACGACCAGGGCTTTTGGGGACCCGACGCGGCGCAGTCGCTGCTGCATGGTCACCGCAGCTGGCAAGAGCCGTGGCTGCCTAAGCAGACGTCACAGTAAGGAGAACGAAAAAGATGCAGCTCGGGATGATCGGCCTCGGCCGGATGGGCGCGAACATCGTCCGCCGGGTCGCCAAGGACGGACACGAATGCGTGGTCTATGACCACAACCCCGATGCCGTCAAGGCGATGGCGGGGGAGGAGAGGACCACCGGGGTGTCGTCGCTGCAAGAGCTCGCCGAGAAGCTGACCGCTCCGCGGGTCGTCTGGGTGATGGTGCCGGCGGGGACCATCACGACCGGGGTGATCGATGAGCTGGCCAAGACGCTGGACTCCGGCGACATCGTCATCGACGGCGGCAACTCGTACTATCGCGACGACATCACCCACGCAAAGACGCTGTCGGAGAATGGCATTCACCTACTCGACTGCGGCACCAGCGGTGGTGTGTGGGGCCGGGAACGCGGCTACTGCCTGATGATCGGCGGCGATGACGAGGCTTTTCTGCACGCGGAACCGATCTTCGCCAGCGTCGCTCCCGGAGTGGAAGCCGCGCCACGCACGCCGGGCCGTGACGGCGAGGTCGCCCGATCGGAGCAGGGCTACCTGCATTGCGGTCCGTCCGGCGCCGGCCACTTCGTCAAGATGGTGCACAACGGCATCGAGTACGGGATGATGGCCTCGCTCGCCGAGGGGCTCAACATCTTGCGCGGCGCCGACATCGGAAAGCAGGTGCAGGAGGGCGACGCCGAGACGGCGCCGTTGTCGAATCCGGAGTTCTACCAATACGACTTCGACATCCCCGAGGTGGCCGAGGTGTGGCGGCGCGGCAGCGTCATCGGCTCCTGGCTGCTGGACCTGACCGCGATCGCGCTGCACGATTCGCCCGATCTGAAGGAGTTCTCCGGTCGCGTCTCCGATTCCGGGGAGGGCCGCTGGACCGCGATCGCGGCGATCGACGAGGGCGTCCCGTCGCCGGTGCTGACGACCGCGCTTCAGTCCCGTTTCGCCTCGCGTTCGCTCGATGACTTCGCCAACAAGGCGCTGTCGGCGATGCGCAAGCAGTTCGGCGGGCACGCCGAAAAGCCGGCGAACTAGTGGCGATCGCAAGCGCCGCGTAGCGGGGCGTAGCGGGTCGCCCCCATCGAACTAGCGCGTCCGGTTAGTGCCGCATGACGAACTTCACCACCGCGTCGCTGAACGCGTCGTTGTCGTCGCCGGCCGCGGTATGCCCGGCGTTGGACAGCTCGACGAACTCCGCGCGCGGCACGCTGGCCAGGAAATGCCGGACTCCTTCGGGGCTCACCACGTCGGACAGCTTCCCGCGGATCAGCAGGACGGGAATCGATAGGTTCTTCGCGGCCTGCTCGAACTTCTCGGTGCGCAGCTCGGGATCGTCGCCGGGCTTGGTCATGAAGGCCGGGTCCCAATGCCAGTACCAGCGGCCGTCGTCGCGCAGGCGCAGATTCTTTTTGAGCCCCTCGGGGCTGCGCGGCTTGTCCCGGTACGGGAGGTAGGCGGCGACGGCGTCGGCGGCCTCCTCCAGCGAGTCGAAACCGTCGAGCCCGCTGATCATGAAATCGCGAATGCGGGCGCTGCCGCCCTTCTCGAATCGCGGCACCACGTCGACGAGGACCAGTCGGGTCACCTCGGCGGGGCCCGCCCGGTGGGCGGCGAGGATGCCGGTCAGTCCGCCCATGCTTGCCCCGATGATCATCACCGGCCGGCCGATCGCCTGGATCACCTTCAAGACGTCGGCGGTCAGGGTCTCGACGTCGTAGTCGGCATTGGGTGCGCGATCGCTGTCACCGTGCCCGCGACTGTCGAGCGCGACGACATGCAGTCCCTGGTCGGCAAGCGTTTGACCGGTGTTTTTCCAGGAATGCCGGTTTTGGCCGCCACCGTGCAGCATGAGGACGCTCGGCCGTCCCGCGCCGTCGGTCCCGCCGTTCCATTCGTCGGCGACCAGGGTGATGCCGCCGAGACCGGAAAACTCGACCGTCTGGGGGACGCTGCTGCTGACGGTGCTCATGCGACCTGACGTTACATAGGGGGCTTAAGCACCGTCCTGCGGGTCGACGACGCGATGAGTTTTCGCGGTCGCCGGGGTCTATCCGGTGACAACACCAACGAGCCAACAAGGAGGCCGCGACCAAATGCCATCGATCACCCCGTCGCTGTGGTTCGACCACAACCTGGAAGAGGCGGCCGAGTTCTACACCTCGATTTTCCCGAACTCGCACATCGAGGGCCTCAACCGAACCACGGAGGCCGGGCCCGGCGAACCGGGCACCGTCTTATCCGGCAGCTTCGTCCTGGATGGCACCCGGTTCATCGGCATCAACGGCGGCCCGCATTTCCAGTTCACCGAAGCGGTGTCTTTCACCATCCACTGCAAAGATCAGGAGGAAGTCGACTACTACTGGGAGCGGTTGA